>JBBSPS010000132.1:0-11234 GCA_038258655.1 Bacteroidia bacterium
AGGCTGAATTATCAACCTCTGTATACGCTATCGGATTAAGCTATTCCTTGTTGAGTTGCTCTCCAGCATTGCTCAACTCCGCTTCGCTTAATATTGCAAATTTAATAAATCTAAATAGCACAGTTTAATTTACACTCCCAAATGGAAAGGGGAACCGAATTATATTTCTATTAAAAATTTTAGCAAATTGTTATAAAAATTGATATATGGTTACAATCATTTATTCCACCGCTTTTAGTTTCGAATCAATTTCTGTAACTATTTTTTTCTGAGCCTCTATTTCAGGTTTTTTCTTGTCCTGATTACTCTTATTTGTTACAATGTCACCTTCCGCTTTTTTGATTTTGTCTTTATTTGATGCAATTTCATCTTCGGCTTTTTTGATCTTTGCTTTATAATCTTCAACATCTCCGGTCAAATTTTTATTCTCTTTTTCAAGATCTTTCAATTGATCTTCTAATTTGGATTGGGCTTTTTGAGCTACTTTTAACTGACTTTCAATCGCATCTTTTGTTCCTTTCATTGCAAATTCTTTTACAATTTTTTCCGCAACATTGTACTGACTTTTATGATCCGATGAATTTAGAAATGCTCCTCCCAGATCAAAAGCAACTGCAAACTTAATTTCTTTATCACCTTTTGATCCTTGTGCTTTCCCGTAAATATCGATTGTATTATTGCTAATGTCTTTAACCAAAGCATGGTCAATAAAAACACCCCCATCTTTTTCGCTTCTTTTTCCGCCATACGATTTCATAAATGATTTGAATGCTTCTTGCACCTCATCAGGGGTTACACCATACATTATCACCACTAATGCGTTGTTATTACCACCACCAATGCTTTCACGTGATTCTTTTACTTTTATTTTTTGAGCAAAACCAAAAACTGTAAGGCTTAATGCAAGTGTAATTGTCAGAGTCTTTTTCATAGTTCTTATATTTTAAGAATTAATACAACAAGATACATAAAAAAATTAAAAAAAAATTATTAATCAAAATCAGTAACTCCTCCTGATACAATAAATTTCATGACTTCGGACGAAGAAGCCGTTATAATAGTAATGTGATCAATAGGGACAATCAATAAATTTCCTGAAAAGGAATATGACAAAGGCATGTATACCGCTACGATGCCTGATTTTATATGAAGTTCGCTAAGGTCTTCCTGGGTAACAAACCCCAATTGTTGAATCTTATTCTCTTTATTAATGGTAACCAAAACAGGTTTATTAAAACGCTTTTTGCTTCCTACAAAAGCGGATAACAGATCTTTCATTGATGAATACACTGTTTTGATAAGAGGTGTATGCTGCATTGCATGATCAAAAAAATTAAACAGAGGTTGCAAAATAATGGAGGAGCCTAACAATCCGGCCAAAAAAATCAATATGATAACACTAAATAGTACAATAAAAGGGTCTATTAAGGGACTAACAATAACTCCAAAAACACTAAAGAGAGAACCTACAAATGCGATTATTTTGTAAACTACAATAGCTGTAATTACTACTGGTACGGTAATAATTAATCCTTGAATAAAATAACGTAAAGCCGTTTTCATTTTTTTAATATTTTTATATACAAAGCTACTTAATTTTGATGATGTTTAAACCAATGAAGTTAAATCCGGTCATAGTATAAAATATTCAAAAATGAAAAAGCTAATTATAATAATGACAATAATGCTTGGCTTACATACAGCTAACGCTCAGTTTTTTGTAAGAGTTCGTCCATTGCGTCCCCCGGTGGTAATTCTAAGGCCACCTATCCCCAGCCCAAGACATATATGGATTGAAGAAGGATGGCGATGGAATAAAAGGCAACAACAATATATTTGGGTGGAAGGCCATTGGGCAGAACCAAGGGCGGGTAAAGTATGGATAGAAGGGCATTGGATGGATGGCCCCCGAGGTTCAAAATGGATCCCCGGACATTGGGGAAGAAGAAGATAGAGAGTATAACAGATTTTTAATCTGCGCAAAACAGCATCACAGATTTTCAATCTGAGTAAAAAGAGTATCACAGATTTTTGATTTGTGAAAATAATTTGAAAAAGTTGACTTATAACTGAGTCAATTTTTTTTGTTCTGTTTTTGAAAGTCCGGATACTACAAGATTATAAGAGTCCGTGATCCATTTGTGCAATTGTTTTTTATTTGCAGTTTTATCTATAATAATGGTATTCCAATGTTTTTTATTCATGTGATAACCGGGAAGAACACACTCAAATTCTTCCCGTAATTCAATTGCTTTTTCAGGATCACATTTTACATTAAATTGCAAAGGTTTGCTATCCAATCCTGTCAATAAAAAAACTTTCCCCATTACTTTAAAAACAAGTGTTTCGGGTCCAAAAGGTAATGTTTCTTTCACTCCTTTCTTTGAGAGACAATAATCTCTTAACTCTTCAATATTCATTTTGCAAAAGGGAATTAGTCAAAGTTAAGAATAAAATTAACCAGATAATTTCATATTTTTGATTAATAACTTAGGTTTATGGAAGAATTAAAAATTAGTATTGACGGGGATCATTATTTATCTACTCGGATTTCTGAAAAAGATATTAATAACATGTTAGAATATTTAAATGATGATGCTATTTATAACAATACGTTAATGATACCTAAAATTTATACAAAGGAGAAAGCTATTTGGTTCATAAATCTTTGTAATGAAAAAATTATAAAATACAATCGTGCAATGGGTTTTCATATAAGAAATGCAAATGATAACCTTATTGGTAGTATTGAATTGCTTGGAAATTATACGGTAAATTCACACAAAGATGAAATTGGGTATTGGATTGCAAAACCATATAGAGGCAGGGGGATTATGACCAAAGCAATAAATACATTTACAAATTATGTGTTTTCTAATTATAATTTAGTGCGGTTGGAAGCTACTATTTATGATTTTAATTTAACTTCACAACACTTAATTGAAAAATGTGGTTTCCAATATGAAGGAACCCTAAAGAAGGCTTATTTAAAAGATGGAAAATATATTGACGCAAAATTATATGCAATAGTAAAATAAAAATATGAAAAATAAAATAGAAGAGTTAAATAAAAAAATTGCCGAGGCCCAATTGGGAGGAGGGGAAAAGCGCATTGAATCGCAACATAAAAAAGGCAAGTTAACTGCTCGTGAGCGTTTACATTTTTTAATGGATGAAGGTTCATTCGAAGAAATAGGAATGTTTGTTACGCACCGTTCTACAGAGTTTGGTTTGGAACGCGAAAAATATTTGGGTGATGGGGTAATAACCGGGTACGGAACTATTAACGGACGTTTGGTGTATGTGTTCTCACAAGATTTCACTGTGTTTGGAGGGTCATTAAGCGAGACACATGCTGAAAAAATTTGCCGAATTATGGATCTCGCAATGCAAAATGGCGCGCCTGTGATCGGGTTGAATGATAGTGGCGGAGCGCGTATTCAGGAAGGTGTAGTTTCATTAGGGGGTTATGCAGATATATTTTATCGTAATACATTAGCATCGGGCGTGATCCCTCAGTTATCAGCTATTATGGGGCCTTGTGCAGGCGGCGCTGTGTATTCGCCGGCTATCACCGATTTTATTATGATGGTAGAAAATACTTCCTATATGTTTGTGACGGGTCCTAACGTTGTAAAAACAGTAACGCATGAAGAAATATCAAGCGAGGAATTAGGAGGGGCATCAACTCATTCAACAAAATCGGGAGTTACACATTTTTCTTGTGCGAATGAGATCGAATGCATAAATAATATTAAAGCATTGTTGAGTTATATGCCTCAGAATTGTGAGGATAATGCTCCCAGTGTTGCTTATGAAAGTAGTGGTAACGAAAAACGGGAGGTATTGAATACGATCATTCCTGCAAATCCAAATCAACCGTATGATATGCGGGATGTTATCAATGGAGTGATCGATACAGATTCATTTTTAGAAGTTCATAAAAATTTTGCGGAAAATATTGTTGTAGGTTTTGCACGATTAGCAGGTAAAAGTATTGGAATTGTTGCCAACCAGCCTGCATTTTTAGCGGGCGTATTGGATATTGACTCATCTACCAAAGCTGCTCGGTTTGTACGTTTCTGCGATTCATTCAATATTCCTTTATTGGTATTTGAAGATGTACCGGGCTTTTTGCCGGGTACAGATCAGGAATGGAATGCCATTATTACCAATGGCGCTAAATTATTATATGCTTTCTGCGAAGCAACAGTTCCTCGCATTACCGTTATAACGCGTAAGGCATACGGTGGAGCATATGATGTGATGAATAGCAAACACATTGGTGCTGATATGAATTATGCTTGGCCATCAGCTGAAATTGCAGTGATGGGTGCAAAAGGTGCAGTAGAGATTATCTTCAAAGGTTCTGCAGATCTTAAAAAAGAAGAAAAAGATTATATCGAACACTTTGCAAATCCATATCGTGCTGCTGAACGAGGATATATTGATGAAGTGATCAAACCGGAAGATACCCGTGAAAAATTGATCAAAGCATTTGGAATGCTTAAAAATAAAGTGGCGAAGTTGCCGAAGAAAAAGCACGGGAATATACCGTTATAGACCTCATCCAAAATCCTTCTCCTTGAAAAAAGAGAAAGACTTGCTAACACACTAGCAAAATCTAGTAAATGAATATATTTAATTTATAATCAAAATTTTATCGTACACCTCTTTCTCCACGAAGGAGAAGGAAGGGTGCGAGATATATTTATGAAAGTACATAACAAAGCATCATTAAAAGAAATAAGAAGGAGGCTTCGAAAGGATTCAACTCCCTCTGAAGATATTTTGTGGCAAGAAGTGAGAAATGGCAAATTGAATGGGTTAAAATTTAAACGGCAACATAGCATTGGGAATTACATTGTTGATTTTTATTGTGCTACCGCAAGATTAGTTATTGAAGTTGATGGAGAAATTCATCTTGCGTACGATCAACAAGAGAAAGATAAATTAAGAGATGAAAATTTAATTGACATGGGTTTTAAAATTATTCGATTTACAAATGATGAGATTGTGTTTAACATTGATTCAGTAATAAAAAAAATTCTTGAGAAATCTGCTAAAAAAGACCTCATCCTAAATCCTTCTCCTTGAAAGAAGAAGAAGGACTCGCCCTACACTTGTTAAATCTATCGAAGTAATTAACATTATCACAAAGTTAATGGGAAAGCGTTTGAAGATTATCGTAACACACCCCTCTCCTTTTTTCAAGGAGAGGGGCAGGGGTGAGGTCATTTAATCCCAATCACTGCCATCATTCTTCCTGTCATCCCTTTTTCTTTTCGGTGAGAAAAAAAGAGATCATTGTTTTGTACGGTGCAATAGTTTGATATTTCTATATTTTCTGGTTTTATACCAAAATCTATTAACTGTTGTTTGTTGACAGCTTTCAAGTCCACAAAATATTTTTGTTTTGTAGTATCAAACCGTTTAAAAGCAGCATCAAAATGTTGTGCAACATCTTCTCCCACTTCAAAATTGTCATAACCAATACAAGCACCAATGTATGCTTTGCAATCAACACCAACTGTTCCATAATTATTTTTCATTTTCAATAAGGTATGCGAAACAATTTTCCCAATCGTTCCTTTCCAGCCTGCATGTATTGCTGCAACTGCATTATTTTTTGTATCATAAATTAAAATAGGAGTGCAATCAGCTATGGAGATGACTAAAAAGATGTTTCGTTTTTTGGTAATTTTCGCATCAAAATCTCCTTCCATTATCGGTTCGGTTATTATTTGTACGTCATTACCGTGTACCTGTTTACTAATGGCAAGTTGATCTAATTTGATTCCTAATCCTTCAAAAAATAATTTCCGATTTTGCAACACATTTTCTTTCGTATCATTTACAGATAAGCCCAAATTCATAGATGCAAAAGGCGCAGGGCTTATTCCGCCTAAGCGTGTGCTTTGCGCAGCGATGATGTTGTAATCGTTGAAAATTTTTGGTCTGATGATCATAGATCAAAGGTAAATTTTTCTATTTGATATTCACCTCTCCTTTTTCAAGGAGAGGGGTTAGGGGTGAGGTCTTTTTTTGTTTCTTTGTAAAATGAATATTTTAATCTTAGGCTCCGGTGGGCGCGAACATGCATTTGCATGGAAATTATCTCAAAGTAAAAAGATTGGTAAATTATTTATTGCCCCCGGCAATGCAGGTACTGCAATGTGCGGAACAAATGTAACTATTTCTGCAACAGATTTTGACGCAGTAAAAAAACTGGTGTTGGAAAATAATATAACAATGGTTGTTGTTGGTCCGGAAGATCCATTGGTAAAAGGTATTCATGATTTCTTTTTGGCGGATGTACAATTAAAAAATATTCCTGTAATAGGACCCAAAAAAGATGGAGCACAATTAGAAGGTAGCAAAGATTTTTCCAAGCGATTCATGTTCCGTCATAATATACCAACCGCTAAATATGAAACCTTTACAAAAGAAACATTAGCTGAAGGGTTGAAGTTCTTGGAAACATTAAAACCACCTTACGTATTAAAAGCAGATGGCTTAGCTGCAGGTAAGGGAGTTGTAATTCCAAATACATTAGCAGAAGCAAAAATTGAATTAACAGAAATGCTTGCCAATGCTAAGTTTGGTAATGCATCAGCAAAAGTAGTGATAGAAGAGTTTTTAAAAGGAATTGAACTTTCGGTTTTTGTTTTAACTGATGGAAACTCTTACAAAATATTACCTGCTGCTAAAGATTATAAACGAATTGGCGAAGGGGATATAGGTTTAAATACAGGTGGAATGGGGGCTATATCACCGGTGCCTTTTGTGGGTGAAGACTTTATCAAAAAAGTGGAAGAGCGTGTGGTGATACCGACTATTAACGGGTTAAAAAAAGAAGGCATTGTTTACAAAGGTTTTATTTTTATTGGGCTGATGAATATGAATGGAGAGCCTTATGTAATTGAATACAATGTTCGTATGGGCGATCCGGAAACGGAAGTAGTTGTTCCACGTATTAAATCCGATCTGCTTGATCTGTTTGAAGGTGTTGCAAATGGCAATTTAAATGAAAAGACCTTTGAAGTGGATCAGCGGTTTGTAACAACTGTTATGCTTGTTGCCGGAGGTTATCCGGAAGAGTATGAAAAAGGAAAAGAAATTATGAGTTTGGATAAAGTAACTGATAGTATTGCTTTTCATGCAGGAACTAGATTTAAAGATAACAAAATAATAACCAATGGCGGGCGTGTGATTGCAGTTACATCCTATGGAAATACAATGGATGAAGCATTGAAAAAATCATTTTCCAATGCGGAACGCATTGATTATGAAGGGAAATATTATAGAAGAGATATTGGGAATGATTTGCGATAATGCTCTTAAAATTATCAATAAAAAAGCCCCACCTGAACAATCAGGTGGGGCTTTTTTAATAAATATATATTATTGCAAGGTGTTCTTTTCCTTCGCTTCTTTGTTAAATTTAGTTTGCATACGTAACCATGTTACTATCAAAACGATTATTAACAGCCAGAAAAATATATTAGGAGCTTGTCCTAAACCTTTCATAATTTTAAATGTCCATTGAAAAAAATGCCCGGTTGCATTAAAAACATCTGTCATATTCATAGCGGAAAGTTTTATAATTAATATGTGTTCAAATGTACAAATTTTATCAATAATCCATAAAAAAATAAGCTAATTTTAAGCACAGATTATGTTTATACGTTTTTTTAAATCCAATAACGCCTCGGCATTTGTTTTTCTGCCATTTATTGCTTTTGCAATATGGGTGTTCGGGTTTATTGCACCATCTATTCTATCCATAAAATATACAATGCCCTTGTATGAATTAATTGCAGGAGGGCTTATCAGATTCCCTTGGTTAAATACATTTATCGCTTTTTTATTAATAACAAGCGAAGCATTTGTGCTCAATTACATTATTACCAAAAATGAGGTGCTTACAAAACAGTCCTACCTGCCAGCATTGTTTTATATTTTATTTATAAGCAATAACAACGCTATGCTTACATTGTATCCCCCGTTGTTTGCTAACTTATTTTTATTATTCGCTATTAATAAATTATTAAGTTCATATCGCAAGGATGTCGCTTTTTCGCAAGTTTTTGATGCGGGTCTTTTGGTTTCAATTGCTACGCTTTTTTATTTTCCGTCAGTTATTTTCCTTCCATTATTAGGAATTGGTTTTATCCTTTTACGTCCTTTTAATTGGCGGGAATGGGTTATTTCATTCATAGGAGTGATTATACCTTATCTTTTTATTATTACATTTTATTTCTGGAATAATAGATTAAATTATTTTTGGTACAACAAGCTATTCTTCCCTGTTTTGAAGGAAAAGCCTAGTTTGGATTTGCCAAAAAGTTTCTATTTTATGTTGGGAATAGGCTGGTTAATTGTTTTATTTTCCTTCGGAAAATTATTTGGGGTACTAACCAGTGGAGCCCAGAAATCAAGAAAAGGAATTGTATTACTAATTTGGTTTTTTATTTTCTCGGGTCTATCCGTATTTATTGCTCCTGAAATTTCTACAAAATATTTTGCAGCTATGGCAATTCCCACTTCTGTTTTTTGTGCTAACTTTTTCCTGAATATTAAAAAACAGTGGTGGGCAGAATTTTTATTTTTATTACTTGTAGCGGCTATTTTTGTTAACCTGATCGGTTATTATTTTTGAACATTCTGCCAACAAAAAGCTATTCCGCTTATTTAATTTTTAACTTTACAGAATAAATTTTTGAAAACGGTATGAGCAAATTTGGAGTGGTTATTTTTCCGGGGTCGAACTGTGACCAAGATATGATCTATGTACTTCGTACTATAATGAAGCAGGAAGTGGTGGAATTATGGCATAAAGACACGGACCTTAAGGGCGCTGATTTTGTTGTACTTCCCGGAGGTTTTTCGTATGGAGATTATTTACGTTCTGGGGCCATTGCTCGTTTTTCGCCAATTATGGAAAAAGTAATTGAGTTTGCCAATAAAGGAGGATATGTATTGGGTGTTTGTAATGGATTCCAAATATTATGTGAAGCAGGACTTGTTCCCGGTGCTTTATTGCATAATACTGAACGAAAATTTATTTGCAAAAATGTATATATCAAAGCGGAGAATAACGATAGCCTGATTACTTCTAACATACCCAAACAAAAAGCTCTGAAAGTACCGATCGCACATGGCGAAGGGCGTTTTTATGCTGATGCGGATACATTAAAAAAATTAAATATTAATGGACAAATTCTTTTTCGCTATTGCGATAAAAATGCAGCTATCACTGACGCAGCGAATGTTAATGGCTCTATAGAAAATATTGCGGGAGTTTGTAATGCCGGAAAAAATGTATTTGGAATGATGCCTCATCCTGAACGTGCTGCTGATGGAGAATTAAATAATACGGATGGGCGTTTGATCTTTGAATCTATTTTAAACCTTGTTAAAACGACGTAGTTTATTCAACTAATACCGCGCAGCTTTGGCAGGGTTTATTTTGCGCCACAGATTCACAGATATAAGGCTAAAATACAACACGAATTACACTAATCCTTATTTTTCGAATTCGTGAAAATTAGTGTCAATAATCTAAATCATTTTCCATACCTTGATTTTATAAATAATCTCAGAATATGTGGCTATTATTTAAAAGATACCTCGCCTCGATGAATTGGGGCTGGGCCATTATTTTAGAGATACTCTTTTACCATCTTTCATCGTGATTACAAAAGCATCAGGAAATCCATTTTTTCTTAATTGACCTTGGAGTTTAACTGCATCTTCTGATTTTGTAAATTCCCCCGCAGTATATTTGTAAATTCCTTTATCCATGTATTCTCCCGAATTTTCAATACCTTTTAATTTATCTCCATCCAAGGGCATTTTTTTGTCAGAAGAAATAATTTGCACCTTATAAACGATAGGCATAGATATAGGTTCAGTTAATTTTTTATCGATCTCAGCTCCTTTTCCGATATCAATTTTAACAACCGTGTCCGCTGTTTTTTTAGTTTCAGGAATATTTTTTTTAGCGTTTTCCTTTAGCGGTTTCACTTCAATTACCGTAGTATCAATCTTTTCAGGAACAGTAGTATTCAATTTTTTATTGGCCTCCACTTCAATAGAATCTTCTTTCGTCATTTTGTATGCCTCTTGTTTTTCAAAAGAATCATCATATTTTTTTATTGAGCCTTCTAGTTCATCCTTATATCCGCGAAATGCTTTGAAAATACCTGAGGCAATATAATTTTGTCCTTTTTCCGAACCTAAAAATTGTTCTTCTTCCGGGTTGGTCAAATAGCCGATCTCAGTTAATACACTTGGCATATAAGTGCGCCATAACACCCATAAACTGGCCCGTTTAACACCCTTATCAACCCGTCCGGCTTTGCCTTTATATTGATTTTGAACTTTTGAAGCGAAATTTAAACTTTGATCGAGGTAAGTATCCGTAAACATGCTCATTATAATATAGGATTCATCTGAGTTAGGGTCAAAACCATTATACTTTTTCGCATAATTATCTTCCAATAGGATCGCTGAGTTCTCCCGCTTTGCTACATCCAGCTTACCTTGTTCATTTTTAATTCCCATTACATATGTTTCCGCACCGCGTACTTCATCTTTGCATACGTCACGCCTCAGCTTTTTATCACGAACGCATGCCGAATTACAATGAACACAAATGAACAGGTCGGCTTTGGCACGGTTAGCGATCTCAGCGCGTTCTTGTAACTCTACGAATACATCAGTTTTACGGGTGTAAATTACTTTTACATCCTTCATGTTGTCTTCAATGAATTTGCCTAATTTAAGCGCCACAGCCAGCGCTATATCCTTCTCTTTATATTTGCTGCCATGGCATCCCGGATCCTTTCCGCCATGCCCGGCGTCTATCACTATTGTTTTAATGGTGAATACTGGCTTGAATTTTGGAGAGAACGAGCTTTCTAAAACGCAATTGAGTATAAGAAGTGATATATAAATGTATTTTTTCACGTAAGAATTTAACAAAAATGTTTTCTTTTCCTCTTTCAAAAAATGAACACGGGCTGTTAGTTTATTGCCTAACTGATAAGTTGCTACCTGTATTTTTTTAATTAGTTTTAACCTTTTAACTAAACTACTATACACTTTTTGTTAGATTGTATTTATGATAACCTTCGGAATGCACTAACATATTACATTTAAGCTGATTTTCAATATACTCAATCAAGTTAGTAATTTCAATAAAAAGGTTTTGGATAATAGCTATCCCC
>JBBSPS010000133.1:0-11204 GCA_038258655.1 Bacteroidia bacterium
AATACACAAACTGATTTGTTTTTCAACACTTGTTAGATTTTAGTAGGGGCTGGCTTGCTTACAAAAAAATGGCTTTCAATGAAATCAATGCTTCTAAGCTATTGAAAGACCTGGTTTTGTATCTTTCCGTCCACTAATGAATATAAAGTGTAATACTTGTTTTGCGAGGCGAAAAACCAATGATAAACCAATCAAGTTCTCTTCCACTTCCGTATTTAAGATGAGCATCACCAAAACCAACTATACTTGTTCCCCACATTTTTGGTTTTTCTTTTGTGGTTTGTTGCATCATTTTTTAATATCGCAAAACCATCTTCACGTTTTTGTTGATCTGAAATTTTGTTTAGAAAATCATCAACATTTATTTTTGTTGATTTTGTTTTAAGCTCTGCCATTGACAAAAATTCTTAGTAAACAACAATCTTCATCGTATTTGATTTTTTGTTACTTGCATTGACACTAATAAAATAAATTCCTTTATCAATTGAACTCAAATCGATTTGGACATGTTGCTCTCCTTTGGTATTATTTCCTTGAATACGCTTTATTTCCTGTCCTAATACATTCACAATACTAATACTTACGTTTTCATAACTTGAATAAACAATACTTAAACTATTGCTTGCAGGATTTGGATAAACACTTTTAATTTCAAGTTTATTATCTGCTGTTTCATTTTCTGGAACTGCAACAGCGATACAATAATTTTGTATTGATTTTACTGCTTTATATAAATTTAATCGACCACCGGTAACAGTTATTCCGTTTAAAGCAGCAATAGGATCGGTGGCATTGAGTAATGAATCTTTAACCATTAATGCAACACCAGCCGGATCAGTTTTATAATTGGTTATCAATTCGGAACAAGGCACCGAATACATCAATGCAATGGCTCCTGCTATATGTGGGGTAGCCATTGAAGTTCCTGTCATTGTACCATATGTATTACCCGGCAATGTTGAGGTTATATTGGTTCCGGGAGAACCCAGGTCAATGGAGGTTAAACCATAACCACAGCTACCGTTTTTGGCATCCGTACGGGTAGTATTTGTAACACTAATTAACCATTTACTGGTGCAGGCTGTGGGGATATCGCCTTGTGTATCTACATTGTAATTTTGATTTGCAGTGGCTCCCGCGCTTAAAATCCCTACTGCGCCTAATGAATCGTACATAGCACACCACAAAGGGTAAGCAGAGGGTTTTCCTAAATCAACACCAAAGGATGAATTGGTAGAAACTACAAATGCACCTTTTGCCCCATTGGTTTTATTATATAATCGTCGTTGATCACGTATGTAAGCATATGATGCAATTGCTCCTGATTCCAGGTTTCCGGAGCCATAAGATACAGGCATTATTTTTACATTCCAATTTACACCAGTAACTCCTACTCCATTGTTTCCTTTTGCTCCAATAGTTCCACATACATGTGTTCCATGGGCGGCTACGGTAAGGTTATCATTCCCTGCTATGGCATCCCAGCCATCATGATCATCTATATAACCGTTATTATCATCGTCAATTCCATTGTTAGGAATCTCTTTATAATTTTTCCAAAAATTCAGATCTTGTTGTGTCAAATCATAACCCCCATCAACAACCGCTACCACAATAGTATCACCTTGTGACGTCAATCCACCGGTTGTAATATTCCAGGCTTCAGGAGCATCAATGTCCGCATCGATTACGCCGCCGCTTTGCCCCGTGTTATTCATGTCCCACATCACTCCAAATTGAGTATCATTAGGTATTACACGCTCTTTGAATGTATGATTGAATTGTGCGATTTTTACGGAATGATCTTTTTTAACGGCATTTAACAGTTGGGTTTGATCAATTATTGCGGCATTAAAATCAAATAAATAAATGTGCATAGATTCAGAAAGGACGCGCTCTACTTTTAGATCTGTTTTTACATCGTTCAAATAATAAAACTGTTCCGAAAGTTTGTAAGCATCCGCATCGGAATTAAGCATTACTATTAAATTTCCGGGAACAACAATAAATTCCTGTGAATGCATAAAATTATTTATGCTAATTAAAAAGGCAAAAAGGAGAATAGGCGTTTTTCTCATTTGAGGTTGATTTTACTATACAATAGTACTCAATAAATGCGTAATTTGCAACGTAAGAATGTCATTAACAATAAGGTTTTTTTACAAATTTACATGTCCGATAAAAATTTCACCGTTTATAAATCATCAGCCGGGTCAGGAAAAACTTTTACGTTGGTAAAAGAATACCTGGCATTGGCACTAAATGATGGTGCAAACCCTCCACAAGCATATAAACATATATTGGCTGTAACATTTACCAATAAAGCGGCTGCAGAAATGAAAGAGCGGATCATTAGAGCGCTAAAAGAACTTTCAGAAGATGATTATACCGCTATTTCTAACGGAACTAAAACCCTATTAGTTGCATTGAAAGAGCATAAAAAATTAAATGATCGGCAGGTGCTAGATGAAAAGACCATTCGTAAAAGAGCGCAGAATATTTTAACCGCGATACTTCATAATTATTCTGATTTTGCTATTGGCACTATCGACAGCTTTGTGCATAAAGTGGTTCGCACTTTTGCATTTGATCTGAAATTACCAATGAGTTTTGAGATTGAGATGGATGATGATAAATTACTTTCACAAGCCATCGACCTTTTGATTGCTCAGATCGGAAATGATGAAGCGCTTACAAAAGCGTTGGTAGAATATACCGAAAGTAAAACGGATGATGAAAAAAGTTGGCACATTGAAAATGATCTGAAAAATTTTGCTAAAAACCTGTTGAATGAGGAAGGCGCTATATATATTGATAAATTAAGGCATTTGCGTGTTGATGATTTTTTTAAAATAAAAGACACACTATTTTCTGAAATTAAAAAATTTGAAAATTCTGTAATTATAGAAGCTGAAAAAGCTTGTCAGCAAATTAAAAATTGCGGATTAACGAGTAAGGATTTTTATTATGGAGATAAAGGTATTGCAGCTTATTTTGAGAAATTAGCGAAAGGCAGAATGGATTATATCTCACCAAACACGTATGTAAAAGCAACTGTAGGGGAAGATAAATGGTATGGTGGAAAAGTTTCAGAACAATTAAAATCAGATGTTGATACTATTAAATCAGGGTTACTGGATTGTTTCAATAGTATTCAAATAATAAAAGATGAGGATTATTCGGATTATATACTATTCACCCTTATTAATAAAAATATTTATTCGTTAGCAGTATTGAATGAAATCGAAAAAATATTAAATGAATACAAGGCGGAAAATAATATTTTACACATTTCCGAATTCAATAAAATGATCGCTAAAATTGTATCGGTTGAGCCAATTCCTTTTATTTATGAGCGTTTGGGTGAACGATACACTAATTATCTGATCGATGAATTTCAGGATACATCTGTTTTGCAATTTCAAAATTTGTTGCCGTTGATTGATAATTCACTTGCAAGCGGGCATTTTACCATGCTTGTAGGTGACGGCAAACAAGCTATTTATCGCTGGCGCGGAGGCGAAGTGGAGCAATTTGCTACATTGCCGGAAATATTTAAACATCATGATAATCCGTTGGTATTAGAGCGACAGGAAGCCCTTATCCGAAACCATAATCCGCAAGTGCTCGATAAAAATTATAGAAGCAAACGTGAAGTGATTGAATTTAATAATTCTATATTCAGGACACTGGCAAATAAATTAAACACAAAGTATCAGAGTATTTACGAAAATTTGGAACAAGGTTTTAATCCGGAAAACACCGGTGGTTTTGTACAAGTTGAATTTATTGAAGGAGAGAAAGAGGAATTTCGTGATCTGAATAAAATTCGTACACATGAAATTATTTTACATCTTTTGGAACAAGGCTATCAATTAAAGGACATCGCTATTTTGGTTCGCAAAAATACCGATGGAAGTGATATTGCCAATTATCTCACCGAAAAAAATATTGAAGTGATTTCTCCCGATTCACTGTTGTTAAGTAATTCAGTGGAAATAAATTTTTTACATTCCATATTAAAATATCTGGCAAATACTACGGATGTTATTACACATACTGAGATCTTAGAATATTTAGTGGCTTCAAATAAACTTCCTGAAACAACTATTGATACAGTTTTATCACAAAAAAACAAATCCGGATTGTTATCTGTATTAAGATCAGCAGGAATAAATTTCAGCGTTTCTCGTTTTTCAAAAATGGCACTTTATGAATTGTGTGAAGAATTAATAAACACGTTTAAGCTGAATACCACGCCCAATGCCTATATCCAATTTTTTTTGGATGAAGTTTTGAATTATACAATCAAAAAAAACAATAATCTGAATGATTTTATTGACTATTGGGAAGATAGAAAAACAAAAGCCTCATTGATCGTTCCTCAGGGAATGAACGCTGTAAGTATCATGACCATTCACCGTGCGAAGGGGTTGGAGTTTCCGATTGTGATCTTACCATTCTCTAACAGCAAAGTAGATATCGGTAAAAAAAATCTATGGATCGATCTTGAAAATGAAAAACTTGCAAAGTTGCCTTCTGCTTTAGTTCCAACAAGCGTGGATTTAATAGAAACGAAATACGCTGATTTGTATGAAGAGGAAAAAAATAAATCGTTATTGGATAACCTGAATGTATTGTATGTAGCGCTTACGCGTGCTGAAGAGCGCATGTATGTACTTTCAGGCAAACCCGGTAAAACACCCGATAATTTGGGTAATGTAAGTGATATGTTGGCGTATCATTATCAAACAAATGGTGAATGGAAAGAAGAAAAAATGGTTTACACTTTCGGTGAAGAATCGAAAAATATTAAGCTAACAACTAACAATCATCCACTGACACCTAATTTACAACTTACAACTTTTAATTCAAACCAATGGCGAGATACAATAAAAATGCGTGCAGCAGCGCCAAGTATTTGGAATACACAAGCAGCGGAAGTTAAAAAAGATTATGGAGTGATGGTTCATACCGCCTTAGCAAAAATTAATGCAACAATGGATATTGAACCTGCCTTAAATTCAATGAGCGCAGAAGGTTTGATCAGCAATGAAGAAAAAGAAAAATTGCAACATACACTTTCCAAAATTGTAAAGCTTTCAAAGCTACAACCCTATTTTGTGCCGGGCTCAATTGTAAAAAATGAAGCTGAAATTATTACAGCCTCAGGTGAGTTTTTTCGCCCGGATCGTGTAATATTAAAAGATAAGTCTGCGGTAATTATTGATTATAAAACGGGTGAAGAAAAACCCGCGCATAAAAAACAAATTCTACAATATGCTGATCTGTTAGGCCAAATGGGTTACACGGTTACCGAAAAATTGCTGGTGTATATTGAAGATGAGAAGGTGGTGGAGTGTTGATCAAATGTTTCAGGTTTAACTACTGATATAAAATGAATAAAAAGTTTAAAATTATATTAATAGGAGTAGTCTCAATAGTAATTGGTTATTACTCCTATATCATTTATTATAGTTTTAAAAATGCTCATGATGTCGACTGGGTCACCTATAGAAAGTATTCATGGATATTTAAAGATTCGATTAAATTCGATACACATAACCCTCCAGATATACGTGAGATTGCAATCAGGCATACTAAAGAACGTGATGTCCTAATTCAATTTAATTATAAAGAGCATTATTTTATTTCTATATGGGAATTTAAAGATTTGAAAGGTTTAAATTTAAAAAACACTCTCGTTAATTTGAATATGTTATTGGGTACCATAGAATTTAAATCGGGTGAAATACTTAATGCGCATGAAAATCCTGAAATCCATCTAAAATATGATTTAGCGTTTAGAGATACGATGCAAATAAATTTAGATAGGCAATCCTCTATCATTAAAAATATAGAAGCTCCAAATTATAAAGGCTTTTATGGTATTATTAATCGTATGACATTTAGTAATTCAAAATACGAAGATCTAATTCTTTTCGAGTATACCAAACCAACGCCTACTTTGTTTTTGCTTTATAAAACTTCTAAAAGTTTTTATGTGATTATGGTTCAGGGAGATAAGCCTTTTGACGAAAGTATGATCAATATATTTAATTTGAAATAGTGAACACATCACCTAATCAACCAATGAACCAATTTCCTATTAAACCAATCAACCATCCACCCTTAAAATTTACCATTCAACAAAATCATTTTGCCATCTTGCCAATTAAAAGTAAATTCGTGCTCAAATCTTAAAAAAACATGAACAAACACATTTCAAAAATTTCAATAGTTGCAACGGTTATTACACTTGCGTCATGCGGTGGTAATGCAAAAAAAGAAGCAACAGTAATGAATACCAGTGGTATAGATATGGCGAATATCGACAGTACTACAAAACCTATTGATGATTTCTATCAATTTGTAAATGGTAACTGGATAAAAAATAATCCTATTCCTTCATCAGAAAGTAGCTGGACTACTTTTCAAGAGTTGAGAGAGAGAAATACAAAAAAGCTTAGAGCGATATTAGACTCTGCTTCAGTTGATAAATCAGCTAAAGTGGGAAGCAATACGCAAAAGATCGGTGAATTTTATGCTGTGGCAATGGATTCTGTAAAATTAAATAAAGATGATGCAAGCCCTTTAAAGGATGAATTTGCATTGATCGACAATATTAAAACCAATGATGACCTGATTAAAACCATTGCACAATTTAATACAATTGGTGTTGATCCTTTGTTTAACGGTAGTGTTGACCAGGATCCTAAAAAGAGCACTGAATATGTCATTCTATTGAGTCAGGGGGGCCTTGGTTTGCCCGATAGAGATTATTATACCAATAAAGATGCACGCACGTTAGGTATTCAAAAGGCTTACATCGAGCATGTTACAAATATGTTTAAATTGTTGGGTGATAAACCTGAAGTAGCTGAAAAAAATGCAAAAATAATTTTTAACATTGAAACGAATTTAGCAAAAGCATCAATGACAAAAGTTGAATTGCGTGATCCTGAAAAACAATACAACAAAAAAACAGTAAAAGAGCTGGCTGACCTTACTCCAAATTTTAATTGGGCAACCTACTTTGATGCTCTTAAAGTGAAAGGTATAAATGATGTTATTGTTTGTCAACCGGGATTTTATAAAGAATTAAACAGTTCTATTAAATCGGTTTCAATTAACGATTGGAAAACATATTTACGTTGGAACTTAATTGATGCCAACGCCAGTAAATTGAGTGACAATTTTGTAAACGAGCACTTTAAATTTTATGGAACAATATTAAATGGCATACCTGTATTAAAACCTCGTTGGAAACGTGCATTGGAAGCTACTGATAATTCTTTGGGAGATGCATTGGGGCAAGTGTTTGTGGAAAAATATTTTACAGAAGATAGTAAAAAACGCGTTTCAGAAATGGTGGAAAATTTGATCGCAGCATACAGGGTTCGTATTGAAAGTCGTGATTGGATGAGTGCTGAAACAAAAAAAGCGGCAAATGTGAAACTGGATAAAGTGATGAAAAAATTAGGTTATCCTGATAAATGGAAAGATTATTCATCGTTGGATATTAAGGATGATTCCTATGTGCAAAATTATATGCGTGCAAGAACATATTCATTTAATGAAATGATAAATAAGCTGGGCAAGCCTATTGATCGTACAGAGTGGGGAATGACGACACCTACCATCAATGCGTATTACAATCCTACAATGAATGAAATTGTTTTTCCTGCCGGGATCATGCAAGCCGTATTTTTTGATCCGAATGCAGATGATGCTGTAAATTATGGTAGCATGGGCGCGATCATTGGACATGAATTAACACATGGGTTTGATGATGAAGGTTCGCAATATGATGCTGATGGAAATCTTAAAAACTGGTGGACAGAAAAAGATAAATCCAATTTCAAATCAAAAACGGATATGGTCGTGAACCAGTTCGACAATTATGTGGCTATTGATAGTGTGCATGTAAAAGGCGCGCTTACATTAGGCGAAAACATTGCTGATCTCGGTGGACTAACAATTTCTTATTATGCATTCAAAAAATCATTAGAGGGAAAACCTGTACCGGAAAAAATTAACGGATATACAGCGGAGCAACGTTTCTTCATGGCTTGGGCGCAAGGTTGGAGATCCAATTTCAGAGAGGAATATTTAAAAAATATGCTGCAAACAAATCCCCATTCGCCGGGTAATTTCCGGGGTAACGGGCCGTTGAGCAATATGCAGGAATTTTATGATGCCTTCGGTGTAAAAGAAGGTGATAAGATGTATCGTCCAAAGATAGAGAGAGCTGAGATATGGTAAGGTAGTATAATGGAATGCAGATCCGTATGATTTAATTTTAAAAATCTTTTTTTATCATAAAAATCCACGTCATCTGCGTTCCATTATTCTATAAAAACGTCTCCAGTTTTTTTAAATCATCAGGTGTATCAATCGCTACACTCTCCAATTCAGTTATCTCCACCTTAATTTTATATCCATTCTCGATCCAACGTAATTGCTCAAGAGCTTCTGCTAGCTCCAATGGTGATTGTTTCAAAGCAGTTATTTCCTTCAATACTTTTGTTGTGTATCCGTAAATCCCGATATGTTTGTAAAACGTAAATTGTTTTAACCATCCTGTTTGCTCTTTGCCACGAATGTAAGGTATAGTTTGGCGACTAAAATAAATAGCCTCCTTATTTTTATTGAATAGAACTTTTGGTGTATTTGCATCGAACAACTCCTCGTTCATGCTAATTTTTTTCACCAACGTAGCAATCTGAACACTATTGGAATCAAAGCAGGAAGCTACCAGGTCAATTTGTTCCGGATGAATAAAAGGTTCATCACCTTGTATATTTATTATTACATCAACGGAAGAAGAGAATTTTTGAATCGCCTCAAAACAACGATCGGTACCGCTTTGGTGGTTTTTGTTAGTCATTACCACATTACCGCCAAAAGTTTTTATATGTTGTTCAATTCGTTCATCATCTGTGGCAACCACCACATCTGCTAATGAAGTAGATTTTTTGGATTGTTCATAAACACGCTGTATCATTGATTTTCCACCAATATCAATCAATGGTTTTCCAGGAAAACGTGTGGATTGAAAACGTGCGGGTATAATACCTACTATATTCATATAATAGTTTAGTTTGTACGAAAATAAGCAATTTAAGAGAATTATAAGAGATGAATGTTTCCACAAAAACTTTGATGTAACTGCATAATTCTGCTATAAACTGTTAATTTTGCAAAAAGTTATACTTCTTAATATTTTTTTTCGATTTTACAGCATGCGACTTTTGAAATTTTCGTTACTATTTTTAATTTCATTTTTTTCTTTTGGAGCCAGTATTCCGGGTCCCAATTTGTCGTGCCGGGAAATTATTTATCAAATGTTGGATAGTATTCAGAAAATTAAAACGCAGCGATACGAGGTGAAATCAGTGGAACGTGTAAATGGTAATTTAAAATTAGCTGAATCGAAAATAAAATTAAATATAAACCCCCTGAAAGTATATTTTATTAGCCCCAAGGGAATTGAAATATTGTGGGTAAAAGGCAGTAATAATGGAGATGCGATAGTACATTCAAGTTCTGTGCCTTTTATGAATTTCGATTTAGATCCATATGGAAGTATCATGCGGAAAGATCAGCATCATACCATTTTTGATCTTGGGTTTCCATATATCGGTTTAACTATTGGCAATACAATAATTAAAGCTCCAAAAGATTTTGATAAACATTTTGAGTACGCAGGAACCCTTACATGGAACAAGATTGAGTGTTACCAGATATTGATAAATTATCCGGAATATAAATATATTGAATATGTAACAAGTAAAGGCGAAACAGTTTCCAGTATCGCTAATAAGCTAAATACCAGTGATTTTAAAATTCGTTATAAAAATGAACTTTCCAGTTATTACAGTACAATAAAAGAAGGAAAAAAATTGCTCATTCCTATTCCATATTCTAACAAAACGATCGTATATATTGATAAAAAAACATTTATTCCTATAAGTGTAAAAGTATATGATGATGAAGGGCTTTTTGAAGCATATGATTTTTATAATGTTCATATAAATACAGCATTTGCGGCAGATGAGTTTTCGAAAAATTATAAAGGCTATGGATTTTAAATATAATGCATTATGAAATTTAAAATTCGCTATGTAGTATCATTGGTTGTATTAATAAGCATTTGCTTAGTAATGCCGTCTTTCAATTATAAATATGAAAAGGTGGATTCCGACAACCGTGAATTGATCAATAAACTTTTTGATGCGATAGATAATGTTAAAACCTTGCGTTATAATTTGCAGTGCAATGAACGTATCAAAGGAAGGATGCAGCATACCGAGTCGCAGGTGAAATTACAAATATCACCACGTAAGTTATATTTATCGTTGAAAGGGCCGGAAGTATTGTGGGTACAAGGCGCTAATAATGGCGAGGCATTGGTAAATCCCGGAGCATTTCCTTATATGAACCTTAATCTGGATCCTTATGGATCATTGATGCGTAAGGATCAGCATCACACCATTCACGAAATGGGTTTCTATTATTTAGCCGATATTTTAAGAGAAGGAATAAAACGTGTAGGAGATAAATTTGATAAATGCTTTATTGTACTTCCTGATGAAAAATACAATGGCCGAATGTGTTATAAGCTGAATATATCGTTTCCGGATTTTGCCTGGGTTCCTTATACAGTAAAAAAAGGTGAGAATTTAACCAGCATCTCACATAAATTGCGTGTAAGTGAATACATGGTGTTAGAAAATAATCCTAAAATAAGCGGGTACAATGATGTGAAGAACGGGCAAGTTATACAAGTGCCAACGGCATACGCTAAACTTACATTACTATTGATAGATAAAGAATATTTGCTTCCTGTAAATAATAAAATTTTTGATGATAAGGGTCTTTTTGAAACGTATGAATATTACAACCTGCAAGTAAACACTCCTATTGCGCCTGAAGAATTCACAAAAGAATTCAAGGGATATCATTTTTAGTTTATCTGCATCAGAATTAAATTTCTTTTATTTCCCACACCATGATTGCCCTGTCATCACCGGTAGAAATTAAATAATTTTCATAAGTACTCCAAAGTACTTTATTTACTGAGTTTACATGCCCTTCATAATTTTCTTTGTTGATACGTACTAATAATTCAAATGTGTGGGCATCCCATATTTTTATTGTTTTATCACGGCTGGCAGTGGCAACTAATTTTGCATCAGGAC
>JBBSPS010000134.1:0-11147 GCA_038258655.1 Bacteroidia bacterium
AATAAAATAAGGGGTGGAAAATAATTGTGTCATAGTTATTGTTATTCGGTTTTCTTTTTTCTGTTTCAATTACCACTGTACTTTCTACGAAGGGTTAGCTGTAAATATATCAAAAGTTTACAACGTATCAAATGGCGAAACAATATTTTGTAAACTTTTGGTGCGGACATAGGTATATATTTCAGTTGTTTTACTGCTACTATGTCCTAATATTTCTTGGATGTATCTTAAATAACGAACTATATTTTAAATTTAAAATGGTTTTGTAAACCTTTATTTAAAATGTTTCGTACAAAAACAAAAAACAATTATCTTTGAGGTCCACTAATTGAGTGGATTTCCCCCATCATGTTAACGAAACGATTTTTTATTTCCTGGTTAGTGGCATCTGCTGTTATGTTTATGCTTTCATATGTCTGGCATGGAATATTTCTAACGGATTATTCTCGCCTTACTTATCCAAAAGAAGTTTTTTTAATTATTGCCGCTATTGTCTATTTGATCCTCGGATTTGTGGTTGCCAAAGCTATTGATATTCACTATTTGGAAACGCATTTTAAGCGTAAACCAATTTTAAGAGGAGCCTTATCCGGTGCAGCATGTGGTTTTTTATTTTTTTTAATTGCAACAGTAGTAGGAGTTTCTTTTAGTACAAGCTCAAAAATAGAAAACCTGTTACTTGATGTTATCTGGCAAATAATAGAACAAGGTATTGGTGGTATGGCTGTTGGTCTTGCTCATATATTTGTATATGATCCTAGCGTTACTTTTGAGGATTAATATGTGTATTTATCTCCCCATAATTTTTTCAAATACTCTCTCATTTCTTTTTCTCTCGCATTATTTCCAGGATCAAAAAATTTTGTTCCGCTAATATCGTCAGGCAAATATTCTTGGTTGGAAAAATTATCTTGGTACTCATGTGAATACTTATAATCATAATCAGCGCCATAACCGATATCTTTCATCAATTTAGTAGGCGCGTTACGCAAATGAAGCGGAACAGGCAAGTCGCCTGTTTTTTGTACTTTTTGTTGAGCTTCATTTATAGCCACATATGCCGCATTGCTTTTTGCGGATGCAGCCAAATACGTTACCGCTTGCGATAAGATGATACGTGACTCCGGATAGCCGATCACATTCACCGCCTGAAAACAATTGTTGGCAATAACCAACGCCGTAGGATTAGCATTTCCAATATCCTCCGAAGCCAAAATCAGCAATCTTCTAGCAATAAATAAAGGGTCTTCACCCCCTTCTATCATCCTGGCAAGCCAGTAAACAGCCGCGTTGGGATCGCTGCCACGAATTGATTTAATAAAAGCCGAAATAATATCATAATGATTTTCACCCGCTTTGTCATACAGAGCAATATTTTGCTGAACAATACCGGTAACCTTTTCATTGGTGATTTCGATTTTATCTCCTCCAAGAGTATTCACTACCAATTCAAAAACGTTCAATAATTTCCGCCCATCACCGCCTGAAAGCCTTAACAATGCTTCGTTTTCTTTTATAATAATATTTTTTGTTTTTAAGATAACATCCGTTTTCATTGCGAGGGCAAGCATTTCCAACAGATCTTCTTTTTCCAGAGCTTTTAAGATATATACCTGGCAACGCGATAAAAGTGCTGATATCACTTCAAATGAAGGGTTTTCCGTAGTGGCTCCAATCAATGTGATTGTTCCTTTTTCAACTGCACCTAACAATGAATCCTGTTGCGATTTACTGAACCTATGAATCTCATCAATAAATAAAATGGGGTTACTTTGTGTGAACAGGTTGTTATTCTTTGCTTTATCAATCACATCACGTATATCCTTCACTCCTGAATTGATCGCGCTTAGCGCGAAAAATGGCCGCTTCAGCTGATGCGCGATAATATTTGCAAGCGTAGTTTTTCCAACACCCGGCGGCCCCCATAAAATAATGGAAGGCAGAAGGTTGGATTCAATCGCATTTCGTAAAATAGCTCCCTCCCCTACAATGTGCTTTTGGCCAATGTAGTTATCCAAACTGGTTGGACGCATGCGTTCAGCTAATGGAGCGGTATTCATTGGTTTAACAATTATCTATATAATTACGTAATTCCAACTGCCGCCGGATGGTTATCCAAGAAATTATTCCTTCATTCCGTTTTTTATCCAGCATTCTATTTTATCTATAGTGGGCTTATCAAGTTGAGGCGCCATTTCCGGCATTGGACTATAACCAAAAGCATGTTTTATTGTCCCAAGTAGATATCCATTTGTAGCTCCTTTTTTTACATCTGTAAGCAGCAAAAAATTATATCCTGCCTTTTGATTGGTATTGTGGCAATTGGTACAATATTGTTCCATAATTGGTTTGATGTCCGCAGTATAAGTATATGTTGGTGGACAATCAAGAACAACCGGTTTTGGTGCTTCTGTTACTTTTTTACCTTGTTTACAAGCTGCGAAAGCTGTAGCGATAATCGCTGTTGCAATAAATAGTTTTTTCATGTTTTATTATTTTTTAATTATTTTTTTTATTATCAGTTCTTATCTCTGCCGGACGCGTATGTTTCCATCTTCTATGGCTCCAGAGCCAGTATTCAGGGATTTTCCGAATATCTTCTTCCAGCATACGAGTGGTTTTTTCAGTGATCTCTCCATACGCTGTATCTTGGGGATGATTGCCTGTTTCAAACAATTCAAAACTGTAATGACCGCGTTTTTCTTTGTTGATACGTCCGTATAAAACGGGATAATTATATTCTTTTGCAAATTTCTCGGTGCCAAATAATACCGCAGTATCCTGATTTAAAAAATTCATCCAATAACAGGTCTTCGGATTAGATGGTGATTGGTCAATGGCAAATATCGTAGCAGTAGGGTTATTAATCTCTTCATTAAAAACTTTTTTTACTTCTTTGGTAGAGATCATATACAAACCATATTTACTACGGGTATTTCGCATTTTTTTATCAAAATATTTATTGGATAACGGCTTGTAAATTCCAATTACTTTGTGCTTTATCAGAGCATCTATGCCTACAGCAAATATTTCCCAGTTATTATAATGACCGCCTGCAATAATTACGCTTTGTTTCTGATCATAATATTTATTTATCAATTCCGGATTTTTGCATACCACACGCTTTCTTACCTCTTTTTCCGATATGGTAAATGTTTTAATACTTTCTAAAATAAGATCGCAAAAATGCTTGTAAAATTTTTTACAGATTTCAATATGTTCCTTTTCATTTTTTTCTGGAAATGAATTACGTATGTTACCCAAAATTATATATTTACGATAGCCTATACCATAGTAGAATACAACATACAAAACATTTGAAACTCCATAAAGTATGGGGAAAGGAAGCAATGAAATGGGAAGTATAACCAGATAATATAGTAAAATGTTAATTATATTCATTAAAGAAAGCCCTTAGATAATTTTCAAAAAACAAATATAAAGTATAGTTTTATACCGCGAACGGCTGAATTGTTTAAAAATCAACAATTCTCCTTGCGGCATAACTGATTTTAAAACGATGTTCTTTAAATTGGTTACGTTTCAGTTACAATACAATTTTAATTTTCACAAAAAGATGATATTGAATAATTTAAAATAAACAATATGAAAAACTACGCCCCTTTTAAAATAGCTATTCTATCAATAGCTTTATTCACAACTTTTTCGGCATTCGCTCAAAAAAAAGGAAAAGAGAAACCACCGTTGGAGGATAAAAAATATGCTGTACAATTTTATGAATTAAAAGCAGCTGGAAGAGGTAAAGCCTTAGCGGACAATATCATGATAAAAGGAGGAAAAATACAATCTTATTTAATGGAAGATAAAATATCATTGACCACTTGCCCATTCAAAATAGTCTTGGACTCTACTTATACCGAAGATGATGCACCAATGCGTATGATCAAAATTGAAGCCCAGTATACTGAAGATAAAGAAGCATCTAAATGGGAAGCAACCATTATCAATTATGATATTGAAGGAACTGTTGTTCAATCCAAAGGTGGAGTTGAAAAGAAAAAGTATGAATTTTCAGGCTCTGAAAAAACGAAGAAGAAATAAGATTTAAATAGTTTTGAAATAAAAAATGCCCGAGAAAAAAGTCTTGGGCATTTTTTATTTTATAAAGTTCTATTTTAATAATACGTCATTCTTCTTACTTCTGATATATGTTTTGAAAAACGTATCACCTGACGGGTATAACCATATTCATTATCATACCAGACATACAGTACAATATTTTTCTTATCTGGAGCAACAATTGTTGATTGACTATCATATACAGCCGGACAAGGGTTCCCGATCACATCGGTGGATACCAATTCGTTAGAATTAGCATATTGAATTTGTTCTACCAACTCACCATTCAAAGCGGCATCTTTTAATATTTCATTCACATCTTCTTTTGTCACTTCCTTATCAATAGTCATACTCAAGATCGCTAAGGAAACATTTGGAGTGGGTACACGCACAGAGTTTGCTGTAAATTTCCCTAGCAGCTCCGGCAACACTTTTTTTATAGCACTTTCAGCACCTGTTTCGGTAATCACCATATTTAAAGCGGCGGAACGACCACGTCTGTGTTTTTTATGGTAATTATCCAGTAAATTTTGGTCGTTAGTATACGAGTGAACTGTTTCTATATGTCCGCGAACAATACCCAATTTCGTATGAACTACTTTTAGTATTGGCATGATGGCATTGGTAGTACAAGATGCCGCTGAAAATATAGTTTCACTTTTTACATCAACTGTATGCTGATTAACACCATGAACAACATTTGGAATATCTTTAGCGGGAGCAGTAAGCAATACTTTTGAAACGCCTTTTGCTTTTAAATGCCGGCTTAATTCTGCTCTGTCTCGAAACACGCCTGTGTTATCAATTAACAAGGCATTGTTAATTCCATATTGAGTATAATCCACATCTTCAGGGTTTTTTGCATCTATCATATAAACAGTATGCCCATTGATGATCAATGCTTTTTTCTCAAAATCTTCAATGATGGTTCCCGGAAAAGGGCCATGAACAGAGTCGGTACGTAATAGGTCGGCACGTTTTACAATTTCCGAATCACTTGCGCCACGTGTTACAATTGCTTTTAATCGAAGTTGTTCACCTTTCCCTGCTTGCGCGATCAACTCACGTGCAGCCAAGCGACCAATACGTCCAAAACCATATAATATAACATCTTTAGGGGTTATACTATGTTTTTTGCCTATAAAATCAGTTAATTTATTTTTTAAAAAATCTGATTCCGATTTATAACTGCCTTGTTCTTGCTGCCATTCAAACGCTAATTTACCAATATCGACACGGGAAGGACAAATATCCATTTGATAAATAAGATTTGCTAAAAGTGTGGTATCCTTTACGCTGATCACTTTCTTAACAATATTTTTAGCATAGTGATGCAAGTTGATTATTTCACTCGCACTGCGGTCAACTAATTGATTTCTGAAAAGTATTAATTCTACTGATTTTTCAAACCAAAGTTTTCCAATCATAGTGATGAGATCAATCGCAGATTTTTCGTGCTCAATCCATTCATTTAATTCAGTCTCGTATGCATCTTTTGCTTTACCCTTCGTAGCTTCCATAGTTTTTTAGGTGTCACTATAAGAATTAATACAATTTTTTTCGGAAATGCAAAAATAAAAAAATCCGCATAAATATCTTGAATTAACTTTTAATAGTTTTCAAAGATTCTATGCGGATCAAGCATTGGCAACAAGTATTATGTTAGCCAAGATATGTTTTTAATAATTTACTTCTAGAGTTATGACGTAATCTCCTGATCGCTTTTTCTTTGATTTGGCGAACGCGTTCTCGGGTAAGGTCAAATTTAGCACCAATCTCTTCCAACGTTAAACCGTGGTTGATTCCAATACCGAAAAATAATTTTACAACATCACGTTCTCTGTCTGTTAATGTAGAAAGAGAGCGTTCTATCTCTCGTTGCAAAGATTCATTCATCAATAAATTATCAGCACGAGGCGAATCATGATTGATCAATACATCCAATAAACTATTTTCTTCCCCATTCACAAATGGAGCATCCATGGATACATGGCGTCCGGAAACTCTCATTGTATCTGCAACTTTATCTTGCGGAAGTTCCAAAATAGCTGATAATTCTTCTGCACTTGGCTCACGTTCGAACTGTTGCTCTAATTTTGAAAATGCTTTATTTATTTTGTTCAATGAACCGACTTGGTTCAGTGGCAAACGAACAATACGGGATTGTTCAGCTAATGCCTGTAAAATCGACTGGCGTATCCACCATACAGCGTAAGAAATGAATTTGAAACCACGTGTTTCATCAAAACGTTTAGCGGCTTTTATCAAACCAAGATTTCCTTCGTTGATAAGATCGGGAAGACTTAATCCTTGATTTTGATATTGCTTGGCAACAGAAACAACGAAACGTAAATTTGATTTTGTTAATTTTTCTAAAGCAGCCTGATCCCCATCTCTGATCTTTTTTGCTAATACTACTTCTTCATCGGCTGTGATCAACTCCTCGCGTCCAATCTCCTGAAGGTATTTATCCAAGGAAGCACTTTCGCGATTGGTAATTGATTTGGTTATTTTGAGTTGTCTCATTTTTATTTTTAGGTGTTTATGCTCTATTATATCGAATGCAAAGTTATCCTAACTAAACCTGAAAAGCAATTAATTCTTACAATTATTTAAGATTAAAATAACACATGTTAACTCACTGGTTGTTAATAACTTGAATTTTATAGTGATGAAGCTTTAAAATAGTTACATTAATAGGTTTGTTTAACCGATTAAAATTCGTTTTCGTTTATAAATTTTATAAACCGAAGCCATAGTATGCTCTCATCCCATTAGGATAAATTCCTTCAATCAACACACCGCCTTTTTTGTTTTCGAGGGCAGTTTTTATGTCATCAATGTTTGTGATTTTCTTTTTGTCAACGTTGGTAATAATAAAACCTTCCTTGATACCGGCACTCAATAATTTACCGGCATTTAGCTTTGCTATACGCAATCCATTTTGAATGCTTAATTTTTTCATGTCGGAATCATTTATATTCTCAAACGTGGCACCTAATGCGGAAACAACTTCAACTTTCGGCTTTTCAACAACTGCCGTATTCCCGTTTTTATTTTTAAGAATAATATTCAATATCTTTTCCTCGTTGTTACGTTTCAAGGTTACATTTACTTTATCACCCGGGCGGTAACGACTGATCTGCTCTTGCAATTCAGGCACATTGTTCACAGTTGATTCTCCGATCTTTATGATCACATCACCCTCTTTTATTCCTGCGTCTTCTCCTGAACCACCTGTCGTTAAACCGTTTACATAAACTCCTTTTATTTCATTGATACTTTTTTCTTTTGCCAATTTGGAATCCAGATCACGAATGCTTACTCCCATAAATGCCCGTTGTACCTCACCAAACTCCAGCAAATCAGCAACTACCTTACGAACCATGTTTACAGGTATCGCGAATGAATAACCCGTGTAAGATCCTGTATTAGATGCAATAGCAGAATTAATACCTATCAGGTCGCCTTTTGTATTCACTAAAGCACCACCGCTATTCCCTGGATTTACAGCTGCATCCGTTTGCAAATACGCTTCTATCGGATACAATCCCCTTTCAGGATCGTTGTTTAAAATATTTATATTACGTGCTTTTGCACTTATAATACCTGCTGTAACAGTTGATGTAAGATTAAAAGGATTGCCCACAGCTAATACCCACTCGCCTACTTTCACATTATCAGAATTTCCATAGTTCATAAATTGTAAACCGTTTTCCTTTATTTTTAAAAGAGCTAGATCTGTTGTTGGATCCTTGCCGATCACTTCAGCAATGTAGCTGCGTTTATCATTCAACGTAACTTCTACTTTATCAGCGCCATTTACCACGTGATTATTAGTAACAATGTATCCATCCTGTGATATGATCACCCCTGAACCTGTTGCCATTGGAGCTTCACGCTGCTGCGGTTGATGTTGTCCAAAGAAATCACGAAAAGGATCATATAGGTATTGATTTTGATTGCTTTCCATTGGATAAGTAGTCTTAACATTCACAACCGAGTGAACTGACATATCTGCCGCAACGGTAAAATCTATAGTGCTTTCGGGACCAACACTTGGCATATTTACGTATTTTGCGGGTGGTTGATATGAAATCTGTGACATTTGCACAGCTATTTTATCTTCCAACAGGTGATTAAGGCCTAAAGCGGTTAATCCACCAATACTTGCGATTAAGAAAACGCTTGCTATTTTTTTCATTTTTATTAAAAATTTTATATTATTTTTTATCCTGCTAAATTAGTTGAATATGTAAACACAAAATGTATTCCATATGTTGCAGTTAATACTTATTTTTAACAATAATTAACAGGCGTTACAAAGGTTGATTAACTTTGCGGAAGAAATAAAGGGTCACACTTATTTATTTAAAATTAATGCGCAATTTTAAAGAGACATCACAAGTATTTATTATGGGTTTAATGGCAGGATTGGTCATTGCTGGTGGCTTCTTTATTCTCAAATTAGATGATTATTTCAAAGAATTAAATTTTTATAAAAATGTGGCAAAAACCTTTTCGCTTTCATCTAAAAATAATGAAACATCGGCAAAATCAATATATATACAAGCTACAAATGAAAAACAAGAAATAGAAAATAAAACAAAAAACAAAAAAACAGTCGCGAATAATAATACTCCTATCAGAGATTATATTTTAAATACCGATACTATAAAAAATATTCACGCAACAAAAGATTCATTGTTGATTTCAGGGATAAACCCTCAGGATGATGTTGTAGTCCGAAAAGACGAACTTCTTTCTATAAAAACAGTGGAAGTGATTAACCTAAATCCTGTTACAAATCGCGCAACAAAAGATTCTTTAATTCAAAAAGTAAGCGGAGTTATTGATGATAAAAACAATTCAAAACAATTTTTTAATATTGAATTTTGGCAATCACCTTTGAATTATAAGGGGTACAAGATGAGTAAATATAAAATGGTGTTGTATGGAATATTATTGGCTGATGTTTTTAAAGTGTATAAATTAGATGACATTATATATTTGAAAAATTCGGGATTGGTCTATCAACTTGATTACGCAGCTGATTTTAAACAATACGAACGCATTACGGATGAAACAATCATTAATAAGCTGAAGTAATTAGTATGAATATTCAATTTCAAAAATACCAGGGAACAGGAAACGATTTTATCACTATTGACAATCGTGAACTAAAATTTAAGCGTACTGACAATGCCTTAGTAGCGAAGCTTTGCGACAGACGTTTTGGAATTGGCGCTGATGGATTGATGCTGTTACAAAACAAAACTGGTTATGATTTTGAAATGGTGTATTACAATTCCGATGGAAATGAAAGCAGCATGTGTGGAAACGGAGGGCGTTGCATTTCTGAATTTGCGCGTACATTGGGTTTAGTAAAAGATAAAGCGCACTTTATTGCAATTGACGGAGAGCACGAAGCGCTTGTAAAACCAAGCTTTATCACACTTAAGATGAACGATGTAAAGAGTGTGGAATTGAATGCGGATTTTGCTTATTTAAATACAGGTTCCCCGCATTATGTAGCCTTTGTAAATGATGTAGAACATTACAATGTGTTTGAAGAAGGAAAAAAAATACGCAATAATAACCGCTTTAAAGCTGAAGGAACCAATGTTAATTTTATTGAAAAAAAATACAATGAATTATTTGTCCGCACTTACGAACGTGGTGTGGAAGGTGAAACGTATTCCTGCGGAACGGGTGTAACAGCGGCAGCTTTAGTTGCTTCACTAAAAAATGTTTCCACAGCACAGGATTATTGCGATATAAAAACTCTGGGTGGAAATTTAAAAGTAAAATTCAATAAGCATTCCGATAACTCCTTTACGGATGTGTGGCTGGAAGGGCCTGCTACCTTTGTATTTAAAGGTGATATAACTATTTGATGGCCGGAATAAGCACTCCATATAAACTCGAGATAAATAAAATTTTCAACGAAAAAAATTTGTTGAAAGGCGTGTACATCGGTGTTATCCATGCAACAAGGATTCCTCCCCATATTGGCATCATTGCAGATGGACAGTACCATTCACTTTCCATAAAAGGACAAAATATCAATACTTCGGTAAGTGCTTTATTAAAAAATTCAACTCTTCGAAAGATCCCTAGTTTATTTATAAAAATAAAACCACACGCAATATTTAGTGATATGTATTTGAATGAGCATTTCATCACCAACGTACAACAATTTCAAAGGGTAGATACAGGTGTGGCAACGTGCTTAAGTCCCATAAAATTATTTTTTGAAGAAGTATATGATGTGCCTATGAAGAATGTAAATTATTTATATGAATTACTTCCTGTACTTCAGAACGAAGAATTGATAGAGCATACAACATCATTGTTTGTTGATGAAAAGAATTATCAGTTGCCTATTTATACTTTAAAAGAAATAAATGCGGGCATAGATCAAGTAAGAAGTGAATTCAAATAACCTCTAATGAAATTACAAAACCAATACATTTCACTTCGCGCTATTGAACCTGGGGATATTGATGTTATATATCGATGGGAAAATGATACAGAGAATTGGAAGGTCAGTAATACTCAAGTTCCTTTCTCGCGTTTTGTCTTAGAACAATACATTGCCACTGCTCATCAGGATATTTATAGTGTAAAACAGTTGCGATTAATTATTTGTAATGGGGAGAACAAATCTGTCGGATGCATTGATCTCTTTGATTTTGATCCTAACCATTTGCGATCAGGAATTGGAATTTTAATTGCAGATAAAAGCGACAGAAGAAAAGGATATGCTTCTGAAGCATTGGAATTACTTATTAAATATTGTTTTTCTACATTAAACTTACATCAATTGTATTCCAACATTACCTCTGATAATGAAGCCAGCGTGCTCTTGTTTCAAAAACATGGTTTCCAAATTACAGGGATTAAAAAACAATGGATACGTGATAACTGAAAAATTAAAGATTATTTTGGATTGCATCTAATTAAATATGGCCGGATAACATTAAAACTTATTTTAGAGCGGAGTGTATTAAACTCACTAATTGCATTAGAGAGATTAGTGCGAGGAAAAAATATCTCGCAATGAG
>JBBSPS010000135.1:0-11091 GCA_038258655.1 Bacteroidia bacterium
ATAGAAATATTTTGACATAATATCCGACTGGTTTATTATTAACAAAGGCTGCTCCGTTTATAACTGAAGTACCCGTATCGTCTAATATTTGTGCGGCAAATTCACTATCAAATGGTGTTTTAGGATATACAAATTCAATATTTTTTTGTGAAAAAGAATTGGAGACTGCAAAAACGAAAAGGAGTATTATAATATGAAATTTCATGATTAATGTGATTTTATTTTATCCCGCGGTATGGCTTTTTATAATCTATATTTTTCAATAATAATTCTAAGGTTCAAATTTCACTTAAAATGAAGTGTTTTTCGACCTTCCTTGAAAGTTAGGACTATATTATACGCTCTATTCTTCTAACCTTAAATTAGAATGAATTAAGATTATCGTCTTTCCTGATTTGAAAAACTTTAATTCTTAATTTTAATATTTTGAGTGCGTTATTTTAAAATTATATTGTCTTTGAAATGGAAAAAAGATAGATTTTTAAAATATTTTTTTTAAAATATTTTTTTTAAAATTGTCAAATCAAGATTACAGCTGATAATTCATTGCATTCAGTTAAGAATAATTTTATAACTTCTGATTGCATTATTCTCATAGATTAATTAAAATTATATCCAAAATTTAATCCTGGTTCAATTAGATGGAATTTATTCCATTTTCTATCTTTTTCAGCAAAAGATTCAGGAACGTTTGTATTTATAGGCCAAAATGTGCCATCTATAGTTGGTTCAATAAAGAACCTCTTTTTAAATATTGAGATTTGATATCCCAATCGTATAGTTGATAAAAGTTGAAATCCACTTTGTATTTTATGGTTATATTCATCAGTGTATATAGTTTTTAATGGCAATATTCGTAAGGAGGTAAATAGTCCTTTCCACAAGAAATGTTGATAGACAACTCCAATACCAAATACCTTTACATCTCCCGGATATTCCTCCTCATCTGCACGATAAGATTTCCACACAGGAACTCCTAACGGTAAATAATATTTCCATGTGGTTGCTTCAATAGATATACTATTATTCTTATTAAATCTATATCCAATATTCAGCTGATAAAAGGAAGGTGATTTTTTTGCTGTTAAATTGTCAAGCATAAATGTATTACTGCCAACATAGTATCTAGAGAAATTAATAGAATCATTCTTGTTATCACTCTGCGTTATTTTATCACTCTGCGCTATTAAGATTCCAAGAGAAAGGAAATTTACGATTAGTGTTAGTGCTACTTTTTTGAACATACTGAATGTTATTTCTATAAACAAATATTGTATAAAATAAACCTCTATTTCTTAACTTAAATCAAGAAATAACATTTGAATTAAAAATTCGGTTTTAAAAATTTGAACAAGAGAAATATTTAGAATCTATTTGTGATATTCCGAATTATTAGAAAATTACTATAATTATAGAGAATCAGATTTGAACCAACTGATAAAATGAGAGTTAAAATACACTTCACTTTCTTCTAATTCCTTAACCATGTCTTTAATCGCATCTTCAATAACCTGGGGTTGGTCCTGATTTATATAATGGGAGCTATTGGGAACTAAAATTTGTTTGCTATTTGTTGATAACTTTAACATATCGCGCTGCATTTTATTCCAGGCATTAACCATTTCAGTGCTTAGAGTACTATCCTTTATGAAACTGTCAAATCGGTTTTCATCTGTTGCAGTAATTACATAGAGCGGGGTATTACCAAAGTTTATAATCTTTTTGGCCTCTTTTTTAATAAAGGAATTCTGTTTTCCCTCTTCGAGAATCCCATAAGCGCTTTTGTGAAGTAAGGCTGGCATTACTGTGTTTTGATATTTATATTCCTTTGTTTGTGGAAACATATCTTTATAAATAACTCTAGCAAGACCAACTGAATTTGCAAATTTTAGAAAACCTTCCGGTAGGCCTTGACTAACCATAGCGTATAACTCAGGTGATAAATAATCTTCATCATTTGGACATTCACTATCTATAAGGATTATACCTGCCACATCATTAGGGTATTGATCCATATAGAATCTAATAAGCATGCCTCCTAGTGAATGACCAACAAGTATATAAGGTTTGGGTGCGTTGATTTTTTCAAGTAAGAAATGAAGTTCTTCTGCAATTTTATCTCCACTTTTTGGATTGTTACCTCTTTCACTCCATAAAATTCCTGCCCTATCATAAGAAATTGTTGTTGCAAACTTTGATACTTCTTTTTGCAAATTGTACCACTGCAAGTGGCCTGCGGGATCAAATGCTGTTTCAAATACTACGGTTGGCCCATTTTCTCCTTGTTTCAAATAATGTAGTTTATGACCGCCAATATCAGCAAATTGACCATCAGGAATTATTTTTTCACCCCTTGACCGAGAAACTTGCTCATAAATAACCCCAATTATTATTATAGTACACAATAAAATAAAAATTCCTAAAAGTATTTTCTTTATCCATCCTATTGCTTTCATTTTTATAACTTCTTGTTTTATGATATAAATCTTATTTTGATTCTGATAATTTTAATTAGAATTAATTTTTTTAACTATTAAAAATAGTAGCCCCTATTCGCAAATAGATATTTGAAAATAGAGGCTTAGTATTTTTCTATTGTACTGTGTAAATTCTATTTTCTATTTCACCCAACCTAAAATAGCCTAGTGCATAATTGTCAGGATTTGTTTCATTTTTTATATTTCCTTTTATTTTTACTGGCGGTAACCCAAAAGGTCCTCCACCATTGGCATTTGAAATAAGGATGTTCATATAATTGTAATAAGACCTCGAAATTCCAAAAATTGAAATGTCAATATTGCTTCCAACTTCTAAATCTTCATGGGCAAAAAGCGCAGAGATTTTGTTCCCCTCAAAAGCTTCATCACTCCATGTTTGGAACTCTGGGAAAGGACTAAAAATTGTTTCAAATCGAGAAAGGAAAAAGTTTTCTTGCAAGGGGAAATCATTGAAGTTCACTTTTATTCCAATTTGGTCATTATTAAGTCCAAGATCATTTTCTTGTTCTATATCTGTTATCTCTGGAGTGGCTAATAATATATCGGTTGCAGAATAAGTTTGTTCATTATAGATTACTGTTAGATTATAAATTTCACCAATAATTGGAACAAAATCATTACAAGTATATCTGCCTGAAATTCCTGTGGGACTTAGTTCCTCAAGAAATGTGAAAGTTATATTTGAACTATTAGTTATAAAAACGGACGCCCCTGTTACTTTAGGAATAGTATCTTGATAATATCCTGTAGATGTTGATAAATTTATAGTCTGGATATTTCCAGATGTCCCCTTTTGCCAATTTATATTAGCATCTATAACTAGTCGTGGTGCTTCTGTATCTAAATCAACATCAATAACGTCTTCACAGCTTATAAAGAAAAATATAGAGAGTAATAATATGAGTTTTTTCATCTTTTTAAAATTTAAAATTATAAGTTACACTTGGAACCACACCGAATATTGAAAACTTTACAGCTTCATTTTCACCTGTATCTAAGTTTTGTCTGAAATCGATAGATGCGGCATTTTTTTGATTATAAATATTATAGATGCCAAATACCCATTCGCTTCTCCAACCTTCCTTTTTATTTGGTTTTGGAGTGTATGTTGCAGAAATATCTAGATGATGATAAGCTGGTAAATTATCCCTATTTCTAGCTCCAAAGCTCGGGATTATAATTCCTTGATATTCATATTGTCCTGTTGGAAAAGTGACGGGACGTCCAGATTGCAGATTAAATATAGATCCAAAACTCCATTTTTCACTATGCTTGTAGGTTGCGGTAATAGCCAAATTATGAAGTTTATCATATCCTGATTTGTACCAATTACCATCATTTATTCCTGTTTCTGAAGCTGTTCTTCCTGGGGTTCTTTGTTCTGATCTAGAAAGGGTATATGCAACCCAACCTGTAAGTTTCCCGGAATTTTTTCGAAGCATCATTTCCAAACCATAAGAACGACCTTCGCCATTTAGGACTACCTGTTCTATAGCGTCATTTCCAATCAGCTCGGCCCCATCAATATAATCTACTCTATTTTTGATTTTTTTATAGAATGTTTCTACTTCCAAAGAATAGTTGTCTTCATTGAAGTTTCTGTAGTAACCTAGCGCAACCTGATCTAAAAATTGGGGTTTTAAAAAATCATCACTAGGTGCCCAAATATCCAGCGGGGTTGGAGATTGGGTATTAGATATAAGATGGAGATACTGTACCATTCTATTATAACTAGCCTTAACTGATTGGTCGTCATTTAATGCATAAGAAACTGCAATTCGGGGTTCTAAGTTGTTGAAACTGGCAATTGTCTCATTTTTATCATAACTTCTTACACCAATGGGATCTGCTTTTTCATAAATCTGAAAATCTTGATTAAAGACAACAGCCTGATTGTTTTGATAAATATTGATGTCTTGCTTGCCCAGTCTATAAAATAGCCCATATCGCAAGCCATAATTTACTTCAATTTTTTCAGAAAGTTTTTGCTCGGCCTCGATATAAATGGCAGGTTCAAAAGCATATTTTTTTGATAATTGTCTTGGGTTGACACCAGAGTCTTCTCCCAAAGGATTGATAGTTCCGGGATTAAAAATATAATATTGTGCATTTAGACCGTATGATAGCTTGGTGGAATTTCCTAAGTAATGCTTAAAGTCATATTTGAAATTAAAATTTTGTATGCCGCTGTCCCACTTAAATCCAAGTACATCAAGTTCTAATCCATAATAATAATCACTGTAAATAAGAGATGCATTTGAAAATAATTTGTCTGAAAATAGGTGATTCCATCTAAGGTTAGCTGTGGTGTTACCATACGTATTAGTAAAAATATTGCTAAGATCAAATAAGTCTCTACCAAAATATCCCGAGAGAAATAGGGTGTTATTTTTATCAAGTTTATAATTAAATTTTGCATTTAAATCATAAAAGGATGCTGAATTTTTATTATCCGAAAGTTTAAGGAACAAATGGCCATATGAAGCCCTACCCGCTAACAAAAAAGATCCTCTTTCTTTTACTATAGGTCCTTCGGCCATCAATCTACTTGAAATGATTCCGATTCCTCCAGAGAAATTATATGTTTCATTATTGCCATCTTTTTGATAGATATCGAGAACCGAAGAAAGTCTACCGCCATATCTAGCTGGTATTCCCCCTTTGTATAGTTTCATATCCTTAATTGCATCAGAATTAAATACTGAAAAAAACCCAAATAAATGTGAAGCATTATAAATTGAGGCCTCATCGAGAAGGATTAAATTTTGGTCTGCACTTCCTCCACGTACATTGAAACCTGATTGACCTTCCCCGGCATTCGTTACCCCTGGAAGTTGAAGAATTGATTTAATTATATCTACTTCACCCAATACTACTGGCATTTGTTTGATTGTTTGGACAGAAAGCTTGTTTGAGCTCATCTCCGCTTTTTTAATATCGGTTCTTTTCTTAGTTTCCGTTATTAAAACTTCATCTAGGCTTTCACTTTCTTCCAAAATGGAAATGTCTTTTTTTGTATTTTGGTTCAATGATATACTCTCTGTAAGAGGCTGGAAACCTAAGTATGTTATATTAAGAGTGTAAACTCCCTGAGGAATAGTTAAGGAGTAAAATCCGTATTCGTTCGTGCTTGTACCCACCTCCAGCTCAGGTATATAGATGTTTACCCCAATAAGTGTTTCGGTTGATTTTACATCTTTTATAGTTCCGCTTAGTGTATATTTTTCCTGTGAATGGGACATAAAAGAAACTAATAACAATGTTATCAGTAATAGTTTTAGTTTCATTTTCATTTATTATGATTTTAAAAAGATTAGAATAATAAAAAAGGTTCTGTTTTTCATAAAATTGTTATTTGATATTTTTTCATTCAGAGATATTTTAAGGAACAAACTGAATCAAGTTGTCTAAAATGTTGGCGAAACTAGTGCACAATAGCCCTAATACCTATACCTTCAAATTGGTATAATTTTTTACCTCTAATCAGGTATCACACACTGATAATTATTGAGGGAAGAGTACTCGATGGAAAGCTCTTTGGTGAAGAAACTATCATTTTCACTAAATTCTTACATAAATAATGAACTCTGGGAAGCAATATTCCATGCCTCGGCAAACGAAAGATTGTTGAGTTTTTTATGTTCTGATTCCATATGAGCTCCCATAAATTTCTCGTTGGTATCATTACTTTTCGGGATTGTATAAATGCCTTGATCTATTTTCAAATCGCTATTATTTTTAATTAATTTTTCCATAGCTTGTAAATTGGTTTTTTTGATTTTCATTTTTTTTTAAAATTCGTATGATTAAAAAAGGGGCAATTCGGATGTAAAAATATTTATGACATTTTAGTTGTTTCTTGACTTAAGTCAAGAAACAACACAAATAATCAACATTTTTTTCTGTTTTAACACTTAGAAATTAACTTTACACCCTCCTTTAGAACCTGAAAACTTAGACAGATGCTGCTAATCAAACAATCAAATTTTTGATGCCCTAGTTCTATGCCCCCTTTAAAGTTTCCGGATTATTCTTTATTTAATTTTTCTTACATATCCCAATTTTAAATAGTAGGGCACGAAATTATTTGTTTTGAAATCTTGTTCAATATTTCTACCAACATTTAGGTTAAGGTCATTGCTTCCAAACGAATAACTGGATTGTAAACCATAAAAGAAATTACCTCCAGTTGGAATATACCAACCGTCTTTAATGGAAGGATTATACTCTTTCATACGATCACCGTGTTTTACATTCGTAACAATTGCCTTATCGAAACCAAATTCTCCAGCAATATGCCATTTAGGTTTATAATATCCTGATACTGCAGTGAATTCACTTCCAAAATTGAGAAGTCTTGCATTTTCACTTCCGTACCTTCTAAAAACACCATAAACTTTTGCTGTTGTTGAAAAATCTCCAATACTTAAGACTTCAACTTGACCCCCTATTTTTGATTTAAGGTCATTAAAAGGTTTATTTCCGAATGGGAGGGATAACTCCGTGTTTAAAACAATAGGTAATTTTGTATTTAATTGATAACCATAGCCAAATGCGAGAGTTGTACTATAGTCAAGGCCTATATTTATATTAACCAAATGCTTTTGTTCTTTGGATAAACTTTTCCAGTTAATGTTTTGGGAAAAAAGGTTTAAAGTGGCTGAAAAAAGCAATACAGCCAATAATTTTGATTTCATCATTTTGTACATTTTTAATTAAGTTCGTTAAGATATTCTAGAACTTTTGGGTAAACATTCTCCCATTTGAAGTAGATCATTTCGTGTCCCGTGCCATCAATTCTTTGGATTTCAGAGATAGGAAAATAATTGGATTCTTTTTGGGCAAAGGATAAGCCATAGGATTTGTTGTTTTGACTGTATAACAATAAAACCTTTGTAGTGTATTGATTTAAATTTGTTGTAAAATCAAATTTGTCCTTCTCAGCTAAATCACCAAGTCTGTTAAGCACTACAGCTCCATTTCTCCAGAATGGAGTGGGACCTTCAATTCCTTCATCATTATCTTCTGCATAAGTAAATGAGGAAAGAACAGCAAGCTTATAATCTAATATTTCATGTTGATTTTCAGTACCGGTAAAGAATTGGTCTAGGTATAAAGCATCATTAGTTACTTCCGAAAAAAGTAAAAGTTTTCTACTATTTTCTTGGTATTCTTTTAGATCATCATAATTCATCCCCCCCGCTTCAGCCAATATTACTCCCGAAATTTTTTCTGGATAGAAATTTATATAGGAGGTTGCTAAAATTGCCCCCCAAGAATGACCGAAAAGGAAAACTTTTTGATTTGGAGAAGTTTTATAATACTCAATTACTGCAGTAAGATCATCCCTAGTTTGCTGAATACTAAAGCTATTCTTATTATGTCGTTGGGAAAGACCGGCACTTCTTTGATCAAAGAAAACAACGAAATAGCCATCATCAGCCAATTGTTTAACATTTAGTCCGTTTCTATAGTCTCCTCCAGGGCCACCATGCAAAAATACCAACATTGAATTGTTTGGGTCTCCAAATGTTTCACTATGGAGTATTGTGCCGTTTAATTCAATAGATGGCAATGAGGGATCTTGTTCCACGGTTTTAGGTACTAGCGCACCTGGCTCATCAGGATCTATTTCGGTGCAAGAAATTTGTGAGCTAACAACTAATAAGAGTGAGGCTCTAAATAAAAAAAGTTTAATTTTCATGATTTGATTATTAATTTTGTTTCGGCAAAGATTTGTCAAACCCGAATTAATAATCGACCTAACTTGTAGGACGGGACTAATATTCAATTTTTTGAAGCCCTTCCTTGTAGGCAAGTACTATTAAGAAAATATAAATTTCTTTCTCAGCAAGGTGTAAAAGATTACTCTAAAGTTTTTATAAACTCTGAGGGTGTCACCTCAGTAACTTTTTTAAAATATTTATTGAAGGAAGATTTAGAGTTAAAACCACTATCAAAAGCTAAAGATAAAATAGTAAACTTTCTATTTTCTGGATTTGATGTAAGTTTAATAAAATGTTCAATTCTTTTGGAATTGATATAATCATAGAAGTTTTTATTTTCAAAAGTATTAATGACTTGTGATAAATTATTTGGGTGTACATCTAATACCTGTGCTAACTCATTTAAGGTTAGTTCTGGATTAATATAAAGTTGTTCTTCATCAATTCTTTGAGAAAGCAAACAATGAATTTCCATTGCGGTTTCATTTGTTAGTCCAGATTTCTCATATTTTGATGTTTGAATAATTTGACTTTTTTCCTCTTTGGAAATAGTTAACCCAGTGTTGTCAATAAAAGGAAACTGCAAATTGTCATTTTGATGCGAAACTAAAGGAAGAGCCATGCGTTTTGTAAAAATGCCTTCCTGTCTGATGCCAAAATAGCCAATAAAAATCATAAAAAGAACAACAATAGTATAGATTTGATTGTCGCTGCTAGCAAATACAACAACAAACCATATAATTGACATACCAATTATTAAGTATTGTAACCAGTTGAGATTGATTTTTTCAGTATTAGAAAACTCGTTTTTAAGCTTTTTTTTGTAGGCTTTTAATTTCAGAAAGGAAAGTATAGTGAAGAAAATCCCTGAAAAAATTATTAAAGCCGAGTTAATAAATAAAACATTTTCATAACCAACTCCTCCGGTGTTATAAATAGATATTTTCTCTTCTGAGGAAAGTTGAAAAAAATCAAAAAACAGCGCATATGAAATTACTATAGGTAGAAAATAGAGTAGATGAATTTTTCTGATTTCGTTCTTTTTGGTTAGTGATGTAGTATAAAGGTATAATAATGGCCCATGATAAAGTGGTAGTTGAAAAATACATCCAAGTAAAAATGGGTATTTCGTATCCAACTGCGAAATAAATAAATAGAAAAGAAATAAGTTCAAGGTCAGTGCAATCATCCACACAAATAGTATGTAATCTGCTTGTGTTTTTCTTTTTTTTGTCAATAACAAAGCTGAAACAAACAAACCGATAACAATACCTGAAAAATATAGCATAAATCTTCTTCTTGAATTCGCAATTAGTGCGACATAATATTATTATTCTGATTGTTCTTTATATAAAACTTTTGTTGGAGTATTCTTTAAAATTTTAAAGCAAAAGTATAAATGATTTTTTGATTAGTTAATAAGGAAATGGGCTTAAGTGAAATTCTAAATAGAGTTTTAAGTCCTGAAAAGTAACAAATTTTTTATATACCTGATAGCAGGTATATAAAATTACATGGTTATGGGTATTGTGATTTTTTTATATGAAATGTAGGTTTGTTTTTTAATCAGTTAATAAGACTTGCCGCATATAAGATTGAAATATTGCTAGTTCAATTATAAATGTATTGGTAATAATCAAGCAAAATAAGTAATATTCTAAAATAATCCTTATATCCTATAAAATCTATTTATTATGTATAAAATTCTCCTTACAGGCCTATTTCTATTTATTAATAACTTTAGCTTTATAATTTATGCCCAATACAACCAAACTGCAAAAGTTGTAAGTATAAATAGAGAAGAAAGAGCAGAGTATGGAACTGCAGTAGCAATAAATGAAAATTTTGCAGTTGTTGGTGCATCCCGTGAAAATATTGCATCTGGAGCAGCATATGTTTATGGGAAGGATGGAAACGGTAATTGGGTGTATACGCAACGTTTTGATGCTCCCGATCCTAATTTTGGAGCAGAATTTGGTGGTGGAGCCAAAATTTCCCAAGATCATATTGTTATTGCAGCTGGAAGAGCCGATGTAAATGGTGTAATTCGTGCAGGAGCCTTATATGTTTATGATTATAATGGCACATCCTGGGACTTTGGGCAAAAAATTATTGCTGGTGAATTGGCTGATGATGCTAAATTAGGTATGAATCCTACATCACTTGCCATGCAGAATAATGTTATTGTGGCTGGTGCCCCTGGAGAAAATGCTTGGGAAGGACGTGTATATATTTTCGAGAAAATTGCAGGAAACTGGATTGAGGTACAGAAGTTGTCAAATCCGAATCCACAGGTTAATGAAAATTTTGGATTAGCAGTAGCATTCTCTGAAAACTATCTTATTGTAGGTGCAAATGAAGAGGATAATACAAAAGGAGCGGTACATATTTTTGAGAAGGATAATAATGGAATGTGGGTATATTTGAAAAAGATATTTGCTTCTGATGCAATGCCTGAAGCATATTTTGGAAGTTCGGTTAGTATCGACAATGAAACAATAGCAATTGGGGCATATCATGATAATGGAGGAATTGGTGCCACATATATCTTTGAGAAAGACGGATCTGGGGATTGGAACGAAATTGAAAAAATCATATCTTCTTCACATTCTTCTGAAGCTTCTTTTGGATTTAATTGCATAATCAAGGATGATTATCTTGTAGTAAGTGCTCCACACGACTACGGATTAGAATCAGGTGAGGTTTATGTCTATTCGAAGGATACAAATAATAATTGGAATGAAATCCAAAAAGGATCCAGTGATGATCTTGCTCCTGAAGATTTTTATGGTTGGAATATTGAGATGTATGGTAACCAACTAATTGTAGGTGCTCCTTGGGAAGATTCTGATGAGAACGGACAAAAT
>JBBSPS010000136.1:0-11065 GCA_038258655.1 Bacteroidia bacterium
ATACCAACACTTGTTATAAATTAGTCCAATAATGTTAATAACTATATTTTTATTTGTATTGGACTAAAATATAATAGGATATATTTGCAATAAAAAAAGATATGTCAGCACCAAAAACCTTTAAAATAAAGCAGAGCGAAAGCGAACTTAAAAAAGCAATGAAAAATAGTCCTCCAATGATAGCCAAGCGCATCCATGCCTTGTTGATCTTTAAACGTAATGAAGCCAATGGGATATCCAAACGTTTAGTTGCAGAAGAAATAGGGGTTAATCACAATAGCGTTCAAACATGGCGAAAACTTTACATTGACGGGGGGATTAAATTGCTAATGTCGCATTCAAATATTGGTTACAAACCAAGCAAAATAACAGATGAACAAGAACTTGCCTTGAAAGAGCAGTTAAACAATCCTCTTAATGGCATGGCAGGATTTATTGAGTTGTTGGATTGGTTTAATAAAAATTTCAAGACAGATTTGAACTATAAAACCTTTCATGGATTTGTAGTGAGAAAATACAAAGCTAAAATAAAAGTGGCAAGGAAAAGTCACATAAAAAAAGATGTTCAAGCAGTAGAAACTTTTAAAAAAACTTCCAGCAGCTCTGCCAAAACATTGTCCTTGAAAAAGCTCAAGGCTACAAAAAAATAGATTTTTATTGTTAAGATGAAAGTCGCTTTGGGTTGTTTACCAGAAATGGTAAAGGGCTTACGGCTAAAGGTGTTAAGCCGATTTGTTTATTTCAGCAGGTGTTCAAATCTTTATATTTGTTTGGAGCATTCTCTCCTATAACAGGAAATCACTTTGAATTAGAAATGCCTCATTGCAATACAGATACTTTTCAAGTATATCTAAATGAGTTCTCAAAACAATCTATCGATGAATTTAAAATTATAATGCTTGATAACGGTGCATTTCACAAAGGGCAAAATTTAGTTATTCCGGAAAACATTGCTTTACTTTTTATTCCTCCATACTCACCTGAATTAAATCCTGCTGAAAAAATATGGCAGAAAATGAAAAGAGCTTTTTCAGGAAAGCTCCACCAAACACTCGATAATGTTAGTGAATTTATTACAGAACAAATTAACATACTTACCCAACAACGTGTTAAAAATATATGCAGATATGATTATATTTTTTTATCGCCTTATTGGACTAATACATACTGAGTAATGGTATTAAATCCTAATAATGCCGCTTTGCAATGAATATGGTAAGCTTACTTACACAAAAATAGTTACACGCTCAAAAAATAAAAATTTATTATTTAACGCGCTATAACAAAAAACTCTACTCTTCTATTTTTTTTTCTTCCCTCTTCTGTATCATTAGACGCTATAGGTTGTTTACTACCAAATCCTTTAAAAGAAAGGCGGTTTTTATCAATATTTTTTGCAACCAAATAATCAACAATAGCTTTTGCCCTTCTTTCCGAAAGTTTTTGATTTTCTATTTCATTACCTGTATTATCTGTATGTCCTTTTATTTCGATTTTCATTGTTTTATCCGTTTGTAATTGATCAACTAATTTGTCAAGTGCAAGGGATGATTCTTTTAATAAAACCGTTTTATTCAACTCAAATAAAACATTTTCCAAAACTATCGGTGTTCTTGAAGGTAATGTATTAGTTGCAGAGCGTTTTGTTTTTAGCTCTTTCGGTTTTTTAGGCCAATAATTATAAAAATAAATAGTAAATCCTTTAGGTGTTCTATGATAATTCTCAGGAAAATTAATCATTAAATAACATGTTTCCCCAGCTTTAACCGGTAACCCAGAAACATAGCCATAACCAGGACCAGCTCCTAAATAAGCACTACTAGCATATTCTGATAAACCAGTTGAGCCATTTTTGTCATAATTAATACTAAAACACCATCGATCCGGTCTTTTTACATTTGTTTGAATTTTATTTATACAATCAGCTTTAGGGCATTTGAAAAGAATAAAATCATAATCGTCTTTCGGATTCTCTGGTACTATATCAAATGTAATAACAGTGTCAAAATCAATAGTAAACTTAAACCAAGCAGAATTTTCCTCCTTATAACCCTCACTAACTTTAAAATCTAATTGGGAGCCATAACCACTAGAAACATTCATGGGACCAATTATTGAATCTCTTATTTCCGTTGCCGTTGCAAAATCGCTATTCGAAAATTCTGACTGTCTTTCCTTTTTTATTGCCTTAGTTTTATAAACAATTCCCCATTTTTTCACATATTCTTCTAATAGACCAAGACCAACCGCAGCTCTTCTTTTGTCAACATTAACAAAATTTTCTATAGGAGCAAGTGTATCTTTTCCGGTTTTGGGATCTTTAATAATTTGGCTACCATAGATTTGTTTTTTGCCTTGCCTTAATGCAACTCTATCTTCAAGAAGTGCTAAATCACTAGCTTGTGCCTTTCCATTTTTTACAGTTTCTCTCATTATTGGTAAATATTTTTCCTGTGTTTTTTGGTCAGAATGTTGAATCACTAAAAACAACGTGGTATTACCTTCATCACCCACAACATCAGGTCCAAGCCATCCATAGGTGTTTAATATATATTTTACTTTTATTAAGTTAATAGAATCTTTTTCATTAATTGTTTTAAAAAGTTCTTGCATCTCTTCGGAATCAAACCCATAATTTACTTCAATGTCATTTATTTTTAATCGATATTTTTGATCTTCAATTCGAATGCTATCTAATTCCTGAATAAGAGGTTTGTTTAATTTAGCCTCTTCTTTTTCTTTATTTTGTTTAACAATTTCAATTAATTGTTTCCATCGTTTGTCTTTGCGCAGCGATTGCAAATCATGGTCAGTTGTAATTTGATGGTAGTTTGCATAGTCGGCAGTTATTGCAATATTATTCAAATAAAAAAAAGAGCTATCCGGCATTTCCGCTAAAGCAAATACACAAGCAGCATTGTATCTGTCTTCTATTGACACTTTCCAATGATTTAATTTAAATGCTTGAGAATAAGTTAATGCAGAACTCTTGTAATTTTTTACACGATAAAAAGTATCTGCTTTTTTTATAAGCCCAATATATTTCTGTGACGAAGGATCCTGTCCATAAACGATCGTTCCTAGAATTAGGAAACAAAAAATAAAAAAATTTTTTTTCATAGTATAGATTGCATTATACTTTATAATACAAAAACTTTAAAAAGATACAGTTCTTTTTTAATTGTTTAAGTTTTATTTCTATTTTTTACCTAGATTTTCTATTTTCAATCAATAATTAATCGCAAATTTGTGTTCCTTTTAAAATAATACATATATATCATGAGCACCACTAAAACTGAAAGCACAAGCATTACTTCGTACATCGAGAAAAACAAGGACCGTTTTCTAAGCGAACTCTTTGAACTTTTAAGGATCCCATCCGTAAGTGCGGATCCCAAACATAAAAATGATGTAATAAAAACAGCGGAAGTTGTTAAAGAAAAATTAGTCGCAGCAGGGGCTGATAAAGTTGAAATTTGCCAAACAGCTGGTTACCCCATTGTATATGGCGAAAAAATAATTAATGCGAAATTACCAACGGTTTTGATGTACGGCCATTATGATGTCCAGCCTGCGGACCCGCTTGAATTATGGACCTCCGGGCCGTTTGAACCTGTTATTAAAGATGGAAAAATTTATGCTCGTGGTGCTTGTGATGATAAAGGACAAATGTATATGCACATCAAAGCATTTGAATACATGATGCAAACAAATAGTTTGCCTTGTAATATAAAATTTATGATCGAAGGAGAAGAAGAAGTTGGCTCCGATAACCTTGGAACATTTGTAAAAAATAACAAAGCGAAATTAAAAGCAGATGTAATTTTAATTTCGGATACTGGAATTATCGCGAATGATATTCCTTCCATCACTGTTGGTTTACGTGGATTGAGTTACATGGAAGTGGAAGTAACCGGCCCAAACCGTGATCTGCACTCAGGTTTATATGGCGGCGCTGTAGCAAATCCTATCAATATTTTATGTGAGATGATCGCGAAGATGAAAGATGAAAAAAATCATATCACCATCCCCGGATTTTATGATGATGTAGAAGTATTAAGTACTGAGGAACGTGCTGAAATGGCAAAAGCCCCATTCAGTTTGGAGGAATATAAAAAATCATTGGACCTTTCTGATGTTCAGGGCGAAGAAGGATACACAACAAATGAGCGTAATTCCATTCGCCCTACATTGGATGTAAATGGTATTTGGGGTGGTTATACAGGCGAAGGGGCAAAAACTGTTATCGCGTCAAAAGCTAATGCGAAAATTTCCATGCGTTTGGTTCCAAACCAAAGCAGCGAAAAAATCACTGAACTTTTTACGAACTATTTTAAAAGCATCGCACCAAAATCCGTTAAGGTAAAAGTTACCGCGCATCATGGTGGTGAGCCGGTAGTTACATCAAGCAGTTCCGTTGCATATAAAGCAGCGAGCAAAGCAATGGAAATTACCTTCGGTAAAAAACCTGTGCCTGTTCGCAGCGGCGGAAGTGTTCCTATTGTTGCCATGTTTAAATCCGAATTAGGATTGGATTCTGTATTAATGGGCTTTGGCTTGGATTCAGATGCTATCCATTCACCAAATGAACATTATGGGGTATTCAATTATTTAAAAGGGATTGAAACCATTCCGTATTTTTATAAATATTATGCAGAGTTAAGTAAATGAAAAAATATATTTTCTTCCTTCTTTGTTCTTCGATATTTATTTCCTGCGGAGATTACCAGGATGTAACATTCATGGGCATAGAAAATGTAAAGGTTACAAGCATGTCCCAACAAGGTGTTGAAGCGGAAATTACTGTACGTATTAAAAATCCGAATAATAGATCGTTCACTATTTACAAATCGGATCTGGATGCAACGCTGAATGGAATGGATGCCGGTAAAGCGAACTTATCAAAAAATGTACGGATAAAAGCCAATTCAGAACAAACTTATATTTTCAACATACAATCAGATTTTTCCTCTATCAGTTTAAACGACTTGCCTAAGTTGATGGCATTGGCAAAAAGTAAAAATGCAAAAATTGGATTGAAAGGAAATTTAAAAGCCGGAAAATTATTTATTAAAAAAAGTTTTCCTGTAGATATAGCTAAAAATGTTCCCTTAAGTGGATTCTAATCTATATACCATTTACCTGCAAAGGTTATACATGCGATGTCATTTCAATATTATCGAGAAACTGACAACGCACAAATTCACACTAAAATTAACTCAATTAAATTTACAATCACGTATTATATCCATGCCAAACAAGCCTGTTTCAAATGTTACAGTAAGTTTTTTTCCTGTAGGAACCAGATCATAATTCCTCTCCATGTAATTCCCTAAACCTCTTTCGAGAGCTATATGATGATCTCCTTCAAGCGTTACATCAAAATTCCTATCAAACACACTTATTCTTGCTATTTCAAATGTTTGTGAATAGGTGTTTATCCTTATATTATAATTCACTAATAAAATAAAATTGATCAAACACATTCCAAATCCTGTAAATGCGTACATAGTAAAATGATGATATTCCATATCAAGTAAGTCTCTCACAAAACGCCATTGAATCAAACCAAGTATCCCACAAGTAAATAAAAATATAAACAACCCCCCAATGCTGATAACAGTTACTGATGAAAGCCAAAAAATAAGTGGAAGACCAGTAAACAAACCTAATGATGTAGTTACCATTGCTACATAAATTCCTTTTGCCCGGATAAATTTTGAGAATTTACTTTCTACGAGAATCGGGACATCTGATTTTTCAGTCTGATCAGTTTTTATAAGACCTGATTCCATTGATTAAAGATTTGATCATAAGAACTAATTCTTATAAAGCCATGCGTCCGGTTTGATCTTGTGAAGTTGATCCAATTGGTTGTACGCTTCCTTACGAGTAGCATAGTTACCACAACTCACCATATACAAGCCATCCTTATTCTGACCAATAATTGCGGCATCTAAATTTTGCTGGTTTAACGTTTTTACAAAATTGATGGCATTCTCTTGTATCTGAAAGCAACCTGTAACTAAATGAAACTTAAAATCTGCATTATTCACTAGACTATTCATCACCACTTTTGTAGTATCTGCTTTTACAACATCAGCTACATTATCAATCATAGTAACCGTTACCGGTTGCAAAGGATTTTCAGCTGTTTTAGGAATAGTATGATTCACAGTATCTTTACTGATAGCAACAGGTGTTATAGATTTGACAGAATTTTCATTATTATTTTTTGAAATCTCTTTGGAGGAAAAAGGGTTTAAATTAGAATAATTAATATTTTTCAAAAGATCTGTTTTCAAAGGAATCCAAATCATCCCAAAGATCAAAGGCATAGCAATTGCTAATGCTATATAACGTTTAATGTTTATTTTTTTCTTTTCAGCAGGTATCGCGCTACGATCTTTAAATTCTTTTTCTATTCGTTTACTTATATTACCCCGTTTAATAGCAGGTGATTGAAACTGCGTTAAACCAAACACATCCAACAAATAATTAGTAGTAGCGGGTTCAAACTGGATATTACGTTCCACATCTAAGAATAAGCTTCCTACTTCATCCAATTTTACTTTTACACCTTTTTTTAATTGTGCATGAGTGATATCTACAAAATCAGCAACATATTTGAGAGCTTTAGGATAATCAGTATTTTCATTTCTAGCAACATGATTTGCTAAAAGCCCGTCGTTATTGGTAAGGTTTTTATTAAAAACAATGTTTTTTGAAGGCGGAGTAAATATATGTTGCGTTGGATGGATTTTAGCAGGCGCATAATTCGCCACAAAACCACCCAATTGAGGCACAATTACACAATCATGCTCATACAACAATTCACTTATGCGTTTCTCTATATTCATTACTTTTAAAAGGCTTAATAAACAAATCTTTTATGGAGTTTTTCGTATTTTTATTTAAAAGTCACGATGAGCAAAAGTAATTATTTTTTGGACAGAATGTGCCATCCCACAGGCAATAATCCCAATATATTTTTACCTTCGTAAAATGCAATCCTTCCTCGAGAAAACGGTAAAATATGTATGCGATAAATACGGAGATAATATCAGCGATTTATGCATTGTGCTTCCAAATCGTAGGTCAGGATTGTTTTTAAAAACTCATTTATCCAAACACCTAAAAAAGACCTTTTGGCCACCAGAAATTTATGCAACTGAAGACTTTGTCGCATTACTTGCAGAATTGGAAATTGCTGATTCCACTACTCTATTATTTGAATTATATGAAACAATAAAAAAACAAAGCAAAAAAGAACTTGAAAGTTTTGACGAATTCAGTAAATGGGGACAAATTTTATTGAGCGATTTTAATGAAATTGACAGTTATTTGGTAAACGCTTCACAATTATTCGGCAATTTAAAAGATATTAAAGAATTGGAATCTTGGAGCCTTAATAATGAAGAAGGACTTACCGATTTTCAAAAAAAGTATTTGGAATTCTGGAAATCCTTAGGGGAATATTATCCCGATTTTTCAAAACGATTACTTTCCAAACATCAGGCATATCAAGGATTGGCTTATCGAATTGTATCTGAAAAACTGGAAGAACGGATCACCAAATATGCTTGGAAAAAAATTATTTTTGCCGGTTTCAATGCGCTCAATAAAGCGGAAGAATCTATTATCGAAAAATTATTAATTCTTGATAAAGCAGAAATCATCTGGGATACCGATGCGTATTACATCAATAGTCCTAATCAGGAAGCCGGGCGTTTTATTCGCAGGTACAATGAATTTGGAACATTCAAAAAATTTAAAGATCGTTCCGTTGTGTTTGAAGAACAACTCCTTTCAACAGAAAAAAAATTCATCACTGTTATTGGTGCAGCAAAAAATGTAGCACAAGCAAAAGTCGCCGGTAGTTTAGTAAGTGACATAAAAAAAACAGATCCTCGTTTACAAAATACAGCTCTAGTACTTGCTGATGAAAATTTATTGTTTCCTGTTTTACATTCTTTACCAGATAATCTGGAAGAGATTAACGTAACAATGGGTTATCCTTTAAAGAATACACCTGTTGCGGGATATTTTGATTTGGTTTTTAGTTTACACGAAAACGCATTAAAATTAAGTAAAGGCAAAATTCCTTATAGTTATTATCATACCGATATCATTAAACTATTAAGTCACCCGTATACTGCCTTTGCATTGTCGGAAATAGGTGATAGTCATAGTATAAAATCTCTTGTGCAAATTATTCAAAAGAGAAACATAGTGTTTGCAGGAGTTTCTACACTAGAAAAAATAGCCGTTGAAACAAATTGTGCGGATGAGTTTGCATTGTTATTACCTGTTTTTAAACACTGGCAACAACCCGATGATGCATTGGCGTGTGTCCATTATTTAATTGACACATTAAAAAATACCATCGTTGCGCAGCAAAATAAACAAGGTGAAAATAAAGCGAATTTAGAATTAGAATACCTGTTTGCTTTCACCAAAATTATTAAACGTATTCACACATTGATGATGGATTATCCTTCTTCCATCAGCGATTTAAAAACATTACGAAATATATTAAATCAAATTATACGAAGTACCACCTTACCCTTTTATGGCGAACCATTAATGGGCTTGCAGGTAATGGGAATGCTTGAAACACGGACACTTGATTTTGAAAATGTGATCTTACTTTCTTGTAATGAAGATATTTTACCATCCGGTAAATCAGCTAACTCATTTATTCCTTTTGAGTTAAAACGAGTTTTTGGATTACCTGTTTATAGTGATAAAGATGCAATCTTTGCTTATCATTTTTACCGCCTGTTACAACGTGCTACTACTATTTATTTATTATACAATACAGAAAGTGATGCATTAGGAAGTGGTGAAAAAAGCCGCTTTTTAACACAGTTGATCTATGAATTACCAAAAATAAATCCGAATGTGGTAATCACAGAAAAACTAGTGAACATTCCTATCACCTCTACGAATAAAGAGAATAAGATCATCATTGAAAAAACACCCGCAATTATAGAAACGCTTAAAGCAAAAGCGGAATATGGATTTTCGCCATCACTACTGAATAAATATCGGAACTGTTCCTTGCAATTTTATTTTCACGCCATTGCGGGATTAAAAGAGGCTAAAGAAGTAGAAGAAACGATAGGTGCCGATATGTTAGGAAATGTTATTCATGAAATATTGGAAAAATTATTTTTACCTTTTACTGGTAAAAAAATTACAGTCGCTAATATTAAAGAAATAAAAAAAAATGTAGAATCATTCACTATTTCTGCATTTGAAAAAGAATATAGCAAAAGTGAAATGGGTTACGGAAAGAATTTATTAACGCTGAAAGTAGCACTTAAATTCATTACTAATTTTTTAGCCGCTGAAATTGAAACGATCAATAGATCTGAAAAAATAAGTCAGCCGATCATTATAAAAGCATTGGAGCAAGAGCTGGAAACTTTTATTACTGTTGACTCTGAAAAAATTAAAATTAAAGGCAAGGCTGATCGCATTGATAGTATTGGAAAAATTACGCGCATTGTAGATTATAAAACCGGGGTAGTGACAAATAAAGAATTGAAATTGGTTGACTGGAATGAAATACGGACAGATAGTAGTCTGGCAAAAAGTTTTCAGTTATTGATGTACGCCTATATGTATCAAAAAATGAATCCTTCGATTACTGAGAATATTATTTCTGGTATTATTACTTTCCGTGAATTGAGTATTGGTTTAAAAACAGTGAAAGTAAATAACAGTGAGCTTTTGAACACATCTGTTTTAAATGAATTTGAAATGCAATTAAAACAATTACTAAAAGATATTTTTGACCCTTCCCTCCCATTTCTTCAAACTACCGAACTTGCTAACTGCGAGTATTGTCCTTTTAAAGGGATCTGTAATCGTACGTAAATAATTAAACGGAAAATACTAAAAAAAATTTCGAAAGGTCGGGAAACTTCATTTAAAATACGTTGCATTCTCTGCGTATTTTCTTTACGTTATTTACGATAAAAAGAAAGGTGAAAATTATTTACCCGACAATCTCACAATGCCACGTTGGCTGAGTTCATTATTAGGATTGAGTTGCAACGATTTCTTGTAGTTGGTTAGTGCCAATGATTTTTGTCCCATTAAGCGGTAGGTCTCCCCCAAACCATGATACACACTCCATGAATCAGGGTAATTACTTTCATTTAGTTTAAATAATTTGAATGCTTCTTGCGTTTTATGTGCTTTCAATAACTGAAAACCAATGCCATTAAATTGTTCATCGCTTTTTGGATACTTAAATGGAGTTAATCCACTCAATTCAACTTCAACTGTTTTTATTTTCGTCATAAAATAATCGAATGGGATTGTGCCATTCAACAGGTCGCTTTCATATTTAGCGATACAATTGCCCAAATAGCTACAAGCATCATAAGGAGCACATTTACAAGAAGTATATGCATGTAACATACGATCGCCATCAATCAAATAAACTGAATCTTTTTGTTGTATCACCAATTGATCAAAATTACAAAATGCCGCTAATGCCAACTGCGAATAATTTTGTGACGCGTTTTTAAATCCGTTATACGTTGTTTGCCAAACTTGCTGTATCAAAGGCATTCCACCTTCGCAAGGATGTATCTTACGAATAACTCCCGCAACATTTCCCGCGCCTGCATGGTATGCATGTAATACTAACAAGCGAAACCACAGATCGGTTTCATTGTATTGTAAATGCGCACTGTCAAGCATTGTACGTACATACGGGATACAAATACGACTAAGTAAACGGGAGGCTCCATACGCGGATCTTTCGATATTTGTTCGTTCATCTATTTTACCATTTACAATTAAACCTTGTTTACGTGCAACTGCTTTCATCAATTGAAATGGACCATTGGCCCCAACTCCCGACTTTGTATTCATTTTTCCGGGACTCTCAATTAATAATATAGCTTGCGCATACCAAGGATCAACACCATTTTGTTTAAACACATCAATGGAACGGTTAATAGTAGGCATCACTTTTTTGTATTCATAAAAATCTTTTTTGCCTGCTGTAACCAAAATACTTATAGTATCAGGAATATTATTGCAG
>JBBSPS010000137.1:0-11050 GCA_038258655.1 Bacteroidia bacterium
AGCTTCCGCAACTTTAATAGATGCCGCTTTGTGAACACCCGGCTCAACAATTATTTTATATACTTCGGCAATTGTTTCAAGCGATTCAGCCGAGCAGCCTGAAACTACTTTTAATATTTTTGTGATGGTATGTTCTTTATCTCCCGGATTAATTCGTTCAGGGGAATATCCAACTTTAAAATCTGTTTTGAATTTTAATCCTGACGCTGCTTCTAACACAGGGATGCAATCTTCTTCAGTACAACCTGGATAAACAGTAGATTCATAAACAACATAATCACCTTTTTTTAGAGCTTTACCAACTGACCTTGACGCGCCTAATAATGGTTTTAAATCAGGGAGGTTATGCTCATCAATAGGAGTGGGGACAGCAACGATAAGAAAATTGGCTTGTCTTAATACATCTATGGATGCAGTGAATTCTATATCGCAACCTTCAAAATCTTTAGCAGTTAATTCTTGTGACGGGTCAATATTTTTTTGCATCATTTTTACACGTTCCTCATTGATGTCAAAACCAATTACTTTTCCTTTTTTCGCGAAAGCCAAAGCTATTGGTAAGCCTACATATCCAAGGCCGATGACAGCGATTGTAGCTTTTTTTTTTTTTATTTTGTCTATCATTTTATGAGTTCGTTGTTTGTTGTTTACTTCAGTTGTATTTTTAATTTTTTACCTCTTATATCCTATTTGTTAATTTTTCTCGCTAAGTCATAACACTCATCATTTAATTATTCAGCAATGTTATCCATTACAGGGTTACTTGAATTCCTAATCTGATTTCGTGTACCAAAATCTTTTTTAAAATTGACTTTTTCCGTTAAAACAAAAATATTATTGGAAAGCTTTTCTTGCTAATTTTCAAATTTCTAAATCTTCAAATTGTTTTATGGTTGCCATCCTATTATTTAAACTACAAACTACAAATAATTAATTTTTTCTGCTTTTTTTTCTAAGTGCATAAACCCGTTCAATTATTTCAACCACTTTTAATCCTTCCATAGCATTGGTAGTAAGTATAGTTCTGCCTTTTAACGTATCAATTACATTTTCGATAATATAATTATGATTATTGGCAGAACCTTTATAAGCACCATAATCATTAGCAGGATTGGTAGGGGCCAGTTCAGGAAGTGTATAATCTTTAATATTACAATATTCTACTTTATCCATATATTGTCCGCCTACTTTTACACTTCCTTTGCTTCCGATAATGGTTAAGCTACTTTCTAAATTAGTGTTCCAAACAGAGGTAGAATAATTGATACTTCCCATTCCGCCATTTGCGAAATTGAAATTCACAAAACCACTGTCTTCAAATTCAGTTAAGTCAGCATGGTTAAAATCATTGAATTTTGCCTGAATATCTTTTAGATCGCCAAACAGCCAATACATAATGTCTATAAAGTGGGAAAATTGTGTGAACAATGTTCCTCCATCTAATTTCTGTAAGCCTTTCCATCCGCCTTTTTTATAATAACGTTCATCCCGGTTCCAATAGCAGTTGAGTTGAGCCATATATATATCCCCAATAATTTTTTCTTCTACAATTTTTTTTAACCATACCGATGGTGGGGAATAGCGGTTTTGCATCACACAAAAAACCGTTTTGTGCACTTGCAATGCTTTAAAAATAATAGATTCGCAATCCGCTTTATGAAGCGCCATGGGTTTTTCACACACAATATTTTTTCCTGCTTCAAGTGCAGCTAATGAATGCTGAGCGTGCAATCCGTTGGGCGTGCAAATATTGGCTACTTCTATTTCAGGATGTTTTGTAAGTAATTCATCGACAGACAAATAAAATTTTTCTTTCAGTTCGGTTAACCCTATTTGTTCTTTTGGAAGAATGTCACAAACAGCAATTAATTCCGCTTCCGGATTTCTACGAATCATTTCAGCATGTCGTTTACCGATGTGCCCTTGACCAATTACAGCGAATTTTATTTTACTCATACATCAAATAATAGTTAATTGGGTTGAATGGTTAAATTAGGCATAGCCTGATTTAACTTGTTTAACCTATTTTGCTCACTTTACTTCCTTCTAATTTATATTTTTCTTTACTCTCTTCACAAATACCAGTTCCGGTTTTATCAAATTGTAAACGATGTCCGTATTCACTTATCCAACCCATTTGTTTGGCAGGATTTCCAACCCAAAGGGAGTAGGGTGGAACGTTTTTAGTAACCACGGCACCCGCTCCAATAAATGCATATTCCCCAATGTTGTGACCGCATACGATAGTCGCATTTGCGCCAATGGATGCACCTTTGCCAACATGGGTTTTAGCATATTCATTTTTGCGATTGATAGCACTGCGTGGATTGATCACATTAGTAAATACCATTGAAGGGCCCAGAAACACATCATCATCACAGGTAACTCCTGTGTATATAGAAACGTTATTTTGTATTTTCACATTTTTGCCTAAAACAACACCGGGAGAAATTACTACATTTTGACCGATATTGCAGTTTTCGCCAATGGTACAATTGGGCATGATATGTGAAAAATGCCATATTTTAACGCCTTTGGCTATCTTACAACCTTCGTCAATTATAGAGGTTGGGTGTGCGAAAAAGTTTTGTTCCATTTTTAATAAAAATTATCAGCACAAAAATAGAAAATTCCTTGAACTATAAGGGATTGATAAAAAGAAATGTTACTGTGTAACATCCTTTAATGCAAGCGAAATGTTATTTAGTCCTTTTAGAAGTGCTTTACTGTCAGGCCATCCGTAGCCGATACGCATATATCGTTTGTCCATTTCAAACCAATGGCCGGGCCCTACAAGGGTTTTATATTTGTTATAAAGGAGATCATAAAATTTATTGGTATCAATTTTTATTTCCTGTTTTATCCTGGGAAAACAAACTACACCTCCCTGCGGCTTTACCCATTCCATAGCAGAATTTTGTTCCATCCAGTTGGTAACCAATTCAAAATTATTTTTTATTTTTTGTTGGATAACAGGTAGGGATTTTTGTTTTTGTTGAAGAAACTGATAAGCTATTTCCTCATCTATCACGGAGTTGCATATAAATATTTGTTCTTTAGCGGCTAAAAATAATTCTTGTAATTTTTTATTTTTGGTGATCCCCCAACCAATGCGAATACCAGGCAAGCCATATGTTTTAGATACAGATGATACACTTATTGCATTTGCGGATAAAGAAGCGGCAAGTGGTAATTTATTGCCCAATGTTAGATCACGATACGTTTCATCCACCAATAAATAACAATTGTTTGTTTCTGCTAATTGAATTAATTCTAAAAGGAATTTTTCTGAAATAACTGTTCCTGTAGGATTGTGGGGAGTTGTGATACTGATATAACGTGTATTGGGTTTTATCAACGACTGTATCAATTGAATATCCGGCTGGAAATTATCTTCGAATTTCAGGTCAACAAAATCAATTTCACAGCCAATAGTTCTTGGTGTTTCAATGTTAGTGGCATAATTAGGACGTACTACAATTAAATGATCTTCTTTATCCAATAAAGAGGTTGCTATAATAAACAGTGCAGCAGCAGCTCCCGGCGTTATCAATACATCATTAGTTGATAGATCAGTATGTTCAGCCGCAATTAATTCCCGTAATTCAGGTTTACCAAGGTGGTCGCTATAACAAAGAATAAGATTAGTTAAATCTAATTTTAGATCATTGAATATCGCATCATTCATTGAGCTTTCAGCAAGATTGCATTCAATAGTGTTGTAGCCCAATTGTTCAGGAGATTCAATTTCTATGGGCATTCGTTTGTATTTCAAGAGCAGATTGTGTGTTGTAGTTGTGAGTTAAGCAAAACTTCTGTGTTCTGTTTTGTTCAGTTCTTCTTTTGACAAGGATTTAAAATAATCATAGGTGATCTTTAAACCTTCGGCACGATTAACTTTTGGCTCCCATCCTAAAATTGCCTTTGCTTTGGTGATATCCGGTTTACGTTGTTTGGGATCATCTTGTGGTAATGGTTTTGATATTAATTTTTGTGATGTCCCTGTCAGTTTAATAATTTCCTCACCAAATTGTTTAATGGTGATTTCACTTGGGTTACCAATGTTTAGAGGTTGTGTATAATTACTCATCAACAACTGGTAAATACCTTCTACTAGGTCATCTACATAACAGAATGAACGGGTTTGAGAACCATCACCAAACATGGTAAGATCCTCGCCACGTAATGCTTGACCTATGAATGCAGGTAATACACGTCCGTCATTCAGGCGCATGCGTGGGCCGTAGGTATTGAAAATACGGACAATACGGGTTTCTAAATTATGATACGTATGATAAGCCATTGTTATGGCTTCCATAAAACGTTTCGCTTCATCATAAACACCGCGCGGACCAACAGGATTTACATTGCCCCAATATTCTTCTGTTTGAGGATGTACCATCGGGTCGCCATATACCTCAGAAGTGGAAGCAACCAGTATGCGTGCTTTTTTAATACGAGCCAATCCAAGCAAATTGTGCGTTCCCAAAGAACTCACTTTTAATGTTTGAATAGGAATTTTTAAATAATCAATTGGTGAGGCCGGTGAAGCAAAGTGTAAAATATAATCCAGGCCGCCGGGAACAAAAACAAATTTGGAAACATCGTGATGGTAAAATTCAAAATGTTCCAGCTTCATTAAATGTTCAATGTTTTTTAGATCGCCCGTAATTAAGTTGTCCATGCCAATTACATGATAACCTTCTTTAATAAACCGATCGCAAAGGTGTGAACCTAAAAAACCTGCCGCGCCTGTAATCAGAACTCTTTTTTTACTCACTTTTTTTATTTTTTAATTCGTAATTAGTCAATAGTATATTTTAATTGTTAGAAGTGTTCCTTGCAATCTCAACTAACTGGGTTGTTGTTTTCCAATTTCTTGTAGTAGCTATGACTTTTAGTTTATTTTCGAAAAAAGTATTAGTCAATTTAGTATTACCATAACCATTGGGGCAAAATAAATAAACTGTTTTTCCTGTTAAAATAAATTCGTCAGAAGCGTATTGTCCGCCTTTTATTTTTTCAATGGTTCCAGATTCAGGCTCTTCTGATAAAAAAGTTACGTGAAGCTTGGTTATATCTTCACTTCTCTTACTTATAAAAGGATTATTAGTCAAAACATAGGCCATCTCATCTAATTCTTTCACCAAAACGGGCACTTCAACACCAAATTCTTCAATTATTTTTTTTGCTATTTTTTTTTCCAGATCTTGGTGTTGGGTTTTCTTAGCTTGAAAAATTATATTTCCGCTTTGAATGTAAGTCTGGGTATTTTTAAAATTCAGGTCTGAAAACATTTTTTTTAATGTGTCCATTTTTATCATTTTGTGCCCGCTTACATTTATCCCTCTTAATATTGAAATGTATGTTTGCACCTTGCCTTTTTGTATTTCGTATTTATTTTACAGCTTCTCTTCCAATGCTATAATAGGAATAACCGAGCTCTTTCATTTGCTGAATGCCATACAAATTACGCCCGTCAAAAATCACTTTGTTTTTTAACAGTGATGATACTTTTTCAAAATCGGGAGTACGGAATAAACTCCATTCCGTTGCAATTAACAGAGCATCCGCGTCGCGCAAAGCATCATACTCATCTATTGTATACGAAATTTTGTCACCAATTAAGTTACGGACATTGTTCATCGCTTCCGGATCATACGCGGCAATATCAGCGCCTTCTTTCAAAAGCTCATCAATAATATACAATGCAGGCGCCTCGCGGATATCATCTGTATCAGGCTTAAAAGCCAGTCCCCATAATGCAATTTTTTTTCCTTTTAAATTCCCTTTAAAATGCTCTTTGATCTTTGGAACAATAATGGTTTTTTGTTTGTTGTTAATATCCATCACTGCATCTAATATTTTGAACTCATAATTAACATTATCCGCAGATTTTGCTAATGCCTGAACATCCTTAGGAAAGCAACTACCACCATATCCGATACCGGGAAATAAAAAACGTTTACCGATTCTTTCGTCTGAGCCAATTCCAATACGAACTGCATCTACATCAGCTCCTAATTTTTCGCACAGGTTAGCGATCTCATTCATGAACGTGATTTTGGTCGCTAAAAAAGCGTTGGCTGCATATTTGGTTAATTCAGCGGATTTTTCATCCATAAAAACAATTGGATTTCCTTGGCGGACATAAGGCTTGTAAAGCTCTTCCATTGTTTTACGTGCCTTTTCTGAACTAGTGCCTATCACAACCCGATCAGGTTTTAAAAAATCATCTACTGCAAAACCTTCACGTAAAAATTCAGGATTGGATACTACATCAAATTCTACTTTCGCATTTTTGGCGATGGCTGCACGTACTTTATCAGCGGTACCGACAGGTACTGTACTTTTATCTACAATTACTTTATACTCTTTAATTAATTTACCTAAGTCATCGGCAACACCAAGTATATAGCTTAGATCAGCGGAACCATCTTCACACGGCGGAGTTGGTAACGCTAAAAAAATAATTTTCGCTTTTTCAATTGCTTCAGCCAGATTTGTAGTAAAAGTTAATCTTCCTTGTTTAATATTACGTTCAAACAACTGATCTAAATGCGGCTCATATATAGGAACTACACCCGATTGCATCTTTTCAACTTTGTCTTTATTGATGTCAACACAAATAACATGGTTACCTGTTTCGGCAAGGCAAGTGCCCGTTACCAATCCTACGTATCCTGTTCCTACAACTGTTATGTTCATAATTGCTTTTCCCTATCTCTTCCTTGAAGGGAAGAGAAATATTAATGGTTAAAAAATTATTTAAATAGATGTATTTTCATTTTTTTGTCGTACCATATTCCTCATCTTTAGGAGAGGTTATGAAGGGTTAACAAATTCCAAAACCGAATCAGTAATGTATTTCAATGTTTCTTCGTCTAATTCGGTATGCATTGGTAATGAAACAACTGATGCACAAAGTTTTTCTGTTACAGGAAAATCACCTGCTATGTAACGTGGGTCAGTATATGCTTTTTGTAAATGCAATGGAATAGGGTAGTAGATCATCGCCGGAATATCTTTGCCTGCAAGGAATTCACGAAATGCGTTCCTATCCACACCATTTAATTGCAAGGTATATTGATGAAAAACGTGATTGGAATAGTTGGCACGTGCCGGTATTTTTAATTTCGGATGGTTTGCAAATGCGTTATCATAATAGCTTGCAGCTTTATTACGAGCGGCAGCATAATTATCAAGGTCGCGCAATTTAATTCTTAAGATTGCAGCCTGAATACTATCCAAACGAGAGTTTACTCCAATCGAATCATGTACGTACTGCACTGACTGTCCATGATTCGCGATCATTCGGATCTTTGCAGCAAGTGTATCATCATTTGTAAAAATTGCCCCGCCATCACCATAACAACCTAAATTTTTTGAAGGGAAGAAAGAAGTACAGCCAATGGTTCCAATAGTTCCTGCTTTTTTCTTAGTTCCATCAGAAAATGAATAATCAGCGCCGATTGCTTGCGCCACATCTTCAATTACATATAAATTGTGTTTTTTAGCAAGTGCCATGATAGCTTCCATATTAGCGCACTGTCCGAATAAATGAACCGGTACAATGGCTTTTGTTTTTGGTGTGATCGCTTTTTCAACTGCATTTACATCAATATCAAATGTGTTCGGTAGTACATCTACCAATACCGGTTTTAAACCTAATAAGCCAATTACTTCGGCTGTTGCAACATAGGTAAAATCCGCGGTTATAATTTCATCTCCGGGTTTTAGACCAAGCGCCATCATGGCTATTTGCAAGGCATCAGTGCCATTGGCACATGGAATTACATTTTTAACGCCAAGATATTTTTCTAATTCTGCCTGAAACGCTTTTACTTCCGGGCCATTTATAAATGTGGTGTTATTCAATACATTTTGTATAGCACCATCCACTTCCGTTTTTATTTTTTCGTACTGACTTTTTAAGTCAACCATCTGAATTTTTTTTACCGCTTTTTCCATTCTATTTTTAGTGTTAATTAAGATTGCGAATATAGTGAAATAATACAAAATGGGACAGGTAATTTTCACGCGGGCTATTTGGTTTTATCCCGTATATTCGCAAAGTTTAAATGATATGAAAAATTTTTTTGTAATAGCTACATTATTTTATTTTACAAATGCCCGATTATTAGCGCAGGTGAGTGTAAAGGATTCATCCATTTACACACCATTGCTTGGTATTTCAGGCGGATATTATTTACCTGCAGGCGATATGATTAAACGTTTCGGCAATAATTCCATGCTGCAATTAAATGTTGATTTTAAGACCCGCAGTTATTGGACGTTTGGCGTCAATGGAAGTTATTTCTTTGGAAAAAAAGTGAAAGATAATTTATTTGATAGTATTGCTACATCACTTTCTACTATCATTTCTAAAAACGGCGATTTTGCCGATGTTCGTTTATGGGAACGGGGATTCACCGTATCCGCAACGGCAGGCAGAATGTTCGCATTTAAAAAACCGAACCCTAATTCCGGAATTATTTTCAACATAGGTTTGGGTTTTATACAACATAAAATACGTATTGAAACGATAGGTAATAATGTGCCTCAGTTATCAAAAAAATATAAAAAAGGGTATGACCGATTATCGAATGGGCTTTTGCTGAGTGAGAATTTAGGTTATTTATATTTAAGTAATAATCGATTTCTTAATTTTTATTTTGGATTAGAATGTATGCAAGGCTTTACTCAAAGCCGCAGAAGTTTTGATTATGAATTAATGAAACAGGATACGCAAAAGCGGATTGATATTTTATATGGCGCTAAAATAGCCTGGATCTTACCATTGTATCAGAAAGCGCCATCTGATTATTATATGTATTAATACACCTTACCACAGCCCTATCTCTTTCGACAAGCTCAGGATAGGCTGGAGAAAAGGGATACTTAACAAATGAAATATATATATACATTTTCCATTTATTTTTTTTTGTTGGCAATACGCATCGCGTCGCTGTTTAATTTAAAAGCGAAACAATGGATCATCGGCAGGAAAAATATTTTCCAGAAAATTCACTCATCGCTCATCGCTCATCGCTCATCACTTAACACTCATCACTCATCACTTAACACTCATCACTCATCACTTATTTGGTTTCATTGCGCTTCTCTGGGTGAATTTGAGCAAGGACGACCTTTGATTGAAAAGTTTAAGATACAATATCCAACATCTAAAATCCTTTTAACTTTTTTTTCTCCATCAGGATATGAGGTCCGGAAAAATTATGCAGGTGCTGATTACATTTTTTATTTACCGATAGATACTCCCAGCAACGCTCGAAAATTTATTGAATTAGTAAAACCGCAAGCTGTTTTTTTTGTGAAGTATGAATTTTGGTTCAATTATATGAATGAATTACAAAAACGAAATATTCCAACCTACTTAGTGAGTGGCATTTTCAGGGAGGATCATTATTTTTTTAAAAGTTATAGTTCATGGTTCCGGAAACAATTAAAGTGTTTTACGCATTTTTATTTGCAGGATGAAAGATCGGCTGAACTATTGAGATCAATCGGATTTACAAATACATTAGTAACTGGAGATACGCGATTTGACAGAGTTTTTGAGATTTCAAAAAATGTAAAAACAATTGATTTGGTAAAACAATTTGCAGGAGATAAAAAAATATTGATAGGAGGAAGTACATGGAAAGAAGATGAGAAGTTGATTGCAGATTGGTTTAATAATCAAGAACCACTGATAACTAACAACCAACAACCAACAACCAATTTCAAATTAATTATAGCACCGCATGAAATCGATGAAGCTCATATCCAATCGATAATTCAGCAATTCAGTAATTCAACTATTATAAGATACTCAAAGGCTAACGAACAAAATATAAAAGATGCACAGGTTTTAATTATTGATAATATCGGAATGTTATCATCACTTTATCAGTATGGCACTATCGCATTTATTGGTGGTGGCTTTGGAAAGGGGGTACATAATATTTTAGAAGCGGGAACTTTTGGCTTGCCCATAATTTTTGGCCCCAACTATCAAAAGTTTACAGAAGCAAAAGAGTTGATACGATTAGGTGGTGCATTTACTGTAAAAGATTCAACTGAATTAGAAAAGATATTTCAATTACTGAATGATAAAGCTGTTTTGCAAACGGCATCGCATATCGCAAAGCATTATGTGCAAAGTAGAGTAGGGGCAACGGATAAAATTCTTACTTCCGTTTCTTTTAAGGAAGCTATTAGGAGTTAGGAACAAACATAACCTATTTTCATTCTTTTTAAAGATGGACGTTTTTGGATAAAAATGTTCTACTTTAGTGCTTTACAAAACAAAAAACATATTCGTACATTAAAAGAAATATCAACACTGGGTGATATACAGACGTTATACTAATAACTTCAAACATCCTATATTCAACCGTAAACATCGCCAAGTATAGCAATGGTTATCGGTCATTGTATAGGAGTTCACGAAATACAAGAAATAGTTTAAGGTTAAAAGAAAAAATTATGAACGCAACAACACAAAATCTTTTCCTCGCAGAACAAAAAGCAAAAGAATTATTTAAAGCGATTGAAGATAAAGGTTTAATAATTCCCGGAAAAACGGAGAAGCAACTTTGCGACGAAATTTTGCAAGTATGCAAGGAAAATTTTGGGGCAGAAAATCATTGGGGCAAAAAAATTGTAAGAACAGGTATCAATACCTTGCAACCATACATCTCAAATCCGCCAGACCTTGTAATCCAAGAAGGGGACATACTTTTTTTTGATTTTCATCCCATCTTTGAAGGTTGGGAAGCAGATCTCGGAAGAACCTATGTTTTAGGTAACGACTCATTAAAACATAAAATAAAGAAAGATATAGAAGTGGCTTGGCACGAAGGGAATGCATGGTATTTTAAACAAACTAAACTTACAGGTGCCGAATTTTTCAATTACGCTACCAACTTAGCAAAGCACTATGGCTACGAATTTGGGAACGCTATTGCTGGACACATTATAGGTAAGTTCCCGCACGAACAACCCAATGATCCTAATGATTTATGTTTGGATGTGCACCCCGACA
>JBBSPS010000138.1:0-11039 GCA_038258655.1 Bacteroidia bacterium
TGATCCGGAAATTAGTAAATCCCAATGCTCTACCTGCTTCAACAAATTCTTTTTCACGCAAACTCATGATTTGTCCACGAATAACACGTGCTACCTCTACCCACATTGTTAAACCTACTGCAACAAACACTTGCCAGAAACCTTTTCCCAGTGCCATGGTAATTGCTATTACCAATAGTAAAGTAGGTATTGACCATACCACATTTATAAACCAGATGATCACATCATCCACCCTTCCCCTGTAATATCCAGCCAAAGCGCCCATCAGAATTCCAATTACAATTGAAATAAATACAGATACAAAACCAACCGAAAATGATACACGTGTGCCGATCATCAAGCGGCTTAATAGATCCCGCCCTGCTGGGTCGGTGCCTAAAATGTATTTTTTTGTTATAATATTATTTTTTTCAATTTCATCGCGCAGTTCCTTCACCGTTTTTTTTATTTTCTGATCGTTTCCAAACTCGTAGAATTCCACATAGCCCTTTTCAATATCATTTACAAATGGTGCATTGTAATTAATGGCATATACCGCTTCCGCAAGATTGTATTTTATTTCGGTACCCATCCGTTTCGGATTACCGGTATATTCCCTAACTATAATATCATTTCCTTCATAACAAAATTCGTCAAAGGGTATTGAATGGTAATCGCTTATTTCGCCAAAGCACATTTTATAAAAAAAGTTGGCTTTATGAGAGGGTTCGTTTTTACGGATTTGGAGGATTTTTGCTTTAAACCCGGGCGGTTTTTTTGAAAGTTCTAATAATTGATCATTTGCGTCAGGAGTACAATCGGGAGTGATTACAAATCCTAAAATAGCTAATAACATACACAAACCTATCACAATCAAACCAAACATGGCGAGCTTGTTTTTTTTTAATCGCTGCCAGGCATAATAGGATAATGAATGTGAATAACTATCGTCTTTTTTAGCCATTCATTAATTTATATTTCTGTCTTTCCATTTGTATTTCCTTTTAATCCCAAATAGTCCTACCACCACTATATAAAGTATGTAAATAAATTGCTCGGGCAGGAAATAAACCAAAAAAATTTTCTTTTTAAAAAAAGATGCAGCTAAAAATAATAACAAAAAATCAATAATACATTTAATTCCAATAATAATAAGACTAATTTCAAAAAAAATAAGGTGCAACGAGGTAGTTGGTAAACAGAAAAAGCCTGTTATCAATACTATCAACACACAATTAAATAGGTATACAATTAACGAAACGTATTTTGTTTCAGTATTTAAAATTTTAAAACCTTTTGAAGCCCATCGTTTACGTTGTTCAATAAATTCTTTTAAGGTTGATTTTGCTTTCGTATATACAATAGCATCAGTGTGTTTCAAAAAATGTATTCCTTTTGGATAGCACTGTTGTATTTTATACATTAGCAATACATCATCACCGGAAGCAATATCATCAATACCTTCATAACCGTTTACTTCGTTAAATATTTGTTTTGTATACGCCAAATTCGCGCCATTGCACATAATCGCTTTATTAAAATACAATGAACCTCCTCCGCATGCTATTAATGACATAAATTCCAGGCTTTGCATTTTTTCAAAAATTGTTTTTTCATCATAAAAACTTACCGGGCCTACGATCATTTTTGCGCCTGATTGCTTATAACAAGCGACTATTGTACTTAACCAGTGGTCACCCATTATACAATCAGCATCAGTTGTAACTATTAATTCGCCCTTTGCTATTTCAACCGCTTTCCGTATCGCATTTTTTTTTCCTGTAAGCTCTTTATCAATCAAGGTAATCAATTTGCAGGTTACATGATCTTCGCAAAACTGTTGGATCTTTTTATTGGTAGTATCTGTAGAAGAATCATCTATAACAATCAACTCAAATTGTTGATTAGGATAACGTTGGTTTATGATGGATGTTAAACAATTTATAATATTTTGTTCTTCATTTCGTGCAGGAATAATTACACTTACAAAAATTGATTCATTGGTGATCATTGCCAGTGGCTTGGCATTTATCCATCCATAACAATATGAACCAATAAGTAATAGATACTGTAAGCACAAAAGTATTGACAGTATTAAAAAAATAAAAAATAAATATTCTATCATTTTTAATCTTTCACAAGTTTCAGGTTCAAAATAAAAACACTGCCTATCAATGCAGGTACCGCAAGGTTAATTATCCATAATAATACTGATGATGCAACAATAGCTGATGAATTAACACTGATAGTGCTAAAAAAATATACAGCTGTTGCGCCCCGAACAGCAATTTCTGTTATTAAAAAAGTTGGGATAACTGATGTCACAAAAAATGTGAGTGCTATCAATGAAAATAAAATTACATTACCTGCGTGAACACCAAAAAAATTTAATATCAAATAATATTGTAATGAAAATATAAAATATCGGGCCAGGGATAGTCCAAATACAACAAGCAATTCAGATATGGAGTAGTTGGTGAACGCATCAATATATTTTTTATAGTTAATAAACAGTGTGTTTCTTGTGGTATAAATAAATATCACTGATCCCGTCAAAATAATAAAACAAAAAATAAGTAGTGCTGCTGAATTAGAAGAAGTGAATTGTTTGGTTTGAAAAAAAATTTCATAATATATTTCTAAAACAAAATAAGCTATAACACCGGCAATAATAGTTATAAACAGCTGCATAAAACTACCAATGAAACTTTTCAATGTAGCTTGGATCTTATCAGCTTTTTCTAAGAAAAATATCCTGCCAACAAATTCCCCTACCCTACTTGGTGTAAAAATGCTTACTGTTACGCCAGCTAATATGGATCTTATAGAAATTGAATAAGATATTGGTTCTAAAGGTGTGATCAAGAGTTGCCACTTTAATGCTTCGAGGCCCCAATTAACAAACATCAGTAAACAAACCGCCGGTAAATAAATTTTATTAGAGTAATCAATTAAACTATAAAAATTAATTGTATTGTTTGCTTGGTTTATTTTTTGAAAAATATAGTGAAACGAAAAAATTAAAAAGAGTGCCTTTATTAAAAGACTTATAACTTTGTATGAACGATTATTTGCGGACATTATCATAATCATCGGCAATATTAGCAAAAAGAGTTGAGCTATGGCAACTGACAAAATAGTTTTAGGTATTGATCCCGGCACCACAATTATGGGATACGGGCTTATTCATATCAAAGGAAATAAAATGGAATTAATTGTAATGGGTGTATTACGCCTTGAAAAAGTGGGCGATCATGCATTAAAACTTCAAAAAATATTTAACAGGGTAATTACATTAATTGATGAATACAAACCGGATGAACTGTCAATTGAAGCGCCCTTTTTCGGAAAAAATGTTCAATCCATGTTAAAATTGGGAAGAGCTCAAGGAGTTGCTATTGCAGGGGCTTTATCAAGAAATTTACCTATACACGAATACTCTCCTAAAAAAATAAAACAATCCATCACAGGTAATGGTAATGCTTCAAAAGAACAAGTAGCTGCTATGTTAAAAACACTTTTAACATTTAAAGAAGGTCCTGAATTTTTAGATGCTACTGATGGCTTGGCTGCTGCTGTATGTCACCATTTTCAACGAAAACCAGGTGCTGCAACAAAAACATATACCGGATGGAAATCCTTTTTAGCTGATAATCCAGGGAAGAAAGCGTAGTATGATAACCTTGTTAAAAAAGAAAAAATCTGTTTAAAGTTTTGCACGAATTTTTTCAGCCATTTTAGCCAGCTCATCCTGCGATGGTTTCAGTTTAGGTCGGGTGAAATTAATATCATCAACAGTATTCATTGGTACTAAATGAATGTGGGCATGTGGTACTTCTAAACCAATGACTGCAACACCAATACGTTTGCATGGAACAGCCAACCTTATGGCTTTTGCAACCTGCTTTGCAAACACCATCATTTCCGCCAGGTCATTATCATCTATATCAAAAATATAATCAATTTCCTTTTTGGGAATAACCAATACGTGGCCATGTACAAGAGGAAACACATCTAAAAAAGCTATAAATTTATTATTTTCAGATATCTTATGGCAAGGGAGCTCGCCATTGATTATTTTAGTAAATATACTTCCCATAGCTCAACGCGACAATTGAACTATTTCAAATTTCATTGTACCCGATGGTACTTTTATGTCCGCAATTTGACCAACTTTTTTTCCTAAAAGCCCTTTCCCTATGGGTGAATCAACGGATATTTTTCCTGCTTTCAAATCGGCTTCATTCTCCGCCACCAATGTATACGTCATGGTATTTCCATTCGCCACATTTTTAATTTTTACTATTGAATGTATCAATGCTTTAGTTGTATCCAGTGTGGATTCATCAATAAGGCGAGCACTACTAAGCACTTCTTCTAATTTAGAAATCCTTAACTCTAACAACCCCTGAGCTTCTTTAGCTGCATCATATTCAGCATTTTCCGATAGGTCTCCCTTATCGCGTGCTTCGGCTATTTGTTTTGATATAGATACGCGTTCATGAGCCTTCAACTGATGTAATTCCTCTTTCAGCTTTTGCAATCCCTCTTCTGTAAAATAAGATACGTGTGACATGACGATTTTTTTTAATTGAATTTATTAAAAACATAAAGAGAATCCCGCAACATTGCGGGACTCTCTTTTTAATTGAGACAAATATATACAAAAATATTATAAGTTTATTCTGGCACCTATGGAGTGTGTTCCATTGAATGGATTAGTTGCTCTGTATGAATAATCTATACCAAATGTAGATTTATTCTTACCAAATGGTATTTCAAGGGTAAATCCTGCACTCGGTCCTGTGAATACATTAGTTCTCTTATCCTTATTAAGAATATCTTTTTCATAAGTATAACCTACCCTTACCATCAGCATATTTTTAAAGCCATATTCTACTCCCAATTTAAATTGGTCTTTATCAAATGAGTTGGAAGTAAAAGTGCCCATTGCAGTTATCCTATGATTTTTCATAGAAGAGCTGTCTTTTTTCAAATAAAAATCATAACCGGCCCCAATATTAAGCAATGATGGCAATTCAAACTGGGCAGCACGGTTATCTACTGAGTAGCTATTATTTGTTGTACTTCCAGGTACCTGCGTTTTAAACGATAAACCATCCCCTGAATATTTCATACGTGGCCCGACATTTTTTAATGAGATACCAAATTTAATTTGATCATGTTTACCGGCTATGTATTGAATACCTGCATCTAACGCAATACCTCTGGCGCTTACGTTGGAAATTTTTTCTGTAATGCCGCGTACAGTTAAACCTCCATATATATTATCAGAAAACCCTTTTGCATACGACAAACCTATGTTAATGAACTGTGGTGAGAAATAGGCACCTGTTCCTTCAGGTGTTTCTGTGGTTGTTACCGGAATATTACCAAAATCCATTGACATGATCGATAAGCCAATAGCTCCGGTTGTTCCAACACGTTGTGTTAATCCAAAGGCATTGATATTGATATCAGTTCCCTTTAACCACTGTGTACGAGCAAACATCAATTCTGTTTTTTTGGTAAAAGCGGTCCCTGCCACATTCTGATACATGGCTTCCAGGCCTTTTACACCTGCCACATTAGAACCTGCCCATCCTGAACTGCGTGCCCATGGGTTAATTAATAACTGCGTAGCTCCTGCCTGGCCTGCACGATCAGGGTTTCCCGCCAAAATTTTACTTGCCGGAATGGTAACTAAGCCTGTAAAAGCAACTGTAGCCAATAATTTACAATAGTTTTTCATATTTATTTTATTTATGTAAATCGTTTATTCTTTTGATCAATTAAATTTTATAACAAGCTTTTAGTAGGAGTCCAAATCCTGTGGACGCATTACACCAAACCATTTTAATGTTTTTGAACCTACTCCCGGTACATCCACATAAATAATATATAAACCGCTGGCAACAGGTATATTCGCTGTATTTTTCAGGTCCCAGTTAGCAGATGATTTTGTGTCACCATCATCTTTTTTAATTTTCCTGATTAATGTACCACTTAAAGTATAAATTGAAATAGTACATTTTGCAGGCAGATTAGTGATTTTTACCGGGCCATCAGTTAAATCCAATGCCGCATGTTCATAACTAGAATACGCATAATACGGGTTAGGAACTATATTGATCAAAGACAATGCATCCTTAGCCGATGTAGCACTGCTCGTTTTCGTTTCAAGATCCGCAGTATTAAAATTACACATTGGATTAGCCCCATTAATAGTTGTTAAAACAGATGGAACTAAAGGGTTAGAGGACCCTGAAATGGTATAATAATCACCGGTACCGGATGGAGTACCAACAGAATCAGCAACAAAACTATTTCCCGTAAGTATGTTTTTTCCAGCGTAAACTACCGCACCGTTTTCTAAAAAATAAGTTGCGTCCTTAACAAGTTTTTGGGTTACAGGCACTTGAACCCCTGTTCCATATTTTTGATACGATTTAGTAACTCTTAAACGGACCTTTACATCGGTTTCCAATAAACCATGGCCTGAAGCTAAAAGAGGTATATTTACCCACATAGCATCAATAAACGCTTCACGTTTGTAAGGATCGCCGACTGATCCTCCCAATGAATCCGCCTTTCTCAATAAATTATGCACTACTTTACCCCCATCGTAACGTGGCACATCCTTTAACTGAAAGGGTAAGTTGGGATCCGAAGCGGCGAAATTTTGATCAGCGTTATGGCCAAATACGTATATATAATGTTTCCCGCCAAATATAGAGCTGCCACCAAATACAGAGTTGCCGCCAGAAAATTGGGTAGATGTCGGGTTCCATTTCATATCCGCTCCATTATCATTAACAAGCCAAGAATCTTCACCAAATGCCATATTTAAACGTTCACCTGTTTCCAGGTTAATGGCATAACCCGGGAACCAGCCCATGCCGGTTGGATAATCATTATTATCTGGTCCGGGGTTACTTGATCCATTCTTATCAACAGATGCAGAGTTCCTCATATTAAGTTTTACAGCACCACCGATAGCTAACGTTTTATCTTCTTGTTCTTCAAGAACCGGACAACGCGTCCATTTTGATTTATCACTTGTAATGATCACATCAACACTTGCGAGGTTCTTCATTTTATTCTGTGTCATCGTAAGGCTATTATTCCATGCAGGCCCCCCGTTAAATACAGCTCCGGTACCAACTGTAGTATAGGCACATAAGCGATAAGGCGCCCACATCCCCCCAAGTACCTTTTCATAATTCTGTTGGTCATCTATAGTAACGGCATAGTCATCATATTGTGGGTTAAGCGGATCCTTGGCGGTACCTGATCGTATCCAATTAGCAAGAAAAAGTCCTTCCTGATCAGCTACACCTGTTAGCCATTGTTTGCCCTTATCACTAAAAGTCATTGTCGCTTCTAGAAATCCATTATTAAGAGGGTAAATAAGAGGGGTACTTGTTATAAAACCCGGGTCACTCGCGGTAGTAGCGCTTACGGATATCCCCCATTTAGGTATTGAAACCGGTCCTTTTGATGGATCATTATTATGAGTTGGTTGCCCATTGATAACCTGTTCATTAGGAAGTTTTATGGTTGTTTCGGATTTAACTTTTTCGCCCGTTGTAAGATTATCTAATTCCCATCTTGCAGTATCAAGATTAGCAGGATTAATATTACCATTGGTGTACAGTAAAAACTTGAAATCCGCAGCTGGAACATTTAAAGGGTCAATTACTTTAATGCTTACCGGCCCACGACCGCCTTGATAAACAGGGTTAAGCGCCCGGCTTGCTGGTGATGCAATTATTTGAGCAGCAGTTTCATCTGTTATATCCAATATGTTACCACCGTTACCTTTTCCTTCTATACGGATTAATTTTGGCCCCGAACCGTAAATAGAATGTTGCTCTGTTCCGCCTGCTTCAGGAGTAGGAATATGTGGAATAGCGGTATGTTGAAAAAGCGGGTCTGCAAAATGCCTTCCTGCTATATAAGGATTATAATCATTTAATTGATTAAGGTTAACAGGCACCTGTGTTGGGCTGAAACCATAAGCAATAATAGTATAGTAATACGTTTTATGATTAATTAAACGGTCATCGCCTGTCGCGAAAAGATCAGTTGTAATAGATTTAGAATGGATTATTCCTTTGTTAAGGCCATTTACCATTTCAATAGGCACTAATGCGGATAATAATAGATCTTTTTTATAGTTTACTATTTGGGCAACGCCATCAGCTTTATCGCATTGAAATACTAAACGGGCCTTGTCTATATTAGTCAAATCTCCTGCACTCACACTTCCGTCTTTCAACTGAAAGATCTGATATCCTTGAAAACGATATAAAGAGTCGGAACCGGTTGATTTATCATAATCTTCAAAGTATTTTTCCTGATAATTATTAGAATTCCTCGGATTACTCCATGACAATATAAGTTCCTTGTCCAATTCCTGTATCGCCAAATTGGGAGCATCAGGCCCATTCAATGTAGAAAAACAGTTATTGAATAATTGCTGTGCTTTGGTATCAGCTCCTTTTAATAAAGCTACGGAAGCTAAGTTACCACCCTGTGTAGCTCTAGCCCATGGCACTCCTAATGTAACATAATTAACAGCACCGGGTTTTAATTTAAAAGGCCCTGCACTTTCAAGAAAACGCCTATCGGCCGGTACATTTTTCGAACTCGTTTCATCCCATGGTGCTTGCGGGATTCCAGCTGTTCCAAAACCAGTGGGATCAGATGCTCCGGGGAACATATAATTACAAAATGGGCCTCCGGATATATGCCCATCGCCTCCATATGTAAAACGGGTAGCGTCTTTCCAGGTTGCTGTAAGGTATCCGTAATAATGGGTGGCAAGAGTAGGATTTCCTTTTGGTGTATAATCATTTACATAATAAACAAATTTACCCATTCCGAGGCGTTCATTGTCCGGGATACCATCGCCATAATGTAAAAAACTTGCAGGAACTTTAGATGCAGGATCGTCAATTCCATTACTATCAGCAAAAGGGCCTTCAAAAAAGTCAATTCCCACAGCCGGGGGATTGGCGCCATAAGAGGTCACCTGACCACTTCCATCAACGGACGTGCCGTTAAAACACATGCCTAAACCTAAGCCAACATCGCAGCCCACATAATCGTCAAACGCGAAACCTAAGTCGGCATCGTCCCATATTCCAAAAAAAGTACTATCCAGTCGGAAAGATGATTTATTGATGACCTTGTATTTGTAAAAGGTCATATCATTAATTTCATCATTTGTTTTAAAGGCGAAAGCTTGTTCCTGTATTTCCAACCCAATTGGTTGTCCCCCTGTTTCGGTATGTGTATTTCCTTTATCATTAAATACCCACCAGATACTTTCATCACCAAACAACTGGGCGCTGCATGGAGGGCGTGTTCCGGTAACATCAAAATCAGGGTAATCACCTTGGTCCGGGTCATAAATACCATTGGAATTAGCATCGTAATAAGGCGCTAAAGGTTGCCCTTCAGGCCCTAAAACAGGCCAATTATTAATTACATCCATCGCATTTGCAGAAACAGGGTTTGGCCCTATCGGATTAGCGATCCAGGCAGCATAATTGGCCACGTCTTGCCTATCAATTTTATAAAATTTATCCCAAGCTATGCAAGTAGCCGCATCGGTAGTGGCTAATGATGTTAAAGGACCGGGCCAATAATCATTTCCTGTTTGACGATAGGTCATGGCGGCAACCTTTAATACTCCACCAGCATCATATCCACCAACCCATAAGGAAGTGGCAAATTGAGAGCTTGGCCCAATTGCGTTTTTGTCAGGTTTAGGAACATAATACCTTGCTGTACCTATCAGGTCCCACCACATATCACCGCCGGTGAATAGCTTTGCTCTCACATTATTTATATCCAGGTCCACTTGAGCTGTTGCCGGGGCGCATCCCGACATAAGAGACCTGTTTTGGCCGGTTGTTGGTGTAATTAAGGGGGCTCCCACATTTTCTTTTGCCTGAGCACTAAAGGATAATGCTATTAAGGTTACTGAAATGATTAGGTTACTATTTTTCATCTTTTTATATTTTAATATTAAAGGACTGATTATTAAACAACTTATTACTTTTAACATATAACTAAAAGTCAAGCAACAAACCTAAACGAATTACTCTTGGACGGCTGTAATTATTAGGATTATTGACTGCGATAGTATATAGATCGGTAAGAGAAGTAGCGCTATTTGCATTTGCAAGCGCCCTCTGGCCATTGGATCCAGTTAAATAACCATCATCGTTAGGGTTCCCGGTATAGCGGTATACAGCTATTATATTTTTGGTGTTTAACACATTTAACACTTGCAAATAGATATTTAAGTTAGCATGCTTTTTTTCCTCTCCTTCTTTTTTACCACCCCAGGTAAGTGCCAAATTTTTATCCACTTTTAAATCCATTCTATAGCTCCAGGGTAAATTTGATCCATTCACATCCCCTTTTAAAAATGACTGTTGCGCGATCCCAATTCCTACATCTTCAGTAATATTATTTTGTCTGCTGTAAGGTGTCCCTGAACCGGCGCTTAACACTATATTGGCACCCACATCTTCTAACAATCTAATTGTTTTTTCTGTATCACCTTTTTTACGTGTCCATACTGGCCCGCTATAATCTTTTCCATTGCCAAAACGGTAATCAGCGTTTAATACAATTCTATGACGTTGGTCGTTATCCAGGGGATGCGGTACCCTAAGGTTTGGCAACCCTGCATTTACTAAATTTTGCCCGTCAGCTGCATTAGAACCTGTTCCATCTGCAAATTGAAGTGTATAACTTGCTGTTAACCTGATGCCTTTTGTCCGCCTAAGATCATAAGCAACTGAAAAGCCCTTGACTGTACCAAAGTCGATATTGGTATAAGTGCTATAATTTGTTGGAAAAGCCTGGTTTACTACAGTAGTTTGGATCATATTTCTCATCTCACGATAAAACGCGGATAACGTAAGAGCGGAATTTTTCCTTTCATTCAACACCTGAGTGAACCCTAATTCATAATCAGTAGTTTTTACCGGTTTTAAATCCGGGTTATCTAAAAACGCGTTATAATTTTGAATATTCAA
>JBBSPS010000139.1:0-10977 GCA_038258655.1 Bacteroidia bacterium
ATAGCTATTATCCAAAACCTTTTTATTGAAATTACTAACTTGATTGAGTATATTGAAAATCAGCTTAAATGTAATATGTTAGTGCATTCCGAAGGTTATCATAAATACAATCTAACAAAAAGTGTATAGTAGTTTAAAAAAAGACAATGAAAATATAAGGAGCATTGCCGTTTTAGCCTGGCACATTGCTATCACACTTCCCGAAATGCTAAGTAAAGCAGGTTTAAAAGTTACTGGCCCTGAAGAGCATAGCAAGCCACCGGCAACAATTGCTGAAATAATTTCGGCTTATGAAAGTTCCGCCAGATCAGTTACTGAACAAGTAAAAAAACAATGGAATAATGGCACTTTGCTTGAAGAGACAACGATGTATGGTGATAATTGGAAAAAAGGAACTGTCTTATCTGTATTAATTAAGCATCAGGCCCATCATCGCGGACAATTAACTGTTTTGATGCGCCATTCGGGATTAAAAGTACCCGGTGTTTATGGGCCATCAAAGGAAGAACGGGCTGCGTGGAATATGGCAGCAATGAAATAGAATAGTAATATTGAACTTTATTTAGCATCATACCCTGACACAATTTTATTAGTTTTGTGTTTCTCAAACTGTATAATATTATGAGCAAGTTAGCCGATAGAATAAATAAGTTGTCCGAATCACAAACACTGGCAATGACTAAAAAAGCCCGTGAATTACAGGCCCAGGGCAAGGATATTATCAGCCTTAGTATTGGCGAACCTGATTTTGATACACCTCAATTTATTAAAGATGCGGCTAAACGCGCCATTGATAATAATTTCACGCATTATACTCCTGTTGCCGGTTTTCCTGATCTCCGCAAAGCGATCTCTGAAAAATTTAAACGTGATAATAATCTGAATTATAAACCGGAACAGATCGTTGTTTCAACAGGAGCAAAACAATCACTTGCCAATATTATTTTAAGTATGATCAATCCCGGTGAAGAGGCTATTGTTCCTATTCCATACTGGGTAAGTTATATTGAAACGATTAAACTTGCGGAAGGTATTCCGGTTACTATTCCTTCTAGCATAGAAAATAATTTTAAAATTACTCCTGCACAACTCAAAAAAGCGATCACACCTAAAACAAAAATGATCATATTCAGTTCGCCCTGCAACCCAAGCGGATCAGTATATAGCAAGGATGAGCTAAAAGCGCTTGCTGAAGTGGTTATTCAATATCCCGACATTTATATTGTCTCCGATGAAATTTATGAGTACATCAACTTTATAGGCAAACATGAAAGCATAGCACAATTCGATTTTATTAATGACCGTGTGATCACTGTAAATGGTGTATCAAAAGGATATGCTATGACCGGCTGGAGAATTGGTTATATCGGCGCCCCACTTTGGATAGCCCAAGCCTGTGAAAAAATGCAAGGGCAATTTACTTCCGGTACATCATCCATTTCTCAAATGGCTGCAATAGAAGCATTGAAAGCCAAGCCGGATGTATCCTTTGAGATGTGCGATATATTTAAAAAACGCAGGGATATTGTAATTAAACTATTAAAAGAAATTCCGGGGATGATTACCACTGTTCCTGACGGCGCATTTTATGTTTTCCCTGATGTATCATCTTATTACGGAAAATCATACAACAATTATCACATTAAAAACTCCTACGATTTCTCTATCTATATTCTTGAAGAAGGGAATGTGGCTTTAGTTTCAGGTGATGCATTTGGTGATGACAAGTGTGTTCGTTTTTCGTATGCTACTTCCGAGGATAAATTAATTGAAGCTATTAAAAGAATAAAAGAGGCGTTAGCAAAACTTAAATAAACATTGGATTTTAGATATTTGATAGTAGTAAAATATGTCTCCCAAAAAAAATAATACAATATCTGAAATTTTTAAATCTTTCAACAAGCTCAATGTACTTATCATTGGCGATGTAATGATCGATGCGTATATGTGGGGGAATGTAAATCGTATTTCACCTGAAGCTCCAGTACCTATAGTTTCAGTGAATAAAAAAGAGAACCGATTGGGTGGCGCGGCCAATGTAGCTCTAAATATACAAGCGATGGGTGCCAATCCTGTTTTATGTTCTGTGATCGGTGATGATGCCGGAAGTAAACTTTTTCTTGATCTTTTGAACTGGCAAAAACTTTCATCAAAAGGAATTATAAAAAGTAAAAAACGCGTCACCACTATTAAAACACGTGTGATCGGAGGTAACCACCAGATGTTGCGTATAGATGAAGAGATTGAAAATTGCATTGATGATAAAGAAATAAAGATCCTGACAGAACAAATAAAAAAACTACTTATCAGTGAAAATATTGATGTAATTATTTTTGAAGATTATGATAAAGGATGCATCACGCCTGAATTAATTAAAAATATTGTCCCATTGGCTAAGCAAAAAGACATCCCTACTGTTGTTGATCCCAAGAAGAAAAATTTTATGGCGTACTGCGGAGTTACTTTGTTTAAACCTAATTTAAAAGAACTGAAAGAAGGTTTAAAAATTGATCTTGATCATAATAATATAAAAGAACTTGAAAAAGTGGTGGCCGATTTTATTAAAAAACAAAATATTACTACTGCATTGATTACACTTTCCGAAAAAGGCATTTATACTCATAGCATAAAAACAAGATCATTGATACCTGCTCACATACGAACCATTGCTGATGTTTCGGGGGCTGGTGATACAGTAATAAGTATAGCCGCGTTGTGTTTGGCAGCAGACCTTCCTCCCGTACTTTCCGCTACATTGGCTAATCTTGCAGGTGGAATCGTTTGTGAAAAAGTAGGTGTTGTTCCCATCGATAAAAAACAATTGCTGGAGGAAGCACTTAAACTTAAATTATAAAGGAGTATCAGGTACAAAGTATCAAGTATTAAGTATTAAGATAGATTACAATGAACTAATGAACCCTATAGTAACACCATATAAAGATCAAACTACGAGCAAAAAAGTGCAGGTTGCTGCTATGTTCGACAACATTGCTCCTAAGTATGATTTCCTGAACCAGTTACTTTCATTGGGTATTCATAAGGGGTGGAGAAAAAAAGCAATTCGCTTGTTAAAGGAACAACAACCTAAAACCATTTTAGACATTGCCACGGGCACAGCTGACTTCGCTATCGAAGCAATAAAGCTGAACCCTGAAAAGGTAACAGGTGTAGACATTTCGGAAGGAATGTTAAAACTGGGAGTTGAAAAGATCAAAAAACTTGGTTTACAAAATAAGATCGAATTAAAACTGGCTGATTCTGAAAATTTACCTTTTTCTGATAATAGTTTTGATGCTATCACTGTTGGTTTCGGTGTACGTAATTTTGAAAATCTGGAAAAAGGGATCAATGATATTTACCGTGTTTTAAATGTTGGCGGAACGCTTGTTGTACTTGAATTTTCAAAGCCCCGTAAATTTCCAGTAAAACAGTTCTATCGTTTTTACTTTAAATTTATTACACCAATGATCGGTAAATTATTTTCAAAAGATAATTCAGCATACACTTATTTACCTGAATCGGTAAATGCTTTTCCCGATGGGCTGGACTTTTTGAACATATTGCAAAAAGCCGGATTCAAAGAAACTAAAGCTATTTCACTTACATTTGGGATCGCATCCATTTATATTGCAAAAAAATGAGTTTAAAATAAATCTACTGCGGCATCACTGGATTTAAACCCTTTTTCGGTAAGATTCAGTATATATTCCTAAAAAGGAAATAACTTTGTAAAATATACGTTATACAGTTCAAAAAAGAAGCTTTGAAAATTTTACTAAAATATACTTTTGTACTTACACTTATTTTAACTACTCTGTTTGCAAAAGCTCAGGAAGAAAGAGGCAACTTACCTAATTACTACAATGAAGCATTACATTTTGGTTTTACATTGGGTGTTAATCGTTCTAATTTTATAATCCAACCTGTTGAACATTTCGAACGTATGGATTCGCTCAAGAGTATACAATCAGCACCCAAGCCCGGGTTTAATTTGGGAATTGTATCTGAATTACGGTTGCATAAATACATCACCTTACGTTTTATCCCTAATCTTTCATTTGCTGAACGAAATTTGCAATTTTATTTTGCCGGACATGACACTATTGTGAGAACAAAAACAATTGAATCAACTTTCCTTAACTTTCCTATCGATCTGAAATTACGTTCAAAACGTGTAAAAAATTTCGGAGCCTACATACTCGCCGGTGGAGCATACGGGATAGATCTTGCATCAACGCGGAAAACAATTAATGCAAATAATAATATCAATGAACAAATTGTAAAATTAAGACGTGATGATTATTTATATGAAGTAGGTGCCGGGGCTGAATTTTATTTGCAATATTTTAAATTCGCTATTGAACTGAAATTAAGTAAAGGGATAAGAAATTTGTTGATAAAAGATAATACGATCTATTCAAATTCTATTGATAAACTTAATTCAAAAATATTTTTGTTTTCAATTACTTTCGAAGGATAGTTACACAGGTTTCTAACCTGTGTAAACAAAGTAACACAGGTTTCTAACCTGTGTAAACAAATAGCACAGGTTTCTAACCTGTGTAAACAAAGTAACACAGGTTTCTAACCTGTGTAAACAAAGTAGCACAGGTTTCTAACCTGTGTAAACAAAGTAATACAGGTTTCTAACCTGTGAAAACAAAGTAACACAGGTTTCTAACCTGTGGAAACAAAGTAATACAGCGTTGAAGCCTACATGAATAAAAGCAGGTTAAAAACCTGCCATACATTGTACGATAAAAACGTACCAACAAAATGAAGCACGAACTCCAACTTCTACTCTCTCCGGAAGAGGCTGCTAATGAAGATGTAATCAGATCAATTGCTGCACAGCAATTACATACTTCAGCAAACTCAATCACATTTATAAAAATTCTGAAACGATCTATCGATGCTCGTTCCCGCAACATTAAGATCAATTTAAAAATTGAAATTTACATTCATGAACCTCCTCCTGTTTCTCCCTCTTATAAAATTAATTACCCTGATGTTACAAATAAAAAGCCTGTAATTATTGTTGGCGCTGGACCGGCAGGTTTATTTGCCGCCTTGCAATTAATGGAGAATGGTTTTAAACCTATTGTGATTGAACGTGGTAAAGATATAAAGAGCCGCAGACGTGACCTGGCTGCAATAAATAAAGATCATATAGTAAATCCACATTCAAATTATTGTTTTGGTGAAGGCGGCGCCGGAACGTATTCAGATGGAAAATTATATACCCGATCTACTAAGCGTGGTGATATAAATAAGGTGTTAGAAACGTTTGTTGCGCATGGTGCTGATGAGAACATTTTAATTGAAGCGCATCCGCACATTGGAACAAACAAACTTCCGAAGATAATTGAAACAATGCGTCAAACTATTATTGATAATGGTGGTGAAGTGCATTTTAACACTCATTTAACTGATCTTATCATTAAAGATAATGCTATGAAAGGTATTGTTTGTAATCAACTTGATAAGGCTACAACTATTGAATTCACAGCTGAGTCATTAATACTTGCCACGGGACATAGTGCACGTGATATTTTTGAATTACTGCATTCTAAAAATATTATGATCGAAGGAAAAACTTTCGCGATGGGTGTGCGTGTGGAGCATCCGCAGGCATTAATAGATTCTTTGCAATATCATTTATCCCCAACCCTAAAGGGAGAAATAAAGCACCCTTTAAGTCGAGGGGCATATTTACCTGCCGCATCTTATAGTCTGGTTCATCAAGCATTAGGGCGTGGTGTGTATTCGTTTTGTATGTGCCCCGGCGGAATCATTGCTCCTTGTGCAACAGCGCCCGGCGAAATAGTAACGAATGGTTGGTCGCCATCAAAAAGAAATAATCCTTTCGCTAATTCTGGTATCGTGGTTACAACTGAATTGGCCGACCTCGACAACTTTAAACAGTTTGGCCCCTTAGCGGGATTGCGTTATCAACAAGCGTTAGAAAAGATGGCATGGAAAGCGGGAGGTGAAACACAAACTGCGCCTGCACAACGTGTGCTTGATTTTGTAAATAATCAACTCTCCTCTACCCTACCCGATGTATCGTATCAACCGGGAATAAGATCGGCGCCATTACATACTCTATTACCGGAAGCAATTGGCAAACGTTTACAAATTGGCTTTAAAGAGTTCGGGAAAAAGATGCGCGGGTATCTAAGTAATGATGCTGTGATCGTTGGTGTGGAGTCTCGGACTTCTTCTCCTATTCGTATCCCGCGCGATAATCAAACTTTGCAGCATCCACAAATAAAAGGCTTGTATCCTTGCGGCGAAGGTGCAGGTTATGCGGGTGGTATTGTTTCAGCTGCTATTGACGGACAGAAATGTGCGGATGCAATTGCGGGAAAAGAATTCGTAAAAACAAAAATTACAGTATCGTAAATGAAAAGAGTTTTACCCATAATAGTTATCTCTCAATTTTTTTGCACTTCACTTTGGTTTGCAGGCAATGCCATTATGCCTGATATAATTTTAAATCTGAATCTTGATCAACATTTTTTAGCTCATCTTACTAGCGCTGTTCAATTTGGTTTTATAACAGGTACATTAATTTTTGCAGTACTAACTATTTCCGATCGCTTTTCTCCTTCGTTAATTTTCTTTATCAGTTCAGTGATTGCCGCACTATTTAATTTTGCAATAAGCATAGATGGTATTGATTCTATTACTCTACTCTGCTTTCGTTTTTTAACCGGATTTTTTCTGGCAGGAATTTATCCTGTCGGAATGAAAATAGCTTCTGATTATTACCAAAAAGGGTTAGGAAAATCTTTGGGCTTTTTAGTTGGCGCTTTAGTAGTTGGTACAGCGTTTCCACATTTATTAAAAAGTTTAACTGCCGCGCTTCCATGGAAATATGTTATTTTTTTCACTTCTACTTTATCCGTTTTAGGCGGACTAACAATGTTGATTTTAGTGCCTGATGGTCTATATCGGAAACCGAGTCAGCAATTAAAATTTACAGCGTTTCTTATGGTTTTCAAGAATAAAAAATTCAAATCCGCTGCATTAGGGTATTTCGGCCACATGTGGGAGTTGTACGCTTTCTGGGCATTTGTACCGTTAATGCTAAATAATTATAAAGATCATTATTCTGATATTAATTTGAATATTCCTTTATATTCATTCCTCATAATTGCATCAGGTGGAGTAGCTTGTGTTGTTAGTGGCTTGCTTTCGCAAAAATTTAAACCAAAAAAAATAGCAACTATTTCTTTATTCTTATCCTGTTTATGTTCTATTTTTTCTCCGTTATTTTTATTGAATAGTTCTGTAGTTGTACTTCTACTATTTTTATTTTTTTGGGGATTGGTAGTTATTGCTGACTCTCCGCTATTTTCAACCTTGGTAGCTCAAAATGCTCCCGAAGAATCAAGAGGAACTTCTTTAACAATCGTAAATTGTATTGGGTTCTCAATTACAATTATTAGTATTCAATTTATCAATGCTTTATCCAACGGTATAAACTCTCAATATATTTATACACTGCTTGCTATAGGTCCAATTTTAGGTCTTGTTGCATTGATAAATAATAAAGATGGTTAAGTGAAGTTTCTATAGCTACTCTCCATTATTTTTTTCTTTTCACGCAACCTGTTTTTTAAATTCATCATCTTTGTATAACAGAAACAGAAGGCACTCTGCTCTTAATAATTTAACAATTTTAGAGTTTGAACAATTTAATAAAACCAAATATGCGGCGTAAGGCTTAATTTTTTTTTCTTGTTTTTTTATAGGAATTCCAAAACGGAAACGTATCTGAACATTTGACAATTAAAAACGGAAAATTACAATCTTTGAGAATATATTTTGACACTATGACTTTTGCAAACAACATAAAGTAAATTTCAAAAATGGCTTACGACACTAAACTTGCCGACAGAATTAGAGAATATCTTGCCGAAATTCCAAATCTGAAAATTGAAGAAAAGAAAATGTTTCGTGGCTTGGCTTTTATGGCAAACGGAAAAATGTGTATAAACGTAAGTGGCGAAAACTTGATGTGTCGCTTTGACCCAAAATTACAAAACGAAATTGCGGAAAAGAAAGGCTACCAACCTATGATTATGAAAGGTAAAGAGTATAAAGGTTATTGCTATGTAAGTCCAGATGGAATTAAAGCAAAAAAAGGCTTTGAATATTTTGTAAACTTATGCCTTGAATTTAATAAAGTAGCAAAATCGTCAAGGAAATGAATGCCGACCAAAAAACAACGAACCGCTAATAGCACCTCAAGAAATTGGCGGTCAGTGGTTAAATGAAGCTTTGTGCTTCGTATCAAGTTTTGTGGTGTCAGACAGTTTTCGTTTCCGAAATCGCCAACTTCTTGTAACTTCAAATCAATCTTCTCGATCTTTGATTTATCATCAAACAAACCAAAGAAAATTAGGTGTAATAATTTGGAATGTGATTACTAAGGAATACCACCCACCAACAGAATATTTGTTTGTTGATCAAAAAAAAATGAAAGTAATGGAAAGAATAAAAAAAACATTACTAAATTTGATATAAAACCTAAAGACTTCGACTTCCTAAATGCTTGGTTTTTAATGTGGAGAAAAAACGTTAATCAGAATTTTATAAAAATGGGTTTGCTTTATTAAATATGAGAACAGTAATTTATAAAAATGGCAAGAACATCCTTTTAAATATGCGTCCATTGCAACGTATAATCGTAAGTCTTTTTGTAGCTCTTCTCGCTTTTTTATGCATTTTCAACCTACATCTAGAACTCATACTAATCATTTCTATTTTGTGGGTTGCATTTGCCCTAACTTTTATTTTTGTTAGTATTATTCTTTTCTTTAAACTCGCGGTTTCGGAAATTATACAAAGAGCCAATGAGGAAGATGGTAGCCGGCTTTTTGTATTCATTAGCATCTTGGTAAGTTCCTTCGCCAGTATATTTACTGTACTCTTGCTCATGATATCTGATAAAATGGATTCTCATAAAACCCTTACTGAAGTAATATCTGTGATGGGGATGTTAGTAAGCTGGATGCTTGTGCATACTATATTTACTTTTCATTATGCGCATATGTATTACTCTAAACAAACGAATAATAAACAAGATGTCGAACCTCTTAATTTCCCAAGCAAAACTAAACCTGACTATCTTGACTTTGCTTATTTTTCTTTCGTGATTGGTATGACTTTTCAAGTTTCAGATGTAGAAATAAATTCTAGTGTCATTCGAAGAACAGCCTTGGCACATGGACTACTGTCCTTTGCCTTTAACACATTTGTAGTGGCGCTTAGTATTAATTTAATTGCTGGATTAAAACCCTAATCATTGCGCCCGCAGGGCTAACAATGAAGCCAATGTTGGATATACTATAGCCATCCTTTTACTCGAGTATCATTTTCAATTTCTTCAGCCGTAGAGCTTATTACAATATGCACTTAGTATTTTTCAAAGGGTGTTTTTTCAATAAAGGGTGTTTTCCCCCTTCTAAATACGGTGTTTTTCCTGTTGATTAATACATTCTGAATGATTGCCTTTACAGAATAATCTAAAATGTATTTTTAGAATATCAAAACAAAAAAATTGCATTAGTTTTTGCGTTAAATGATACAACTTTATTTTGTTCAATTGATGCAAGACAATAAAGTATCTTCAATTATAAATCGAAAGAAAAAATGAAAAGAAAAACCAACGCTTCTGCAAAATCAAAAGAGCTGCAACACACCTCAAAAGCAGACACAGTTGTAGCACATTTGTTTTTGCCCCAACGCTAAAAGATAAATAGAATGAATGAGCAATCTGTAGATAAATCATCATCTGAATTCTTAAAAACTGATGGAGGTAAAACCAAATCTAACGCCATTGATGTGCCTTCAATTTCATTACCTAAAGGTGGTGGAGCAATAAAAGGTATTGATGAAAAATTTTCAGTGAATGCTGTTAATGGCACTTCTGCCTTTGCTATCCCCCTACCCTTTTCTGCTGCAAGAGGAGCATCTCCTTCTATGGGTTTGTCATATAGTTCAGGGGCTGGAAATGGTATTTTTGGATTGGGTTGGAATTTAAGTTTAGGTTCTATCAAACGAAAAACAGATAAAGGCTTACCTCAATATATTGATTCAATTGATTCGGATGTTTATTTATTTTCTGAAGCAGAGGATTTAGTTCCCGAGTTTAAAAAGAATTTGGATGGGAGTTTTGCTGTTGATTCTGATGAAGAATATATCATCAATGAAAAAGATTCAATAGATGCGCTCTTCGTCATTAGAAATTACAAACCGCGTATTGAAGGATTATTTGCTCGAATAGAACGCTGGACCGAAAAAGCATCTGAACGCATTAAATGGCGTGTTATTACCAAAGAAAACTCTACAACCTTATTTGGATGGACTGATAATTCCATCGTTGCAAATCCAGATGATCCAACTAAAATATATGAATGGCTTCCTGAATTTGTATTTGACGATAAAGGAAACTGCTCTCAATACATTTATAGAAAGGAAGATGAAATTGGTTTCGACGATTCACTATTGCACAATCGAAATCGATTAAAAAATGGTTTAATTACATATACCAATCTCTATATCTCCAAAGTACTGTATGGCAATAAAACGCCCTACAAAAAATTTGGTGATGCTTTTGCTGATGAAACAGATTATATGTTTCAAACCCAATTTGATTATGGAACATTATTAATGAATGATTCTTTTGACACTATAAATAACTGGGATTTTAGACCCGATGCTTTTTCGGATTACAAAGCAGGATTTGAAATTAGAACTACTCGGTTATGCAAAAGAGTTTTGCTATTTCACGTATTTGAGGAGTTAGCAATAAAGCAAAATAAATCAGATAAAAAAACACTCGTAAAATCAGTCAACTTTGAATACGACTTTGCTACTGAACAAGATTTTACATTTCTAAAAACGGTTACATCCTATGGATATATTAAAAAACTGGATGATTCTTATTCCTATAAAAAACTTCCA
>JBBSPS010000140.1:0-10936 GCA_038258655.1 Bacteroidia bacterium
ATAGTATTCTCTTTGATAGTAAATCCTGAGATGGTGGTGGTTTCATCATTGAACCACAATTTATCCACCATTACAATGGGTGGCTTTTGAGGAATAAGTGCCGAAACAGCCAAACCTTCTAGAATTGGTTTTTCCGTTATATCACCCATTTATACAACAGTTAATATGGCATTTGCATACGAGAAGCGGGCGCTTTCAGGAACAGTAAGCGCGATCTTTTGTCCTTTTTTTAATTTTCCTGAATCCATTAATTCTTCCAAAGCAATAAATATAGATGCTGCCCCGATGTTGCCGACAGTAGCTAAATTAACGAACCATTTTTCCTGTGGTAACTCAACACCATATTTTTTCATTTCGTCATCCACTTTCGAGCGGAAATATTCTGATGAGATATGTGGTAAGAACCAATCAATACTTTTGGGATCAACATTATGTTTTTTGAATAATTCCACGTATTTCTTAGTTCCTAACTGCGCAATGTGTTTATCCAATAAACGGGCATCTTGCTTCATCGCAAAAATCGATTTTTCCAGCCATTCTTTTGGTTTATATTCACTCCAGCCATGTAAATTTCCTTCTGCGTCCTTCTCTGATCCAACATACATACATGCTTCCACTTCATTTGCAAACGAACATATTTCTATCCATTCTACTTTTAAAGATAAGCCTTCAGGGTTTGGTTTGTTCGACATCAATACTGCCGCTGCACCATCTGATAACATCCAGCGTAAAAATTCCTTTTCAAATCCAAGTACTGCATTCGCTTCTAATTCTTTGAGTTTTTGCGCTTCTTCTTCAAAATTTTGTGCCGACATCCAAGTAGATAATTTTTCTGAACCTGTTGTTACAGCGTTATTTGTATTACCTGTTAATATGGACATGTGGGCATATTTCAATGCATTCATAGCAGAACAGCAAGAACCTGAAAACGAAATGGCTTCAATTGGCCTTGATTTTAACAAGCCTTGCACCATTACACCATGTGCAGGGAGCAATTGATCGGGTGATGTGGTACCACTGGTAAGCAATTCAATATCTTCGAGCTTAAAACCATTTGTGCAAAGTTTTTTGATAGCTTCAACAGTTAGTTCAGCATTGGTGTGTGTACTATTGCCTTGTTTATCACGGGAATAATAACGATTGGTAATTTTATTATTACGTAAAATAATCGCTTTTGCTCTTGATCTTTTCCCATCAACACATCCCAAATATTCTTCCATTTCATCATTAGTAACCGGATTGCCGGGTAAAAATTTGGCAATTCGATTAATATAAACTGTTCTATCCATAAAGTCGGCTTGATCTATTTTGCTATCCAGATAATCAGGAATAACTGTTTAATTTTCGTGCAAACACAAAAATAACCTAATTAATTAATTTTGAGGAAACAAAATAGGAATATTTTTTAATATGTAGGAAAACTCCTTTGATCAAAGAAGATCAGTGAATTATCGAAGAAAAATTTGAGAATAATATTCCCTTTCCTTTTTTATTTTTTTAGAAAAAAATAACGGCGATAAGTGAGAAAGGATTGTTATTATTGGAGAAAGGATAAGAATAGCTACTGGCAAAACAATTCCAAAAACACGGACCCGTCTCCTACGGGTTATAGCGTTGGCTGTTCCCTTTTTAGAAATATAATTGGCGTATAAAGGGAACAGTACTTTTCCTCTTCCTTCGAGCAACATTAAATTCGATCTTATATTAATTGCGCCCGAAGCAGCTAACTCGTTTTGTTGATCCACATAACTTCCTTTTTGCAGATGTTTTAAAATTATTTCGCCAAATTTGGGAGCGTTTTCTTTTAACTCATTATCGGATACTCCATATTTTGGAAATATGCCCAAAAATTTATCCTTTACACCACCCAATGCAAATGCTAAAACGGTAATTAAACTTACTAAGTTGGGTGCTTTATCAATATAAGTAATATTTCCAACCAGGTTTGCTTCCATACTTCTCAATTGCAATTTCATTTTCTCTTGGGCATTCAGCCACATATTACGGCATGCTAAAATGGTAATTACATTTTTATTTTTCATTATTTTTTTTGCTTCAACACTTTGCAAAAACGAATTAATGGGAATAGAAACAGATAGGAACCATGGCTGATAAGCGATAATGACTAGGTCAAAATCATCAGCAGAGTTGAATGAAAAAGGCTGTAACTCACAGGGCACTCCATGAACACATTCGGGAAACACATCAAAAAATTGCATGTAACTCCATGGGAAAGGAAAAGGTGTTTTTGGTTTTATCAGTTCGTAATGAATAATGACATCAGTATGATTTTCCAAAGGAGCAAGTGTAGCTTTAACAGCGTTATTTAGCTGACCTGATTGTGTATAATAAATTACTAATACGTTGTGCATACTACTATCTAAAAAAATTGCCACTGATCCGCAGATTATTATCTAAATAATAAAGATAATCTGTGAATTTGTGGCTTTAATTGGTGGGATCAAATTTTATTTCCCTTTTGTGTTGGAGGTTTCTTCATCAAACAAAATGGTCAACGATTGAGACGCTATTTTTTCCGGAGTTGCTTCTTTAAATGCATCGCGCCATATAATTAACATATCCACCTTTTGCATATCACCGGATGCTTTTGGAATATCTTTCCATGCTACAATAAAATCGTCCACATCACCTTTTTGGAAAAAAATTGGTTTTTTCTCAATATAATTAGCAAACTCTTTTCCATCAGGCATTTTCATTCCCACTTTGCTTGATTCAAAAACTCCGATCTTATCACCTGTATAGTTAACTTTAAATTTCGCATCTGTTTTAGCTGTTTCTTTATTTGATTTCTCAAATGATACGTTAAATCCGCTTGCTCTAAAATCATTTTGTGCCGGCGGCAATTTAAAATCAGGAGCAGAAATTCCATCTTTGGCGATAAAAGAAACTTTGTATAACCCATCCAAGATGAATTCATAATTAGAGGCCACCATGTATTGTGATCCTTTTAAATCAACTACTTTAGAATCACTTTCTTTTGGCCGAATGACCAAGGCTTTTTCCTCTGGTTTACTTTCTTTACCGCCAATTTTAAAAATGCTTTCAGATGGGTTGTAAAAAATGTAATCCGTGGTTTTGTTGGCTATCCTTATCTTAAATTTAATTCCGGATGCAGTAGCTACTGCATCACCTATAGTAACTTTTACATCAGCATTTTCAATTGTTTGCTCTTTATAAAATATTTTTTTATATTTCTGTGCAACTGCTGTTGTTAGTGAATAAGATAAAACTACAAATGCCAATACTGATTTTTTCATGAGTGATTTTTTGAGTTAATGATTTCCAATTTATCATTCCAAAAATAATGGATTATTTCATAGCAAAGCTAATAAAAAATAGTGTTGGGTTTCAATTCTTTTTGCCACGCTTCCTTTAACCTCCTTTATGTTCAGGTTGAGATACAAAGGTTTAAAATTCCTTTTTTAGAATTGTCATTTTTTTTGTAAATTAGCCTTCCGCAAGAAACAATATTTCATTTTGATAAAAAAAGAAGACATAGACCGCATATTTGAAGCTGCACGAATTGAAGAAGTTGTGAGTGATTATGTTACACTTAAAAAGCGTGGTGTAAACCTTATCGGCAACTGCCCTTTCCATAATGAAAAAACACCTTCGTTCTATGTATCTCCGTCAAAAGGTATTTATAAATGTTTTGGTTGCGGCAAAGGCGGACACACGGTTAATTTTGTGATGGAGCACGATAAATTATCGTATCCGGATGCACTTCGTTACCTCGCGAAAAAATACAATATACAAATTGTAGAAAAAGAACTTACTCCTGAAGAGCTACAAACACAGAATGATCGAGAAAGTTTATATGTTGTGTCTTCCTACGCCCAAAAACACTTTTCAGAAAATTTATATAATACGGATGAAGGTAAATCGATTGGGTTAGGCTATTTTAAAGAGCGTGGTGTAAGAGAAGATATTATTGAAAAATTCCAATTGGGTTACAGCATTAACAACCGAACGGCATTTACGGATATTGCTATGGCAACAGGATATAAGCTGGATTATCTTGTAAAGTCAGGGCTTACGATTGAATATAAAAATGAACCGCAAGCTACATCTGAACAACCTGAATCTCCAACACCAAAAACAGAAGCTAAACTTATAGATCGTTTCTGGGGACGCGTAATGTTTCCGATTCATAATATTGGAGGGCGAGTAATCGGCTTTGGCGGACGCACTTTACGCACGGATAAAAAAACTTCGAAATACATTAACTCTCCTGAAACGGAAATTTATCATAAGAGTAATGTATTGTATGGTTTGTATTTCGCAAAAAGCGCAATTGAAAAAGAAAAAAATTGCCTTTTAGTAGAAGGTTATATGGATGTAATTTCATTGCATCAGGCGGGAATACAAAATGTTGTAGCAAGCAGTGGTACTTCATTGCCTGTTGAACAGATCAGGCTTATAAAAAGATTTTCAGATAGTATTACTATTTTATATGATGGTGATGAAGCCGGTATTAAAGCCAGTTTCAAAGGGATTGATCTAATTCTTGAAGAAGGAATGAATGTAAAAGTGCTATTATTCCCTGAAGGAGATGATCCTGATTCTTTTTCAAAACGAGTTGGCAGCGAAGAATTAAAAACATTTATTAAGGACAATTCCAAAGATTTTATCCGGTTTAAAACTGACCTGTTAATGAGCAAGGTTCAAAATGATCCTATCGCGAAAGCATCACTCATTAAAGAAATTGTAGAAACCATCGCGCTCATCCCTGAAGCCATTTATCGTTCGGTATATGTAAAAGAATGCAGCCGAATCATGGAGATTGAAGAACAGGTTTTATTAAGTGAATTGAATAAGATTCGCAGTAAAAAATTTAATGAAAAACGTAATTATACAAACCCGACATCTGAAAATATCGTTGATACTAAAGATGTCATTGTTGAAGATAAAAAAGAAACAACTGCAACTACCGAACACCAGGAACGGGATATCATTCGTTTGTTGATCAATTATGGAAATAAAAATGTGTCGGTAGATACAGAAGAACAGGATGAAAAAGGAAAACCAATACAGATGGCTGTTTCCGTTGCAGAGTTGATTATTCATGAACTTCAACATGATAATATTACTTTTGAAAATGTTGTGTATAATACAATTTACAACGAATTTGTACAACAAGCTGAAAAAAATATAATTCCGGATTACAATTATTTTATTAATCATGAAAACTTAGCCATTGCTTCATTAACGGTTGATCTGATAAGCAGCCCTTACTCACTTTCCAATTGGGAACAACACAGCATTTACATTACAATGGAAGAAGATATTTTAACAAAATCCATTTACAGTGCAGTGAATGCATTGAAAAGCCGAAGGTTGGAAATGATGATCTATGATATTCAGAAAAAATTACAGGAAAAGCCTTCTGAAGAAGAACAAATTCAACTGATGCAAACACAGCATCATTTATTGGAAGCAAAAAAAACGCTTAATTCTTTATTAGGAAGAATTGTAGTGAAGTAAAAACGTTAAAAAAATAATAAATTAAAAAATCATGGAAAACCCACCGATAGATACTCCCTTTAAAAGATTTAAAACAGCAGCAATAGTGGAAGGCATCTCTTATCTTTTATTATTAGGCATTGCAATGCCATTAAAATATTGCGCGAATATGCCCATAGCTGTTCGCATTGCAGGGCCTATTCACGGCATCGCGTTTATGTGGTTCCTGATTACCTTATTTATTGTTACTGGCGCTTCTCAATGGCCATTTAAAAAGTTTGCGAAAGCTTTTATTGCTTCACTCATTCCTTTTGGCACTTTTTATCTGGATAGGTTTTTAGTTGATGCTCCTAAGATGCATCATACACAACAGGATAAGAAAGGGGAAGAGTAGAAAAAAAATATTATTTATACCTCGAAAAAACTTGGTATATAATTTTTCGTTTATGTTAATTTTTTGCTTTTTTAATAAAAAAAAATTACTTTTATCTATATAGTAATCCAATTTATAAAAAATCAACTTAAAAAATTCACGCAATGAAAAAAGCACTATTTTTTAAAATTACCATTATCGTTATTGGGGCCATCACGGTATTTGCGGCATGTAAAAAGGGTCCTGTAACAATTACCCCACCTTCTACAAGCACTACGTTCAACAGGCTGGTAATTGATGGAAATGTAAAAGTACACCTGGAGCCTTCATCAACCAACAAGGTGGATACTGCTGTAGCAGGTGTTATTGTAAGAACATCTATAAATAAAACAGCTTTTATATCGGGTGCCGGAGAAATAACCGTTTATATAAATGATGTGGATTCTATTATTGCAAATGGTAAAACAGAACTTTTAGCGCCTAATGTACTTGCCCTTACTCATTTAGTTCTGATTGCGAATGGTTGGTCTTCTACAGATATTAATTTAAATGTACATGATTCACTTACTTTTTTAGCCAATGGCACAGGCCCTTATAAATTAAAAGGAGCTTCTCCTGAATTTCGTTTAATTACATCAGGTTTCTCTTATATAAGTGCATTTGATCTTATTACCAAAAACACGGATGTTAAATTATACGGTGCAAATAAAGCAGAAGTTTATGCCACTAATTCACTGAAAGTATTTATTGCCGGTTTGGGAACCGTTTATTATAAAGGAAATCCTACGACGGTTACTCCGGTTACTATAGGCCTCGGACAACTTGTCAAAAAATAATTATTCTATTTTTAAAAAACAAAGGGCTAACCGATTATCAGTTAGCCCTTTGTTTTTTATTTATCGGTACAATAGGTAATTTATTTTTTCCTCATAAATACCTGCATAGGTACTCCGGTAAAATCGAAATTATCTCGTAATTTATTTTCCAGGAAACGGATATAGGCTTCGGTTACATATTGTGGCAGGTTGCAATAAAACGCGAATGTAGGTGCATGTGTAGGCAGCTGATTAATGAATTTAACTTTTACATATTTTCCTTTGATAGCCGCCGGAGGCTGATTCTCAATTATCGGTAACATCACATCATTGAGCAAACGTGTTTTAATTGTTTTGGTACGATTTTCATTTACTTTTTCGGCAACTTCTATCGCTTTTAATACACGTTGTTTAGTAAGCGCTGAAGTGAACACAATAGGCACATCACGGAATGGCGCTAATTTTTCACGGATTTTTTCTTCGTACTCTTTTGTTGAATTTGTAGTTTTTTCCACCAAGTCCCACTTATTTACAACGATCACAATTCCTTTTCTATTCTTTTCCGCCAAGTGAAAAATATTCAGATCCTGTGCTTCCAAACCCAATGTAGCATCCAGCAATAACAAACACACATCACAATCTTCAATAGCACGTATAGAACGCATTACGGAATAAAATTCAAGATCTTCTTCGACTTTTGATTTTTTGCGAATACCGGCAGTATCGATCAATAAAAAATCATGATTAAAAGCGGTGAAACGTGTATTGATGGAATCACGAGTTGTTCCTGCAATTGGTGTTACTATGTTTCTTTCTTTTCCAAGCAAGGCATTTATAAAAGATGACTTACCTACATTGGGACGGCCAACAACTGAAAATTTCGGAATTTCTAATTCTTCTTCTTTTACATCGGTATCCAATGCCTTCACCACTTCATCCAATAGGTCACCTGTACCACTTCCGCTTATAGCTGAAACGTTATGCGGCTCACCTAATCCAAGGGCATAAAATTCTCCAGACAAACCTTGCCGTACATTATTATCCACTTTATTTGAAACAACAAATACTTTCTTTTTGCTGCGTCTTAAAATGTCGGCCACTACTTTATCATCTTCTGTAATTCCTTCCGCTACATCCAATACAAACAAAATCACATTTGCTTCATCCATTGCTAACTGCACTTGTTTACGTATCTCTCCTTCAAACACATCTTCCGAACCTTTTACATATCCACCGGTATCAATCACTGAAAATTCCAAACCATTCCATTCTGATTTTCCGTAATGCCTGTCGCGTGTTACACCCGATTCCGCATCCACTATCGCTTTTCTGCTATCGGTTAACCGATTAAAAAGTGTTGATTTCCCTACATTCGGACGTCCTACTATCGCTACTATATTCGCCATTAAAAATTTGTTAATAAGATATTTGCAGTACAAAGAAACTAAATATATCTTTGCACCGCAATATAAAGTTAGGCACGCTTTTCGTTCTTATAAAAATAAATACTATTTTGAAAGTAAAAATTTAAGATTCTTAAAATATATTGCGGGGTGGAGCAGTTGGTAGCTCGTTGGGCTCATAACCCAAAGGTCATCGGTTCGAGTCCGGTCCCCGCTACTCAGAAAATGCCGCGAATAGCGGCTTTTTCATTTTTATAAGTTGGTGCATTTACGAAAAAATACAAATCGATAATTAACCATGGCACACAAGGCTGGTTTTGTAAATATTATAGGAAGTCCGAATGTAGGAAAATCAACACTGATGAATGTATTGGTGGGTGAGCGGGTTTCTATCATTACTTCAAAAGCGCAAACTACTCGTCATCGCATTATGGGTATCGTAAATGGAGAAGATTTTCAAATTGTATATTCTGATACTCCGGGAGTTTTAAAACCTAATTACAAATTGCAGGAATCTATGATGGAATTTGTCCATACGGCATTAACCGATGCCGATATTATTTTATTTGTTACCGATATTTATGAAGATATTAAAATTGAAGAAAAAATTCTAAATAAAATTAAAAATGCCGGCGCCAAAGTTTTACTCCTTATAAATAAAATTGACCTTGCAACACAGGAAAAGCTGGAAGAAAAAGTAGCTTATTGGAAAAATGAAGTGCCGAATTCCGAAGTTATTCCTGTTTCCGCTTTAGAAAAATTTAATGTCAATTATATTTTCGACAGGATACTTGCATTATTGCCGGAAGGGCTAGGCTTTTATGATAAAGACCAGCTAACGGACAAGCCAGAAAAATTCTTTGTTTCGGAAATTATCCGTGAAAAAATATTGATGAATTACAAAAAGGAAATCCCTTATTCGGTTGAAGTAGTGATAGAATCATTTAAAGATGAAGAAACGATCATAAAAATACGTGCCGAAATTTTGGTTGTGCGTGATTCACAAAAAGGTATTATTATCGGGCACCAGGGAAAAGCATTAAAAAAAGTAGGAACAGAAGCCCGTAAGGATATTGAAGTCTTTTTTCAGAAAAAAGTATTTCTTGAACTTTTTGTAAAAGTGAATAAAGACTGGCGTGATAATGACAATCAATTGAAACGCTTTGGATACACCAATTAAAGCATAAAATGAGAATAGGAATTCCATTTATTTCGCTTAAAATTTTTCCTTTCCTTTTTATATTATGTACGTCACTTCAACTGCATGCGCAAATAAAACTACGTGGCTTAGCTGATACCATTGGTTTTGCTCATACGGCAAGCCAAATGGATAGTGTGATGCAACGCATTGAAGGAGAGCAAGGAACAACACAGATCACTCAACTTTTAAAAACAAAAAATGTTACTGATAAAGATATATGGCCATTGGCTATCGCGCCACATGACGATTACACCTATGTTGGGTATTTGTATCCTCTTGTGATTAAAAATATTAAAGCTAAAACGGTTATTATTTTTGGTGTCGCGCATAAAGCCGCTAAACTAAATATTGAGAATGATCTGATCTTCGACAGCTTTACACATTGGCACGGCCCTTATGGTAATATCAAAGTTTCAGAACTACGATCCGCAATTATAAAGGAGTTACCCACTACTATTTATAAAGTGAACGACAGCCTTCAAACCATTGAGCATTCAGTGGAAGCGGAATTGCCTTTTCTTCAATACTACAATCATCATGTTGAAATTATTTCCATTCTTGTTCCGTATGTGTCATTTGATCGGATGAATGAACTTGCCAAACCGCTTGCTGAAGCGATTGGTAAAGTGATGAAAGAAAAAAAATTAAAATGGGGAAAGGATGTAGCTTTGCTAATTTCCACGGATGCGGTACATTATGGCGATCAGGACTGGCAGGGCAGAAATTTTGCGTTTTATGGCGCTGATACTGCCGGTTATACTAAAGCGGTAGAACATGAACATACGATCATGGATAGTTGTTTTAAGGATGAATTGACTGTGAATAAAATAAAACTATTTACAGAGTATACATTAAAAAAAGAAAATTATAAAGAATACAAATGGACCTGGTGCGGGCGCTATTCTGTGCCTTTAGGATTATTAACCGGTTTTTATCTTCAGAATAATTTAAACACAAAACCCTTAAAAGGAACCTGCTTGGGCTATTCCAATTCGCTTGATCATCCCCACATAAAAGTGAATGACCTTTTTGGTATGGGTGTTACTGCTCCTGCCAATATCAGGCATTGGGTCGGATATGCTGCGGTAGGTTTTAAATAAAATTTTAAAAATATCTTTTGTTTTTCTTTTAACTTCTTTTAACAACTAAATCTTAAACCAAAAATTTATCTTTATCCTATAACTAAACCTAAAAAATAAATCATGAAAAAATTAACAGTTTTAGCATCAACCTTAGCGGTTGTATTTTTTGTTTCAACAGCAGTATTAGCTCAAGGAGACAAAAAAGATGAAAAGAAAAAAGAAGAAAAAAAGGAAATGAAGAAAGAAGAAAAGAAGGAAGAGAAAAAAGCTGAAAAAAAGGCTGAGAAGAAAGAAGAGAAGAAAGAAGAGAAAAAAGCTGAGAAAAAATAATTTTTCTCTTAACTAAAAAGAGAAAGCTCAACGTAATCGTTGGGCTTTTTCTTTTTCAGATCTATTTCCTTTTTACTTTTAACAAGCATAATTTAAACTAATTTAACTTATTTAGTCGTCCATCAAAAAGTCCTACATCCTTACGATATCAACAATTTAAGTTAAAAAATTGTTATAAAAATTTGCAAGAAACGAATAAAGTTATTCGTAAAACTTGCAGATTTGTGCATGCTAGCAAAACCGAAAAA
>JBBSPS010000141.1:0-10880 GCA_038258655.1 Bacteroidia bacterium
ATAATTTCGTAGTTTTCATCCGTAATATTGTTAGTGTGAGAATTTTCAATACTACAAAACAAAGGTGAGATTGAAAAATCTCGCCTTTGTACTTTTCTAATAACTAGAATACTTTCGCTAATTTTAATCGGATAACACTAAATTACAAACATAATAATATTAGTTTTTATAATTTAGACCTTATGGAGGATCCTTTTTTTGATCATTTATATGAGCAAAAAAAAGAGTTATTAATGGTAATGATTAATCATTATTCAGCTCTTAATGAATATGTTTCTTTCACAAGTCACATTAAAGAATTTAGTTTTATATTAATGTACTGTACTGAAGATCAGATATTAAATAAAATAAGATCATATTTGTATAAGAAACATAGTAAATCAGAAAAAATTGCATTTTTACAGCTTGCATCTACTGTTTGTCAAACTCTATATTATGAATATCTAAAATTAGAAATAAATATTTTCGCTCTACCTACATTAAAATCACAGTTTAATCAAAACAGAATAATTCGTAATGTTTTTATAGATAACTCGGCTATTCAATTTTCTAGTATCCATCTTTCTACAATAGAAAGAGAGCTCTCTAATCAATTAACTAATTTAAGATTAACTCTAAAAGTTAATTGCTCAAGGGACACAATGTTGACATTTTTAAGCAAATCTTTAAATAATAATATAAATATTGACGATTATAATCTGTTTATAGACGATAATTTCACTTTTCAAAATTCTGCTGGATCATATGAAGTTCTAGAATATGTTTCCATATCGAAACAATCCAAATCTACTATCAAAAATATTATAGGGGTATTCCGTCTATTACACGAAGGTTCTATCATTAGCTCTTCCAAAATAAACACTAGAAATTGGATAAAATTCAATTTCGGGAATTTAGGTCTCAAGGGGTTAAGTGACAGTAATATTTGGGATTATTTAACACGAGATAAATATTCTGAAATCACCCAACCTTTTAGAAAAGATTTTGCGTGGATATTCAATAAACCACTAATTTAAATACAATTTAATATATTGCTTCTCTAGAATCATTACAAAGACAGTCTGAACAGGTACTCTTTTATATTTTGGTTTGTCCTCCATGGTTATATCAATATATATAAAATCTAATTTAACACAAATTTCCTTAAATTTCTCCATACGTACTACGAAATAACTGCATAAAGCCGCTGCGCTATTTATAAGTTATTTCGGTACTTAATTGAGATAATTTAAGAGTTTAGAGCGTGAAATTAATTTTTAATCTAAATTTTTATTAAAATGAACGCTTTAAAAACTCAAATTCCAGAAATTCAAATAAGTTTTAAAAACAACACACCTTACGAAGAAAGACATTCAATAACACAATCAAAAGATGCTGAGCAAATTCTTAGATCGACATGGGATTATGAAACTATAGACTTACAAGAATCTTTTAAAATTATCTTTCTTAATAGAGCCAACCAGGTATTAGGTATACATAACCACTCTTTAGGAGGAATGGCTGGCACTGTGGTAGATATTAGACTAATTCTATCAATAGCGTTAAAAACTACGTCACAAGGCATCATTTTAGCACATAATCATCCATCTGGAAATTTGAAACCCTCCAATGCAGATATATCATTAACTAAGAAAATAGACTCTGCATGTAAATTACTAGATATAAAACTACTCGACCACATCATACTCACATCAGAAGCATATTTCAGCTTCCAAGATGATGGCTATCTTTAATGATAGCTAATATTGATTACCTAAAAAATTAATTCTTTTTTAAGAGAGGCCCAAAACTAGGAGCCTCCTTGTGTGAATATATAAAATTGTAATAACAACTACCTAAGGTCCTTAACAATTAAAACTTGACTTTATGATGCAAGATCCACCAAATAGTGCGGTTTAAAAGTAGACAAATTTTTAACTTTAAACTGCACAGATGAAAAAGAGTAAATTTACCTCGACCCAAATAGCCAAGATTCTACAGGAATTTGGATTAGACAAATATGTAGAAACCACCTGTTGAAAATATGGAACTTTTCCTGCTAGTATCTATAAATGACGACAACGTTACGGGGGAATGGAAGCCACCGCGACCTCAAAAAAAATAAGCAGCTTGAATAATAGTACGCTAACCTGAAAAGGAAGTATCTTGATTTAGCTTAAAAAACTTCAATGAAGTTATTTATCATCTTACGGTTAACATTAAGTTAATTTAAAATATTGCTCTATCTTTTTTCTTTTGCACATTATATCTATACTAATAATCAATTAACTTATAAATAATATAATATTAACACAAATAATATTTGCAATCGTTTGCGATTTAATTTTTTATTTACTAATTTGATGATACCAAAATTTTATTAGTTATGAAACTTATAATTACCTCCATTATTTGTTTATTATTTGTAAGCCATTTATTTGGTCAGGTCGATATAAGAGGGAGTATTGTGAATACCTATAATGAGAGCGTTCCTTTTTGTCATATAAAATTAATAAATGCCTCAGATTCTTCTTTTGTAAGTGGCACTATTTCCTCATTGGATGGTGACTTTTTGCTCAAGAATGTTAATAACGGGAAGTATTCATTGATAATTTCAAACGTCGAATACAAAACCCAATTGGTTGATCTTAATGTGACAAAAGAGACAAATGCTATAAACATTATTTTGCAATCTAGATCTAATCAACTTGAGGAAGTTTTAGTTGTTAGTGACAAACCAAAATTAACAGTTCAAAACAATAAATTATCTATTGATGTAGCAAATAGTGAAACTGCTACAGGACTAAATGCCAAACAGCTATTAAGTAGAACTCCTAGAATAAACATCGATGAACAAAATAACAATCTCACAATTGATGGTTTGAGTGGTGTTGGTATATTAATTAATGGAAAGGAAACAGATATACCGAGGGCTGTACAATTACAGATGCTATCTACAATTAATGCTTTTGAAATAGATAGAATTGAAATTATTCCTGCATCCAGTGCTCAATTTGGTGCAGAAGGTAATGCTGGATATATAAATATTATTCTAAAAGAAGACTTCGATGAAGGGTTTCAGCTTTTAGCTGATATTACAGGAGGTATTGGTCGTGGAACACACCTTAACTCTAATATTATTGGCGCTTATAAAACTGAAAATTTTTCTGCCTCACTACTTTATTCAAACTATTACAATACCCAGATGCAATTTTCTTTCAATGAGAGATTGAATAAGCTGGCAAGTAGTTCAGTTATCAATACAAGTTTGAGTGAAAGAAACCCTATTCAATTAAATAACAATCTAAAATTTGCTTTTAGGTACTTAATAAGTAAAGGCTTGGAAGTTGAGGGTAATATTTATGGAAGCAAAAATTTGTGGAAAATGGATGCTACTACTACCACTCAAATCCAACAATTTAGTTCCTCTGTAGATAGCCTATTCGTAACAAATATTAATGAAACGAATTTATGGGAAAACCTATCTACAGGTTTAAAACTAACAAAGAGTATAACAGATGAACTAAAAATTAATGTAAATGGAAAATATCTAAATTATTTAAACGAAAATCCATCTGATTATTTAATTAATAAGTATTTCAACGATGATCTCTTTGGAGAAACCACAACCATCAGTAATACCAAATCAACTCCAATTTCCATTTACAGTGTTGCGTCATCAGTTGAAGGTAATCACAAAGATCTTATAAATTACAATTTTGGAGTCAAAGGGATTTCCTCGACTTTCTCAAATGATGTAGCCATAAAAAGTAATAGGGAAGCTTTTGGATTTACATCTAAGACAATTTTTGATGAAACGATACTTGCTGCTTTCCTTCAATCTAATCTGAAGTTGTTTGATAAATATGATATTAATTTAGGAGTAAGGGTAGAATCGACTAACTCGGAGTTAAAAGATCAAAATCAATTTAATGGATTTAACCGAAATTATACTTCCATATTTCCCTCCATTTCTTTGGAGAGAGAGATGGATAAAAATATGAATGTGGGAGTATCATATAGTCGGGGTATTGAGCGACCAACTTTTAATGATATTGCACCCTTTTTATTGTTTCTAGATGAAAACACCCTTTTTACTGGCAATTCTAATTTACTGCCTTCATTCGCTAATAATTTCAAAGCTTTTTGGCAATATTTAGATTATAATGTCGCTGTATCTTATTCTCAAATTAAAAATGCAATATCTAGATTTCAGTTTAGTTACGAAGAAGACACCGAAACTCAAATAATATCTCCCCTTAATTTAGAATCTTATTCAGTTCTTTCAGTGAATTTATTAGTGCCACTTTATATTTCAGATTGGTGGAATATGCAAACCTCGTTATTGGGTCTACACCAAGAAATAATTGGAAAGGGCAATTCTCTTAGGAAAAGTAGTTTCAAATTTACTCAAAGTCATAGCTTCAAACTTCCGCTAGGAATTTCTATGGAAATTTCTGGTTTTTTTGATAGCCCTAGACTAGATGGTTATAAAAAAAATCGGCAGGTATACGGCGTTGATGTTGGATTGTCCAAAGATTTCAATAGGGCTGGGTCGATCACCTTATCCGTAAAAGATATTTTTAATTCAATTGAGTACTATTCTACTGCTGAAATTGAGAATGGAAATGTACAGGTTTTGAATGGTTATGATTTTAGCCAAAGAACTATTATGGCTACTTATTCTCAAGTTTTTGGTAACAGGAAACTGCGTAGCTCTAAATCGCAGCAAGATTTCATAGAAGAAGAAAAAAGAATTAAATAAATAATCATGTACGACAATTGTAATGTAAATATAGATAAGAACGATATACTTCAAGTTGTAGAAAGTATGACTGGTAATTCTATATCAGGAAAGGGTCCCTATGTGGAAGAATTTGAAAACAAATTAAAGTCATATTTTGGATCTAAATATGTTCTAACCTGCAGTAGCGGTACATCCGCAATTCTAATGGTCTTAATGTCGGAAAACGTTCAATCAGGTGATGAGGTTTTATTGCCTCCAACTGCTCCAATAATGACGGTTCTGCCCATTTTACATTTAGGAGCAAAACCAGTCTTTGTAGATACAGAGTTGAATAATTTCAACGTAAATCTCAAAGACTTACAAAGTAAGTTTTCGCAGAAATCGAAAATGTTTATAAATGTGCCAATGTGGGGATATGCTAATAATGTCGATGAAGTGGTTAAAATTTGTCATGCAAATGGGGTGAAAGTTATGGAGGATAATTCTCACTGTCACGGCACAAGATTATCATCAAGTTTACTCGGCACATTTGGAGATTATTCGATATTTAGTACACATGAAAGAAAATTGATTTCCACTGGCGAGGGTGGTTTTATCATTTCACAAACTTTTGAAAATTACGACAAATTAAAGGAAATAAGATCTTTTGGAGAGATCGTAAGAGATAATGGTAATCTTACGAAGGGTCAATATGGTTTGAAATTTGGATTAAATTTCAAATTAAGTTCTATAAATGCTGCTTTAGGCATATCTCAATTAAGTAAACTACCTGGTAAAATTTTAGCTCGAAAAGAAAATGCTAATACACTTAGAAATCTACTATCTTCTTACTCAAATCAATTCAAAGAATTAGATCACCATAAAGATTCTGACAGCAATTATTACAGTATTGTTTTTGTTTGTGAGCATGAGTTTAGAAATAAAATAGAAGAACATTTGAAATCAAATGGTATAATTTCAGACCCTTTAAGATATAAATATTGTCCACTATATAAATTCAAAATTCTCGAAGACTTTTCATCTGATTGTAAAAATGCTGAAAATTTGATTAATTCAGTTTTTACTTTACCAGTTCATGAAGGCCTAAGTCAATCTGATTTTACTAAAATGAATAATATAATTAAAACACTAAAATGATGATTAAACAATTTACAACTAGTGTATTGACTTTTAAGAAAATTGACGAAAAGTGGTTAATTCTTTTGATTTTTCATAAAAAATTCAAAAAATGGATGATTCCTGGGGGACATATAGAAAATATTGAAAATCCATGTGAGGCAGCTATTAGAGAAGTTAAAGAAGAAACTGGTATAGAAGTTAAGCTTATCACATTTAAGCATTTTGATATCGTTAAATCTTTAGATAGTGAATGGCTTCTTCCACCAGAACATCTCTTTCAACAAGTTATACCCTCAAATAAGAAAGAAGCTGAACATATTCATTTGGACATGACCTACGTAGCAGTGCCTCAGGGAGGTGAACTAAAGCTTAATGAAAAAGAAACAAAAGATGTTAAATGGGTCAGCGTCACAGATATATATCAGTTAGATATGTTCGATGGTACTTTGAAATTAATAAATTATACCTTAAAACAATTAAATAATGGAACCAATGAAAATCAACCGAAAAAAATTGAAAGTAGGATTAATAGGTCTAGGTGAACAAATGACTGATAATTTACTCCCTAGTTTGTTAATTTCGAACAAGGTTACTATCGAGTCAATTTGTGACATAAATGACAGTATTTTAAGTAGCTATGCCTTTAATTTAAATTTGGCAGAAGATAAGATCTTTAATAGTTATGAAGAAATGATCAATAAAGTAGACCTGGATTTAGTAATTATCTCATCTTACCCTAATGTACACTTTGAAGCAGCGAAAAAATGTATCCAAAATAAAATACATGTTTTTGTTGAAAAACCTCCTACAAGAACTAAGAAGCAATTACAAACTCTAATTTCGTTAAGTAAAGATTTTAAAGTTAAAACAGGGGTTGGGATGAATTTTAGTTTTACTGATGTTAATCAATCTTTACAAGAAGTAATTAATCATCCAGAGTTCGGAGATATCGACTACTTATCGATAGAGCACATTAGTAGTAAACCCACAACTCCATTTTGGAATTTTGATTCAATAATTGAATCATTTTTATTAGCTCAGTTAATTCACCCTCTTAACTACATAATAAGTATTGCAGGAAGGTACAGAAAAATAAACGTTTATCGTTCAAAAGGGTATGTTCCTTTATTCACCAATATTGTTATTGAGTTTGAAAGTGGAACTATTGGAACTATTAAAAGTGGCTCATTTTCTCCAAGGTTCAGACATGAAATAGAAGTTATCAGTAATCGCGGAAATATGGTCAAGATTAAAGATTTAGCAAATCTAGAAATACATCAAAAAACTAACCCAGCACCTTTTAATATACCTATTAAATACTGTTCAACATTAAAAACTAGAAGCCCCTTGAAATCTGGCTATTCTTCAGCAGGTTACAGTGGAGAATTGGATTCTTTTATCGAATCTATTCATACCGATACTAAATTCCTGCATTCTTTTGAAAGCATGCTGCCCACTTATGAGGCGCTTGAAGATATTTTTGAAAAAATGATCAAAAAAGAAACAGAATTTTCTGTTTTAAATCGGTATACTGGATCTATTCAGGTTAAATAGTTATGAATTATATAACAGAAAAGTATAAAGCTAGCGACATTGATTATGTTGATTTATTTGAACAAGAACTATGCTCTGTCTTAGACACAACAAATGTTTTGACAGTCTCCTCTGGAACAGCAAGTATCATAACAGCTCTGTATTCCTTGGGAGTAAAGGAGGGTGACGAAATTATCACTTCTCCTCTTAGTCCTTTATGCACGGCTTATCCAGTTCTACACTCTGGAGGAATACCTGTTTTTGCAGATGTGGAAAACGACTCATTTGGTTTAAGTATATCTTCTGTTAAAGAAAGATTAACTTCTAAAACTAAGGTAATATTAGAAGTGCCTATGTGGGGATACCCTATTAATGCCGATAAGATGAGAACATTTGCAAAAGATAATGGACTTTATTTAGTATTTGATTTGGCGCACTGCCTTGGAACTAAGTTTGGCAGCTCCCCTTTATCTAAATATTGCGACATAGCTTGTTTTAGTACTCAAAAGAACAAAATAATTTCCACTGGAGAAGGAGGATTTTTAGCTACTGATGATAAAAGTATATTTAACAGAGCCCAGAATTTTACAAAAATGGGCCACTTAAATGGGATCGACTTTGGCATAAATTTTAAAATGAGCGCAATACAAGCAGATCAAGGATTAAAAAACCTGAAAGCTTTAGGCGATAATTTAAAGCGTAGATATATGAACAGTCAAAGAATAAAAAGTTTACTTGATAATAATCATATTAATCCATTTAAAGAAATGAAGGATAGCGAACCAAGCTTTCAAAGACTGATTATCCAATCATATGATTCATCAAATAAATTAGCTGCTTATATGGATAAGAAAGGAATACCTTCTGATATTATCCAATATGATGCTAAGCCACTTTATGACTTTCCTATACTCAAAAAATATAAAGCGAATTGCCCTATCGCTGAAAAGCTAATAGAATCAATAACTACTATTCCAGTACATTATCAATACTCAGAAGAAGATTTAAAATACATTGCAAACGTGCTAAACCAATATTAAATATGGAAAAGGATACCGCTATATACATAATCGCAGCTGATGGTATTAAATCTCTACAAACAGGAGTAGGAGTTATCGTAAACTTTATATTTGAGTCATTTAATGAACTAGATATTTCAAAATTAGACAATATCCAACTTAATGCAATATGCCCTAAAATTAATACAACTTCAAATGACTTTGTAAAGTATGCTTATGATATCACTTTGAAAACGTGTTTACAAGCTGGAGGCGAAATAATTGAACTTGAACGTAACCTTAGCGGAAAGACTTTAAATGAGGTTTGGAAAGGAACAAGTACAAAAAGTTCTATAGAGATATGGGAAGATTTATGTATTGAAATCAGTGCCATAATTAGTTCAAAACAAAGCAATTTTTCAAAAGTTATTATAGTTGCTCATGATACGCTATTTGTAAATCTTGCCACGTACTTAAATGATGACGTTCTTTTTTGTTGGATTCCTCATAGCCTTGGAACTTTATTTAAATCCCCAGACCAAAATATGCGAATCGACTATGAATTTGAAAGTATTTCTAAATTTTCTGAGCATAATCATATGATCGGTTACATAAGTCATCTTACTAAAGACCATTTAAAAACTAATTATAATTACAAATCAAATTTAGTTTCATTTTATTCAGGTATATATTTTAAGTCATCAAAATATAAAATAACAGGTGATAATTATTTTTTGAAAAAGTATAATATTCCTGCTGATAAAAAAATAATTTTAGCTTGGGGTAGGTGCTCTTTTCAAAAAGGAATTGATATAATTTTAAATGCTTATATAAAATTAATTAACGAAAACACAAAAATTCGCAAATCGTATCATTTAGTTTTAATTGCCCCGGTTGAGACTAGCTACGACAAATATTTAGAAGAGATCTTACAATATGTAAATTCTATTCCAAACTCTGCAATTACTTTTGTAAGTAATTTTCAGCATAAGTTGCAGTATGAAATTCTTGCCTACAAAAATACTGATTTAATACTATTGAATTCAAGATATGAAACATTTGGTTTGACTTCAATCGAAGCTCTTAATCTCAGTAATTCCAATAGCAAAATAATTTATTCAAACCTCCCGACATTTGAAGAAGTTTTAAAATCATCAAATAGAACTTATCGATTGATGCAGAATTCATTTGAATCTCTATGTGATTTAATTTCTGAACTTTCTGAGCCACATGAAGGGCCAAATGAAACTGAACAAGAGTATTTTACAGTACAAGAACATCAGAACAGATTTTCTTTTACTATAAATTATAATTCTGGTTTCAATAATTTACTTAAACTTTATCTTAATGAAGGATAATATTAAATTAATTTCCCTTGATCTAGATGGAACTCTTTTACGATCTGATGGAACATTGTCTGCATTTACCCTTGCTACACTAAAGAAGTGTAAAGACAAAGGATTCACTTTAGTTTTTAATACCGCTCGCCCAAGAAAAATAATTCCTGGATTTCTATTCAATGAATTTAATGCAGATATCTGGATATTCTCTAATGGGTCAACGTGCTTTCACAACGAAAATGTACTATTTAACTATACCTTTCCGGCATTTGAGGTATTAAATATTATTGAACTAATTGCCTCTAAATACAGTGACCTTTTTTATTCAGTTGAATCGGGGGGTGAAATTTATTCATCCTTTAATTGTGAAATTACTTGTGAAAAATATTTTGCTGAAGTAATACAAAGCGAATCTCTCAAAAATTTATTTATTAATAAGTTGTTAATAATCTCTGAGAATAGGAATTTTCCCATAGACCAAATTACTATCGACAGTAATAAAAAAATGCTAATAACGGAGCATGGCAAATATATTCAAGTCATGGACAAATCAATATCAAAACTTTTTGCTATTCAATGCATTTGCAAAGAACTAAATTTAAACATCCAAAATGTCCTTTCTTTTGGAGATGATTTAAATGACCTAGAACTGCTTGAGGCATCTGCGATTGGAGTTGCAGTAGATAATTCATTTGATAATATAAAAAGTAAAGCTGATTTTATCACGAAGTCAAATGATGAAGATGGAGTAGCTATTTTTTTAGAAAAGTATTTATGAACTGAAAGGAAGTGGACAAAAGTAAATACAAGAAATTTCTGAAAAGCACATTAAGGTTGGCAGTGCCAATAATGGTTGGTAACTTGGGAGCTATTGGCGTTGGAATTGCTGATACAATGATGATTGGAAATACTGGGGTAGATAATTTGGCTGCCGTTTCTCTGGGCAATAGTGTTACCTTAATTTCTTTATTTTTTGGAATTGGCGTTTCTATTGGTATCACTCCAATAATAGCTTCACTAAAAGATTATTCAAATATCAAAAGTATCTAGTCGATCCTTAAAAAAGAGTTTTAGGTCTAGCAATATACACTAGTATATTTACTTTTATAAATGTTTTCTTTTTCTTCGATTGTGGTGACTATTATTTTTAGCCACAATGAAATA
>JBBSPS010000142.1:0-10834 GCA_038258655.1 Bacteroidia bacterium
CACAAACACTTGTAGCAAAGCAAACGTAGTAATACTAAGCCTAAGCACGAATATGAAAATTTACAATTCTTAACCTGTTTTAAATACAAGATGGAAAACTATTGACTATAAAAAACCAAATAAAATACATATGAAAAATAAAATTTAAAAATGAAAAAAGTTTTTTTACTTTTAGCTGTTATATCAGGTAGTCAAGCATTTACATCTTGTGCCCAGAAACACACAGATTATGCGGAGAATAAAACAACATACCAACAACCAACAATACCAAATACTATGGATACCGCAACTTTTGGAGCAGGATGTTTTTGGTGCGTAGAAGCACAATTTCAATTATTAGAGGGTGTACTTTCTGTACGATCAGGGTTTGAAGGAGGAACAGTTAAAAACCCGTCCTATAAAGAAGTTTGTACAGGAGCAACCGGTCATGCCGAAGTTTGTGAAATTACATATGATCCAACTAAAATTACATACGACGAATTACTTGCGGCTTTTTGGAAATCACATGATCCTACACAATTGAACCGGCAGGGAAATGATATGGGAACACAATATCGTTCGGTGATTTTTTATCATAACGAGAAACAAAAAGAACTCGCCGAAAAATATAAAAAAGAATTAAGTGAATCAAAAGCATGGGATAAACCTTTGGTTACTGAAATAAGCCCTGCTACTGCTTTTTATAAAGCGGAAGATTATCACAATAATTATTATAATCAAAATGGCAGCGAATCTTATTGTCAATTTGTGATACAACCTAAGGTGGAGAAGTTTAAGGAAGTGTTCAAAGGCCATTTGAAGAAGTAGTATGAGTTATGAGTTATAAGTGATGAATTACTAGAGTTCACTCACAACTCATCACTTATAACTCATAACTATTTGAAGTAGCATACCCTCGCCATTTAGCAATTACAGCTTGCATATCATCCGGTAATTCAGAATCAAAATGTATATATTTTCCTGTAACAGGATGATTAAAGCCCAGTGATTTAGCATGTAACGCCTGGCGAGGTAGAAGTGTGAAACAATTTTCTACGAACTGTTTGTATTTAGCGAATGTAGTTCCTTTTAATATCCTGTTGCCTCCATATGTGTCATCATTGAAAAGCGAATGTCCTATGTGTTGCATGTGCGCTCGTATCTGATGAGTACGGCCAGTTTCTAATTTGCATTCTACCAATGTTACATACCCGAAACGTTCCAATACTTTATAATGTGTAACAGCATGTTTTCCTAATTCACTTTCGGGTGGAAATACATCCATTAATTTCCTGTCCTTCAAATGCCGGCCAATATTACCTGTAATCGTTCCGCTGTCTTCAGCAAAGTCGCCCCAAACAAGCGCCATGTATTTTCTATCGAGGTTACGGTCGAAAAAATCTTTCGCCAGTTTCATCATTGCCACTTCGCTTTTGGCCACCACCATAATTCCGCTTGTGTTTTTATCCAAGCGATGAACCAAGCCCGGCCGTAACAGCGCCTGCTCCTCTGATTTACGGCTTACATTTAATGTCGCTCCCGATCTGCTTATTGGTAACTGCTGAAAATGATACACCAACGCGTTTACTAAAGTTCCTTTGTAATTGCCATATCCGGGATGAACTACTATTCCTGGTTGTTTGTTTACAATGATTAGATCATCATCTTCATATACAATGTCGATAGGAATATTTTGGGGAATTAGTTCAATTTCGCGCGGTGGATGAGCAAATACAACTGTGATTATATCGTAAGGCTTTACTTTATAATTTGATTTTACAGGCTTTTCATTTACCAATACATTTCCATTTTCGGCGGCTTGCTGTATTTTACTTCGTGTCGCATTTTGTATGCGGTTCATTAAAAATTTATCGATTCGAAGCAGGTCTTGCCCTTTATCAACGCTTACACGGTAATGTTCATATAACTCCTGGTCATCTTCCTGTTCTTCCGGAATGTCAAATTCTTCTTGCATAAATTTTATTTACTGTGTATGAATGGAACGCAGATTGTTATGATCTTTAAGATAAAAAATGATTTCCTCTTTATCACATCATTGCGAAGTTTCACCGAAGCAATGACCTACTAATAATGATCAATCCTAATTTAATTCGTCATTGCGATCCCGCATTTTTTGCGGGAGAAGCAATCTCACTAAAGTACTTCAATGAGATTGCTCAGTTCCTTGCAATGAGTGATAGATTTATAATTGGCATTAATTAACTTTTATAAATTTATTAGTTGATACATGTATACCATCTATTGTACGAATAAAATACACGCCTTCTGCAAGAGTAGAAATATCAATATATTCATAGATAGTTGTGGTGTTTTCTAAAATTGTTCTGCCGAACAGATCGATCACAGAGTAAATTATTTTTTGAGACGGATTTAAGGAATTGGATCTGATAAATAATTTATCGTTAGCCGGATTCGGATATACATTTAAACTATTTTCTTTTGATGCATACGTGTCAATACCTGCAGGTATAGCCACAGCGCCAAATATAGGGTGCATCATTAATGAACCCAGATATGGAGAATTCATCCATGTACCCGCTGTATTATAAAAAGTTTGATACTGCGTATTATTGTTTTTATCAACCCCAACCCCTAAAAATTGATCTGTATTTTGTTGAAAGCCGATATAAAATTTACTAGCATTCAAATACAAAGGCTTCCTTAAATAATAACGGGTAAATTGATCATAACCTGTTTGGTTATAAAGCGGCGCAGTAACTGTATCGCTTGTATAAATAGCTGTTCCCGGTTTTCCTCCGTTATCGTTCCATACTTTAAAACGAAAAGTGTACAATGTAGCATTTGTTCCTTGCGGATTAAAATAAATATCAATGCAGCGTAATGTATCAGTTATTGTGGATGTATATTGTTCCGCCAATAAAGCGCCCACAGTGCCTTTTAAAGCAAAAGCTATTTCAGCAGTGCCATCATCATACGAATAGTAATTGGAGAAGGTTTGTATATGGTGAATAATAGTATCTTTTGCGCCTGAACCACCTATCCTTGTTTCAAAAGTGTATTTAGTAGGGTTATTTACTATTAATGTTAATGGAGGAACATATGCTTTATATGAATAGTAGCCATTTGTGGTAAATGAAAAAACATTATCATTTGAAGGGCCAAAGGAATACACAGGTGTTTGTGATTGATCATATACACTACGAAAAAATGTAATATTTTTTGGAATAGGATTAATATCATTATCTCTCAACAAAACAGTTATAGTATCTTTTTGAAAACTTGAATTATAATGATTCCAGGGCATTGAAGAATAGGTTTTGATTAAAGAGGAAGTATTATATACATAAGAAACATTATTAAAAATGGTGTCATTTTTCCCTGCAGGTCTTTTATTCAGATAAACATAATCAATATTCCAATGATCCCAGCTGCCGCTAAGTGTAGCATAATTTCTAAATCGAAATTGAAATCCCTTTTTTAACATAGAAGTATCTGTTATTGGAATCATTACTATTTTCCAACTACTGTCATTACTCGCTAAAGTGCTTCCTCTTTTCGCCCAGATATGTTTCCAGGTATTACTTCCTGGTGCTTCAAATTCCAGTACCAGTGAATCAGGTTTTTCGGGTGCATTGCCCCGGCCTTGCGGCTGGTAATAAAAACTAAAATACAGGGAATCACTTACCGGATATTTCAAATTAATGGGTTTGGATGTAAGGTAGTCGGCTTGTCCGGATGAACCTAACCCTACATTAAAATCATACGGATAACCATTGGCATTTAATCCATCGAAGGTGGCAACACCAATAGTAATAGGGGAAATAGGGTAGCCCCGGTTTATAAATACGTATTTATCTAACCACAAAGCTGTATCAGGATAAGGGCTTTCATAAGAAAAATCATCTAAGAATGGAAGTTTTATTGTGTCAGCAACAGATGCTCCTCTTTGAGGTGATTGGGCCTCCTGCATTTCATGCCATTTTTGTACAAGCACTTTGTTAGTAGTTAAAGGGACTTCCACTAAACCTTGTGAAAATAAAAGCTTTGACAGAAAAAAGAAGCATACGATTAAAGTGTTTTTATTAGTCAAAATTTTCATGATCAGGTGTGATTTGCAATAAATAAACAAAAGATAATGCTATTCGGCTTTATAATATTGCCTGTAAATTAAATAAAATAAAAGACGTTGCTGCACGTCATTGCAAGGAAGGGAGCAATCTCATTAATGTGCTGGTTTGAGATTGCTTCGGTGAAAAACCTCGCAAGGACGTTCCGAATTTAATGCCATTAAAATAATGGTATAGAGTTCCTGTTAATCATTAAAGTGTAAATTTATGTAGTAACGAAATAAATAACAATTTATTTGATTAATAACACTTTTTCGTTAACCACAGTATTTGTACCCACCATTTTTACAAAATATATTCCGCCGGAAGCATCAAAACTTCCAAGGTTAACATCAATTTTTTTATTAATAACATTATTATCTGTAATCAGAAAAAGTTCTTTTCCATAAACATCTAATATGCTTAGTCGTATTTCATTCAATTTATCCAATGCAATTTCTATTGTGATGATTCCTGTTGTAGGATTGGGATATACTTTCATTATACCATTTCCAGGGTGGATACTGCTAAGACTTTTTGCGGCATCATTTTTTATAGTGTCATTATTTTTTGTTATTGGTTTAGGGTTTATTTGATCAGCAGTAGTTGGTTTATTACTATTTGCTACAGTTGAATTATTCTCATCAGTTGGATTTGTTGTAATTGCAGGAGGCATGCAATTTCCTGCCGGTTCAATATATGCCCAAAAGCTGGAGCCGGGAACTGCTTCAAAACCGGGTTGTAATGAAACCCCTCCTGATCCGCCAATATAGGTTGCTCTTGCAGCATTACTAATTATAGTAGCGCAAGAATTATTAACGGTAACTGCTACTTTATCGTTGGTAATAGCTGTACCGGTATATGTTCCACAAGCAGAAGCAGTAGACCCTACAGCAATTGTTGGTGTAACATAAACCGATTTTGTTGCGGATGCAGTGTAACATACGTTACTCGATGAGTTGTATGTTGTAACTGTAAGTGTAATATCTTGAAGGCCTTTGGGAACATTTGTAAGAGATCTATCCGCATCATGGTTTATAGAATAAATATTAGTAGCAGTAGCACTACCAGTAGTATAAATTGATGTGCTGGGAGTTATATTTGCTCCAAAATCCCAAGAATATTTTTCGATCGCTCCATACCAACTTATGCCAGTAGGGTAGGCTGGGTCAGTTCCTACACCAGGTACGGTTACATTTGGAGTATTATTAACGAGCACGAGATTAGGTTGGCAATGATCATTAAATAAGAAATCGACCTGAGGCGCAGCCGTATAAACTGTAATTGCTCCAGCAATATCATGTGTTTTACAGCCATGTGCATCCGTTACTTGCGCAAAATAAAATACACTACTAGTTGGGTTAGCCAAAGGATTAGGTATTGTTGGATTACTAAGAGTAGTTGAAGGAGTCCATAAGTAGGAATAAGGAGGTGTTCCTTGGGTAATGTTTATTTGCATTTGTACAGGTGGATCACTTAAACATTTTAATTTATATGTAACAGCACCAACAATATAGGGGATAGAATATATATTTGAAATACTTACATTATCAGTATTTGTGCATCCATTTATATCCTTCACATTTACTGTAATTGTTAAAGGATAGGTGGGTGTAACTATATAAGTATTATTAGAAGTTTGATTTCCCCCAGCCCAATTATAAGTATATGGGGGAGTACCTCCAGAAGTTAATCCTGTTAAAGTGATAGGCGCCCCGGAACAAACACCAGATATATCAGGTCCCGCATTTACTGTAGGGGCAAGAGCGGGATTTACATTTACTATTACCTGATCACTTACAATACAACCACTCCCATCATCAACAGTAAATGTATAAGTGGTAGTTACTAGTGGGTTTACGACTACTGAAAAATGACCATTACCATCACCAACTCCACCAAATTGTGTAGTTCCATCAGTCCATTTCAAATTTGTTGCATCACTGCCAACCACTGTACCTCTTAGAGTAATTGCTCTTCCCGGGCACACAGTTACATCTGGTCCGGCATCGGCAGTTGACAGAACATTGCTGATAGTGTACTTTACCTGATCACTACTGACACAACCAAGCCCATCGGTAGCAGTAATAGTATAAACATAAGTACCAGGCGTTGTAATGGTTACTGTGCGGGTAGGATTATATGAAGGTGCACTACTAAGGCCTGTGGTAGGAGACCAACTATAAGTATATTGATTGAATCCACCAGTTGCATCAAGCCCAATACTTTGACCGGGAGAGCTTGCACAAACGAATTTATCAGGCCCTGCATTAGCAGTAATCTGTCCTACAGTAACAACTCCCGGATCACTTCCGGAGCATCCTATATTGTCAATTGCTGTAAGTGTATATATAGTTGTAGTTTGCATGTTACTTGCTATGCAATTTAATGCAGTTGAATTGCTAAGATTAGAAGTTATAGGATTCCAATTATAAGAATAAGGTGGTGTACCCCCGGTAATTGTGGCTGCATTACCAAGTGTAACGTTAGTCCCCTTACATACCTGAATATCATTAACAGTTACAGTAGGGTTGCTATTAATAGTAACAGTAATTTGGGCTATATTGTAATGATGAACATAATCATTACCCCAAACATCCAAATAATATGTTTTAGTATAAGGAAAAGTCCGCAGTGTTCCCTGTAAAGAAATAGGTTCATAAAACGTAGTGTTAGGTTTAGGTAAGCTTCCGGGGTTAGTAAGGTCATACGAAGTAGCAGGTTGCGTATGATTTACATCCATGAAAAATTGATAGTTGTAATAAAGCCCTATATTAACATCATTTATTGGTGTTCCTCCGGTAATTTTAATTGAAAGTTGTGGAAAAGAGCTTGGGCCCCAACACATTTTAGGTTGTGCGGTTAAGGATACAACAAGAGGGCTACCCGGTGGTGGTGGCAAAAGAGACTGGGCATAAGCAACAGCAGCTTGTGCATTTATGCGACCATAACCAAGATCATTTGACCATGTACCGTTGGGCTGATATGCTCCAGCATTGTAATAAGTGTAACCTCCTACCTTATCACATGTAGATTCCAATGCATAACGAGCTTGATCCTGAGTAAGATAAGGGTTTTCAGAAAGTATTAAAGCCATTACTCCTGCAGCATAAGGACAAGCTGCTGAAGTACCAGAAAATTGGTAATTATTATTTGTAGGGTCATCTATATCAGTATAGTTACCCGCATTGGTGTTACCGGGAGTAGGTGCGGTTGTGTTATATCCTGCTGCCCCTTGTAAATCGGTTGTAACAATATGGTTACCAGGTGCTGTAACATCAAGATCTGTTCCATAGCAACTACCTTGTTTTATTGTATTTGTTGGAGGATTGAGATATCCCCAGTCAGCTTCTGTACATCTATGATCTGTTTCATTGGTAGCACCTACCGCGATATTTTTTGAGTAATAAGTTGGAAATTTTACCGCATCATTACTATTACCTGTTGAAAATAAAACAGGACATCCTTTTCCATTTCTTCCGGTTGAAACGGCATCATCAATAGCAGAGGTAATGATACTACTTGGAGAACCTCCTGCCCAGGAATTGCTAAGTATATCTGCACCACTTAATCTTGCATAACTAATCCCGTCTGCAAGAATGATATCGTCGGTATAAAAAGAATTTTTTAGACCGGTGTTAATATCAGTATAACTTCGTGCAATACGTATTGGCATAATTTTGCAATTGTACGCAACACCTGCCACCCCAATTGTGTTATTACCTTTAGCGGCTACAATTCCGGCACAACTCGTCCCATGAGCATCGATGTTTTCATATCCTCCAAATGTATTGAATACTGATTGCTGTTTAGGGGATATAGAACCAAAAGTAGCATCATAGCCTGATACTATATTGGGCATTAAATCGGGATGCATAAGATCAACCCCAACATCTATTATCGCTATTGTTATTGTTTTAGTGTAATTCGGTGTTGAAGGAATTCCGGTTGTAGAATTCCATGCATTTGGCACATTCATTATTGGTAACGCCCATTGAGAGGAATATAGTTGATCATTTGGAACCGAATTGATATCCAACTGTCTGATAAAATTAGGTTCCGCATAATCAAATTTATTGGATTCACTAAGTTGAGTGGCAATTTCAAGTGCCCGCACCATTTGATCTTTAGGTAGTTTAAGAATATAAATTAATTCAGAGAACGCATTCTTTGTAGGTTTTGAGGAATAAGCAGAACGAAGATTTATTATAGTCGCATTATATTGGGCAGCAAATTTATTGAGCTCTGCAATATCATTTGTGCTTTTCAATCGAACTAATATTTGATCTGTAGCACATTGAGTTGTTCCATCAGCATATTTCAGTACCATCGACGCATTTGCTATTCCTGCATTTTTATTTAACCGCTCTATAAGTTTTAAATAATTTGTTGCTGAAAGTCCGGATTCAAGTTTATAAATTGCCGTATTTATTGGTGAGGCAACTTTCCCGGAACGTGAATTCGCTTCTTCAGGAATAATCGTGCGCTCATTGGCAATTACACTGTTTCTTTCCACGGCAGAAATATTTTCGGTAAATGTGATATGTACCTGACTTGCATCCAGCGTAAAAGTTTCTTTTTTACCGGCTAGTATACAGGAATAATTTTGAGCAAATAGGCTTAAATTAAAAGAAAGAAATATAGCCGTGTATATATATTGTTTTATTTTCATGGTCAATTCAATTTTTTTAAAAGTATAATTTTATTTTAATCAAGTCTTTCGGGAAGAGGGATTACGTATTGGAGTCCTCCAATAGTAGCAACTTCAAAAAAGCTAACTGAACACATGTCCTTAACTATTTCAAAAGATTTATACATATTGTTTTTAGGTATCTCAAGTGTATAATAATCATTTAAATGGTGTGTTGGATCTTCACCGGTTTCATTCGTTACTTTTTTTAGAATAAGGTCTTGTTCCTGAGCTTTTCCTTCAAGCAAATTAATACTAACACCAGGTTTTAATTTTACATGCATTTTATTGGTAATTTGGACGATAGAGCCATTTGGGTAATATAGAACAGGTGCGGCATAAACTATTTGAAAAATGGAATTTAGTTTAACAAGTAGTTGCTCCACATCTATTTGAGTAAGCCCTGGTTTGAGTGTAAATATTGAAGGAGTGTTATAACATCTTTTATTTTCATCAAGAGGGATTATTCTGTCATCACTAACAAATTTATTTCGTTCGGCTGCAGAATAGTTTTCATCAAAATTGACAGAAATTTTGGTCGTGTCAAATTTAAAATTAGATTGAACATAATTTTGGGCATAAAAATTTAAGCTAATTGAAAGCAGTAGAATAAAATATGTTAATTTTAATTGCATCATTTTGATAAATTCAGAATATTGAAAAATTATTTTTTTGATTGAAGTTGCTTAATACTCTTTTTCAATTCTTCATTCTCCTTTTTCATTTCAATCATATATAAAGTAAGTTCCTCTATTTTCTTCATTTGCAATTTCATTAATTCTCCAAGATCCAAGCCGCTTTTTTCAATTTCATTTGCACTGGGAATTTCGGGTAAATGTTTGTTTGTCGTTATATATGTTTCAACATCTTTCAAAGACATTATTTTATAGTTTTTTTCAAATACATAATCGGCCCAAGTAGTACTGGTAATCTCAACCTTAACTGCTTTTGCTCCTATGGTACCATTTACAGCCAATTTATAATTGTTGGGGTTGTTTGTAAAAGTTGTGCCTATCGCAACATTGCCGCTTGCATTAATACGCATTGCTTCGGTGCCGGCTATAGTAAAACCGATAATATTAGACCCCGGTTTAAAAATCCCTGTTTGGTCATTATACCACCAGGTATAGTCAGGAGTAGTTGCTGTAGAAAAAGAGGAATTTCCGCGTATATAAGCAGCAGAATTAGAGCTTCCAGGCGTAGTTGTGAATAGGGCACCTCCATTTACGGTTAGTTTTGCAGCTAGAGTTGTTGTGCCAACACCCATATTCCCCATTGCTACAAAATTTCCGGCAATTTGCATATGTCCTAGGGTACTAATTGCAGCAATTGGTATAGCTCCAAGTGTACCCCATGTCCAACCTCTCAAAGGATCAGCATACATATTCATTTTTATACTATATGAGCCTACAGGGCCGTATTGATATTCGGTACCAAGACCCATATGAATTTTATAATAATCATTTGACCAAAATCTTAATCCGTTACCATTACCCGGAGTAACATCATAATATGTTTGTTGGGCTAACGTAATAGTAGTACTTCCTATTATTATTGCAATTAATGATAATAATTTTTTCATCTGAATCATGATTGAGTGGTTTTTATTTATTTTATGATTTACTTTTTTGATATGTTTTGGCAAGTTTATGACATTTTTTTGAATAAATAGATAAGTATTTATTTAACGGTCGTATATTTTATTAAACGGTAGTCCATTGACAAAGCAACGACTTTTCTGTGCACTCATTAATTGGGGATCATTACAACTATTGCGCACATTATTACAATGATTGGAGCAGTGTTTACTGAAACAGCAGCAATGTTTGCAGAAACAGTAGCAATGTTTGTAATGATTGCTGCAATGTTTACTGAAACAGTAGCAATCATTGTAATGATTGCATGTGTGTTTACAATGATTGGAGCAATGTTGACTGAAACAGCAGCAATGTTGACTGAAACAGTAGCAATGTTTGTAATGATTGCCTCAGTGTTTGTAAACATTGCAGCAATGTTGACTAAAACAGCAGCAATGTTGACTGAAACAGTAGCAATGTTTGTAATGATTGCCTCAGTG
>JBBSPS010000143.1:0-10742 GCA_038258655.1 Bacteroidia bacterium
CGATACAAAATCCGATCTCTTTCAAATCAAAGTCTTTTATTTCATCTGATCTAAGTTTTAACTGAAGTTTTCCTTTTACAGAAACGTCAATTATTTTCCCTTCAAAAACGTGATCTAAATTCGAATAATTTTTCCATTCATTTAATTGGTAAATGCGCTGCAAGTATTCCGTATCAATAATTTCCAGCTTATTGGCTTTTAATTGAAGGTAACGCGCTTCCATAAATTCACATAAACGATCAACGCATTGCATCAGATCAAACTCTTTGCTAGTGAGTAAAGCAAGGGATGTTGCAGTTTTTGTGGTATCAAACTTTAGTTGATTTATATTAATTCCAATACCAACTATCGAACTTTGCAGCGTGTTTCCCCGCAAGATATTTTCAATTAAAATTCCCGCGATCTTTTTGTTTCCAACATAAATATCATTGGGCCATTTTATTTTAATATCCTGTGAATTATCTGATATTTTAAGCAATTCTGCCATTAAGTCAGCGGCCGCTAATGAGGTTATTTTAGTGAGTAAAAATTGTTTCTCTGCCTGTAAAAATGTAGGATATAAAATCAGGCTCAATGCCCCATTTTTATTGGGTTCACTCTCCCATGTATTGCCACGTTGCCCTCGTCCGTTTAGTTGGTCAAATGTATAGATCATTGAACCTTCCGCAGGTTTAGTTTGGCGCAACAATTCACTGGCATAACTATTGGTTGAATCAACCGACTTTAAATGGATACTATTTTGCCCTATAAATAAAGTTTTCATAGCGAGTTTATGCGAAAGATTTCGTTATTTTTGTACGCTTAAAAAAAGTAATCCTACAAAAGAAAGAAATAAAACTGATAATCATTCTTAATGGCTAAAAAGAAAGCGAGTCCGGCTAAAAAAGCAGCAACAAAAAAAAGTGCGGTAAAAAAATTACCTGTTAAAAAAGCGACTGCAAAAAAAGCAACGCCTGCTAAGAAATCGGATATTACTGTGAAATTATCAGCTAAAAAGGTTGTAACGAAGAAAAAAAATTCTGTAAAACCGTCCAAATCGATCGTTAAGAAGACAGCTGTTAAAAAAAATGTCCGAAAGGTTTCTTTGGTAGAAAGGAAGCACTTTGCAGCGGATAAAAAAATCATAAAAGATGCTACCCAGCTACTTGCTGATGCAGCTGTTGAAGGGATTTTAGAAGTGAAAGGCCGGAACATTACGATCATGAACCTTAAAAAAATTCATAACCGTGTTTGTGATTATTATATTATTTGTCAGGCCGATTCAAATACACAAGTAAATGCCATTGCAAACGCTGTGGAAGAAATAGTAAAGAAAAAAACAGGAGAACGTCCTTACCATTCCGAAGGGTTTCAAAATTCGGAATGGATATTAGTGGATTATGTAACTGTAGTAGTGCATGTTTTCCAATCACATATTCGGAATTTTTATAATTTAGAAGCGTTATGGGCAGATGCCGAAGTAACCGAACTGGCATTTGACTAACATCCATTTTAAGAAAGAAAAACAATGAGCGAGCAGCAGGAAAAAAAACCGGAAAATAAAAATTTTAAAGATAAGTTTCCTAAGAAACCTAACTTACCTAAAAGTCCATTCAATTTTTATTGGATCTATGGAATAATTGCGGTGGCATTAATTGCCATGCAAGCGATGAATTTTAGTGGAGGGTTAAAAGAAGTGCAAACTTCTGATTTTCTTGAAAATATGCTTAAACAGCATCATGTAGCGAGAATTGTGGTGGTGCCGAACGAAAAAATAGCGGAAATATATATCAGTCGGGATTATTTAAAATTACCGCAATATGTAAAAGATGGTTTGGATAAACATCCGAATGGCCCTCATTATAAAGTGAAAATTTTATCGGAAGATAGCTTTCAGGCTTTGTTAACAGAGGCGCAAAAAGATTTTTTACCTAACGAGAAAAAATATCCGGAAAGTGATACGCGTACCAGTTGGACAGACCAGTTGGGATGGATATTACCGATTGTATTAATGGTTGTGATCTGGATCATAATTATGCGCAGGATGGGCGGCGGTGGTGGTGGTGCAGGCCAGATATTCAATATCGGGAAATCCCGGGCAACGTTGTTTGATAAGGATACAAATGTAAATATCACATTTAATGATGTTGCGGGCCTGGAAGGCGCTAAGGTAGAGATTAAAGAAATTGTAGACTTTCTTAAAAACCCTAAAAAATATACTGTTTTAGGGGCAAAGATTCCGAAAGGCGCGTTATTGGTCGGGCCTCCGGGAACAGGTAAAACCCTTTTGGCAAAGGCTGTTGCCGGTGAAGCAAAAGTTCCTTTCTTTTCACTTTCAGGTTCCGATTTTGTAGAAATGTTTGTAGGTGTTGGCGCATCCCGGGTTCGTGATTTGTTCCGCCAGGCAAAAGAAAAAGCCCCATGTATAATATTTATTGATGAGATAGATGCTATTGGACGTGCCCGCGGGAAATCACCTGCACAAGGTGCAAACGATGAACGTGAAAATACGTTGAACCAATTGTTAACCGAGATGGACGGTTTTGGAACCAACAGTGGTGTAATTATTTTAGCAGCTACTAATCGTGCTGATATATTGGATAGAGCATTGATGCGTGCGGGTCGGTTCGATCGTCAGATATATGTGGACATGCCCGACTTGAACGAACGTAAAGATATTTTCAAAGTCCATTTAAAACCATTAAAATTAGATATTTCGGTTGATGTGGATTTTCTTGCAAAACAAACTCCAGGTTTTTCCGGTGCGGATATCGCTAATATTTGTAATGAAGCGGCTTTGATTGCTGCACGTCATGATAAGAAAGTTATTGAAAAACAGGATTTTTTGGATGCTGTTGACCGTATCATTGGCGGATTAGAAAAGAAAAATAAGATCATTTCCGTTCATGAAAAGAATGTTATTGCTTATCACGAAGCGGGACATGCATCAGTAAGCTGGTTGCTTGAACATGCGCACCCGCTTGTGAAGGTTACCATTGTTCCTCGGGGGCGTTCATTAGGCGCGGCTTGGTATTTACCGGAAGAACGTCAAATTACAACTACTGAACAATTGCTGGATGAAATGTGCGCGGCGCTTGGAGGAAGGGCGGCGGAAGAAATTATATTTGGGAAAATTTCTACCGGAGCATTAAGTGACCTAGAAAAGATTACTAAACAAGCGTATGCGATGATAACCATTTACGGATTAAATGATAAAATTGGAAACATAAGTTATTATGATTCTACGGGCGCTAATGAATATGGTTTCACAAAACCATACAGCGAAAAAACTGCGCAAACCATAGATGAAGAAGTAAGTAAAATGATTGAAACAGCATATAAACGTGCTAAAGATATACTTACGAAAAACAAACATTTACTTAAACAGTTGGCAGAAAAATTATTAGAGAAAGAAGTTATATTTAAAGAAGACTTGGAAACAATCTTTGGTAAACGCCCTTTTGATAAAGAGGAACAGCCATTATTAAAAATGCCTGAAAATGGTTCGGCTACTATCGAGGCAAAAATAGAAACAAAAGCGGAAGAGAAAAAAGAGGATAAAAAGGAAGCAAAAAAAGAAGAACCTCCAACGCCAAATGAGTCTGAGAAGCCTTTGAATACATTGTTTTAATACCCGTTATTGCGAGGAACGCAACCTCTTACAGCTTTTCTATTTTGAGATTGCTTCCTCGCAATGAACGTTATAAAGGAATATCTTTAATGCAAAGCACTACTTCAAAAGAAAAAATATTAAAAAAAATTCGCAAAGCCCTAATTCAAAAATCTGCACAGGAGATTGGTGATGTTGATACTGAGTCCGAAATATTTACTCTTTCTGAAGAACCTTTAGAAATACAGTTCGCACAAAATTTTTCCGCCCTCAACGGGAAATTTATTTTTTGTGAAAATGAAGCGGAGTTAATCGAAAACTTTGATTTTATTTCAAAAGACAATGGATGGAAAAATTTATTCTGTTTTGAACCAAAAATTAAAGACCTTCTTCATAAAGCAAAAATAAAATTTTCCGATAAAGAAAAAGATATTTTAAATACCGATATCGGGTTAACACTTTGTGAATGCCTGGTTGCAAGAACAGGAAGTGTGATCATTACATCTAAACAAGCATCCGGCCGCAGATTACCGATATATGCTAATTTTCATATTGTAATTGCATACACTTCTCAATTAATGCTGAATATGAAAGATGCTTTAAAGTATATCCGTGAAAAATACAACAAACAGTTACCATCAATGATATCTGCTATTACAGGACCAAGTTGTACCGCAGATATTGAAAAAACATTGGTACAAGGTGCTCATGGTCCCAAAGAGATTTTTGTATTTTTGATCGATGATGTGCAGGTAGATTAAGGATATTGACTTTCTTTGTTCGTAATTTCAAAATGATCTAACTAAAATAGTTGAGCGTGAATAATTTCTTTAAACGTGCACTTACCGCAGTAGCATTTGTAGCAGTATTATTGGGCTGTACCTATTATTCCCAGTTATCATTCTCTATCTTATTTGTTATAATTACCATTTTAGGAGTACGGGAGTTTTATAGCTTATCTGAAAAGGAAGGGAATAAACCTCAAAAATTAATGGGTATTCTCACGGGAGCAATATTATTCCTTAGTAACTCTTTGGTATGTATGGGGTATTTCGACAGTAGATTATTAATTGTTACAATTCCTTTTGTGTTTCTAATTTTTATTTTTGAACTCTATTCAAAGGCTCAAGACCCATTCAGGAATATCGCATTTACTCTTACGGGGATTATTTATGTGGCAGTACCATTTTCCTTATTGAATTATATTGTTACTTACAGTGGAATATATAATTACCAGATATTATTTGGGTTGTTTTTTATTTTATGGAGTAGTGATACAGGAGCTTATTTATCTGGTTCAGCATTTGGGAAAAATAAACTATTTCCAAGAATATCTCCGGGTAAATCCTGGGAAGGAAGTATAGGAGGAGCTATTGCCGCTTATATCGTGGCATTTATTATTTCGGGCTGGTATACTGATGTAAATCTAATTGATTGGATGGTGATCGCTACAATCCTAGTTGTACTAGGTACTTTAGGAGATTTGGTTGAATCCCTTTATAAACGAAGCTTAAATGTTAAAGATTCGGGTAATTTATTACCCGGACATGGTGGTATTTTAGATCGTTTCGACAGTTTAATTATGGCTACACCGTTTGTTTTTACCTATTTATATATTGAAAAGCTATTTTAGTCTATAAAAAAGCATGAAATAATCGATGTTAAACGATTGAAAATGAGTATTTAGCTATTAGTTTTTTTTACACTATAATTTTTTATAAATTCGCTGACCAAAAAACATGTTCCCTCCTAATGTAAGGAAGCTTGGAACTTAACGTAAAAAATATGACAACAAAAACAAAAACAACAACAACAACCACGGAAAAACATGATGAGAGTATGTTTGATGCCGTGATAGCCAGACTTGATGTTGCCGCGAAAATGTATGGTTTATCCGATGATATTGTTTCCATTTTAAGGAATCCTCAGAAACAAGTGAAAGTTAGTATTCCTATAATGATGGACAATGGGAAAATTCAAGTTTTTGAAGGATTCAGAACCATTCACTCTACTATTTTAGGCCCCTCAAAAGGAGGTATTCGTTATGCAATGGATGTGAATGATGATGAAGTAAAAGCGCTATCAGCATGGATGACTTTTAAATGTGCTGTTGCAAATTTGCCTTATGGCGGTGGTAAAGGTGGTATCAAATGTGATCCACGTAAAATGAGTGTTGGAGAATTAGAAAGATTAACAAAAGCATATACCATATCAATGGCTGATGTATTTGGTGTTGATAAAGATATTCCTGCTCCTGATATGGGAACAAGTGGGCGTGAAATGGCTTGGATTGTAGATGCTTATAATAAAGCACATCGTGGTAATTTTCCGGGAGTAGTAACCGGCAAACCGGTAGGTTTAGGAGGTTCATTAGGACGTGATGCCGCAACCGGACGAGGGGTGATGATATCAACCCTTGCTGCTTTAAAAAAATTGAATTTAGATCGTAAAAAAGTAACTGCTGCTATTCAAGGCTTTGGTAATGTTGGTTCACATGCAGCTCGCTTATTAAGCCAGCAAAGTATAAAAATTTGTGCTATTGGCGATCATACAGCTACATTTTGGAATGAAAAAGGAATTGACATACAAGCAGCGTTGCGTTTTGCAAAAGAAAATGGTAATATCTTAAAAGGCTTTACAGGCGGCGTTGAAATTAGACATGATGAGCTATTGAGCGCCAATGTGGATGTATTGGTTCCTGCGGCATTGCAAAATGTGATCACAGAAGAAGTCGCTGGAAATATCAAAGCAAAATTAATAGTTGAAGGAGCAAATGGACCTACAACTCCTGAAGCTGATCACATTTTAAAAGAAAAAAATATAATTGTTGTTCCCGATATCCTAGCAAATGGTGGAGGCGTTACCGTATCTTATTTTGAATGGGTACAAAATCGTTGCGGTCAGTACTGGACCAAAGAGGAAGTAAATACAAAACATGATGCTTCCATGAATGAAGCTTTTGAACAAGTTTGGAACAATGCTCAACAATATAAAACAACCATGCGTTTAGGTGCTTATATTACTGCTTTAAAGAAAGTGGAATTAGGTATTAAAGCAAAAGGAGTTTATTAAAATAGTGTTTTTGGAATTGGAGACCCCCCAACTCAAAGTTGGGGGGCTTTTTTTATTGTGTTAGGGAAAATTTAAATTTAATTTTGATATATGTACTTGTCAAATCTTAATTTGAACCCCCATGAAAAGCATTAAGTTGTTCACCTGTTGCTTTTATCCATTGTAGCATTGCAGATATTTTAGCAAACGGTACTACAAAAAATAATAGTTATAATCTGTTAATTATTGCAAAAAGATCGCGGGAATTTTAAAACTTTAGAGTAGATTTGAAACTTGCTTCATTTTAAAAGCGTTTATTTTTATAAAAGCGTTAATATTCATACAATAAAGAGTTGGCTATGAAATGGATGACACTTGTTCTGGGGATTATTTTTGAAGTTCTCGGGACAATTTGTATGAAATATGCCGAGGGTTTCACAAAATTGGTTCCTTCCATCTTGGTTTTTGTTTTTTATGGCATAAGTTTAGCATCTTTGGTTTTTGTTCTTGAAAAAATGCAGGTAAGTATAGCTTATGCTATTTGGGCAAGTGCTGGTACTGCATTAATCTCAATTATAGGAATTGTTTTTTTTCATGAACAAATTTCAGTTATAAAAGTTATATCTATTTCTTTAATTGTGCTTGGAATATTGGGCTTGGAGCTTTTCGATTAATAAATACTTAAATACTGTATGAACATTTTTCTGACTGGTGCAACCGGATTTGTGGGGGGAGAGTTACTAGTAAATCTTTCTAAACGTAAAGAAGTAGAGAAAATTTATTGTTTTATCAGATCTTTTTCTGAAGCGGAAGCCCGTGTTAAATTAGAACAGGTATTTAGTTTACATAATGACCCTTTCGATAAAACCAGGATCATCCCTGTTTTAGGAAACCTGTTTGATGACGACCTTACCGAATCATTGATCGCTAATAAAGTATTAGAAGATGTGGATGTGATCGTGCATTCCGCAGCTAATACCTCCTTCTCTAAAATTTATGATGACATGGTGGAAAAAGCCAATATAGGCGGCTTGGAAAAGATTTTATTATGGGCAAAACAATTACCATATTTAAATACGTTTTTATATATAGGAACGGCTACCATTTGCGGAAAAGATATCAAGAACAGAGTTGTGTTTGAAGATGAATCACCCAATTTAGCGGCTCAGCATTTAGTAAAATATACCTATACAAAAATGCATGGTGAACTTTTACTTCATAAACATTTACCTGAAGATAAAATATTAATTGCCCGCCCTTCCATCATTATGGGTGATAGCAGGCCGGTAGTACCACGTTCGCCTGTAATATTATGGGCTGTGGCTACAGTCAATTATTTACGATTTATCCCTGTAAATGAGCATGCGCTTTTGGATATTATTCCTGTTGATTATGCCGCCGAAGCGATCGTTAGTTTATTGTTTGTAAAAAGGTCACACAATGTTTATCATATTTCATCAGGCGAAGTCGGCGCCACGTCCAGTCAAAAAATCACAAAAAGTCTGGAAGCTTATTTTAAAGACATGCCTCCCTTTCATTTTGTAAATAAAACCTTACTTAACCAATTAAAACATTGGGCAAAAAACAAATTACAATCAACCAGCGAATTACACGATTATCCTGAATACCTTGAGTATTGGAAAAAAATATTTCCAGATCCAAGCGCGCTGCGCGTCTTACTTGCAGGATTAGAACCTTATTTGGAGTTTACCGAATTGGGGCATATTTTTGATAATTCGAGATTGCTGAAAGATATCCCTTCTCTTAAACAATCATTACCTGCAGATATCTATATAAATAATTGCATGACCTTTATTGAAAAAATCGATATAATGGAAGGCGCTATTAATCCATAGATTTTATGGCAATCTCCAATGCTTCCGCGAAAGCTTTAGCAGTTTTTATAAGATCATCTTCTGTATGAGCTTCGGAAATAAAACCTACTTCATACCCAGAAGGGCCAAGATAAACACCACGTTCTAATAATTCTTTGTGCAACACTCGGAAGTACTTCATGCTATGCGCATCAATCTCATCAGCGGAACGAATATCTTCTTTGTCGGTAAATGCGATCCAAAAAATACTACCAATTGAAAAAATTCTGAGATTTGAAATTTGAGATTTGAGATTTGAGGAAATATTTTTTATTAAAAATTGCGTTTTAGATTCTAAGGCGTTATAAAAATCAGGTTTCAAACATTCCGTCAACTGAGCTATTCCGGCTGCCATCGCTACAGGATTACCACTTAGTGTTCCTGCCTGATAAACATCTCCATCAGGAGAAATGCAACTCATTATTTCTTTGTTAGCACCATACATTCCAACAGGTAATCCTCCACCAATAATTTTTCCGTAGGTAATAATATCCGGTTGGATATCATAATATCCCGCTGCACCTGCAAACCCAATACGAAAACCATTTATCACTTCATCAAAAATTAAAAGTGTTTTATTTTTTGTACAGATATCACGGAGAAATTGCAAGTATTCTTTTCGCTGAATTAATAATCCGTTATTAGCCGGTATTGGTTCAATAATTATGCATGCGATCTGATTTTTAAAATCAGTGAATGCTTGCCTCACCGCTTCTTCATTATTTAAAGGAACTACAATTGTTTCATTCACAAAACTTTTAGGAACACCAGCTGATGATGTATTGCCAAATGTTACCAATCCTGATCCGGCTTTCACTAAAAGAGAATCCGTATGCCCATGATAACAACCCTCGAATTTCAAAATTTTATCACGTTTAGTATAGCCTCGAGCCAATCGTATTGAAGTCATTACAGCTTCTGTACCGGAACTTACAAAACGTATTTTTTGAATGTATTTATTATTACTTAAAATTAATTCCGCCAAGTCATTTTCTAATTTTGTTGGCGCGCCAAATGAAGTTCCGTTTTCAATTGTTTTTTTAATAGCATTTATCACGTTGTCATTCGCATGTCCTAATATCAATGGCCCCCAGGAACCGCAATAATCAATGAACTCATTGCCATCCACATCCCAAATATGGGAACCTTTGCCACGCTCAATAAATAATGGTGTGCCACCTACGGAACGAAATGCACGCACAGGAGAATTTACTCCGCCTGGAAAATATGTTTTTGCTTTTTCAAATAAAGCTTCTGACTTTTCACGTTTCATAAAAATAATATTGGAGTGCAAATATATAGGGAATTTTAATGAATACCTTCTATGCTTATTAGGAGATACCTACGATGTATTGTAAATTTACTTTCAGAAAGACTATAAAAAACAAACCATAATGGAACTTGTAATAAAAAATTTAAGCAAAACATATAGCAATGGCGTAATAGCCATGAATAATATCAATCTTATTATCCCCGTTGGAATGTTTGGTTTATTAGGTCCTAATGGGGCGGGCAAGTCAAGTTTGATGCGAACTATTTGTACTCTTCAAGATCCGGATAGCGGAAGTATTATGTTTGGTGAATTGGATGTTTTACGCAATAAAGATGATGTTCGGAAAATAGTTGGCTATTTACCACAGGATTTTGGTTTTTATCCCGGGGTAAATGCTGTTGAATTACTGAATCATTTTGCATTACTGAAGGGGATAAAAAATAATAAGGAGCGCAACGAGTCTGTGGAGTATTTATTACAACAAACAAATTTATGGGACGCACGTAAACGTTCTGTAAGTGATTATTCAGGAGGCATGCGGCAACGCTTTGGAATAGCGCAGGCGTTAATTGGTAATCCTAAAATAATTATCGTTGATGAGCCAACCGCAGGACTCGATCCAACGGAAAGAAACCGATTCCTTAATTTATTGAGTGAAATTGGGTTAGAGAAAATTGTTATTTTAAGTACGCATATTGTAGAAGATATTTATAATATATGCTCCAACATGGCCTTAATTAGCAAAGGAGAAGTAAAGTTAGTTGATAGACCTTTAGCTGCAATAGATAAATTAAAGGGGAAAGTCTGGCATTCATTTATTGATAAAGCTGATATAGACAATTACAAAAAGGAATTTAATGTTATTTCTACCCGACTGGTAGAAGGCAAGTTTCAAATCAATGTGCTTTCTGAAACTCAACCGTCTTCAAAGTTTGATACAGCTAATCCTAATTTA
>JBBSPS010000144.1:0-10728 GCA_038258655.1 Bacteroidia bacterium
TCTTGTTGAAATGAGAATAATCCCTCACACACGGGCTTGGCCGATTATTGCCCATTACAACAAGAAAACATCATTAACAAGCTATATTTTAAAAATAATTGATAATAAACTTGCATTACAACATAGAAGCAATCTCATTTATGTACCAGTTTGAGATTGCTTCGGTGAAAAACCTCGCAATGACGCATTGAATCAATATTTTATAATTTCATTTTCATCAATCATAACCATACACTTGAAATGTCCTTTCGGGCATTTATCATAACCTATTTTAGAGCAAGGCCTACAGGATAAATTTTTGACTTCAACTATTTTTGATTTACTATCCGCTAAATAAGGTGAAAAACCAAATGAAGGAACAGTATTGCCCCAAACAGAAATAATTTCTTTTTTGAAAGCTGCTGCAATGTGCATCAACCCTGTATCGTGGCTAATAATTTTTTTAGCTTGTTTTATAAGCGATGCTGATTGATTCAAATTATATTTTCCACAAGCATTGTATATATTATCGCCTAAAGCTTTTTCAATTCCATTGGCACGCAGTATATCTTCTTGCCCTCCCAATAAAATAATAGGCTGTTTTATTTTTTTACAGATTGAAATTATTTTTTCAATAGGTAATTGTTTAGTAAAATGCTTGGCTCCGATAACAAAACCTATATACCCATTTTGATGAGTGGGAGGAAGGGATGTTAAATTTATTTCATCTTTTTGTGGAATAAAATAATCTAATCCTTTGCTGTCATTTTTTATTCCGAGTTGTTCAACTGTTTTCAGATAACGATCAACCACATGAATAGCGGGCATTTTATTGATCTTAAAATTCACCAACAACCATTTTTTAAAATTTAATTTTTTAAAAGTGGCAGCAGGTTTTTCAAGTGCTTTTTTTGTTTGTAGTGAACGAATATTATTATGAAGGTCAACAACAAAATCAAAATTTTCTTTTTTTAATTCTTTGATTACTTCATTCACTTCTTTTTCGATGGAATGAATTTTTGTGAGGTATGGATTATGTTCTAAAATCCCTGTAAATGAGTTTTTTGTTAGATAGTGAATTTCAATATTCGGCTTTTGTTCTTTGATACATCGGATAACAGGGGTAGTTAAAACAATATCGCCAATAGAACTGAAACGTATGAGGAGTATTTTTTGCAACGCCATTTTTTGTTCTCTCTTGTGTCGAAACGATTAAGGTGAGATATTATTTCTCTGAATAAATAACTTCCAACAATGTTTGCCCAACTGCTTTCAATGTGTTTTTATCGATGATGCTCATATTGTCTTTATGCTTATGATGGTAATCACCAAAGCCCCCTGTTGTTTGATTATATTCAATAATATCAATACAAGGAATGCCAGCCCGGGTTACATATATATGGTCATCAACACCAACAAATGATTTAGATTGTGCAGAAAAATATTTTCCGTATCCAATATTAGATGCAGCTTTCCAAACCTTATCAACCGCAGTAGAAGCAAGTTCTACAGAGTTGTTTTCCTTAGGGAAAACCGCACTCGTACCTCCAACCATATCTAACAAAATACCAAAATTGGCGAAGTAATTTGGTTTGTGTAAATTTTTAGCCCAATATTGTGATCCCAAGCACCACGATTCATCATTGCCACTCGTCCCGTAATCCTCCATATCAAAAAATATAATATCAACACCTATAGTTGGTTGGGATGTTTTTATTTGACGAGCTACTTCTAATGCCACTCCAACTCCACTTGGCCCATCATTCGCGCTATCAAATGGTTTATCAGGATCTTTTTTGTCTTCATCCGCCCAAGGCCGTGTATCCCAATGGGAGCAAAGTAAAATACGACTTTGCTCTTCCGGCTTAAATGAAGCAATAATATTATTTAAACTAAATTGTTTTTTATCAAATGTTTGAACGGTTCCTTTTTGAATAATTACTTCAAAACCATAGGATTTTAATTTTGATACTAAATATTTAGCGCACCTTTCATGAGCCGATGTCGCAGGTATACGTGGGCCAAAATCTACTTGTGTTTTTACAAACGAATAAGCTGAATCTGCATTAAAATCAGGCGTAGGATTTTTTTTTACTTCTACAGTTTTTACAAGAGTTTCTGTTGATTGTTGGTTATTATTATTACAAGATGCAAGAAAAAGAAAAAATATAACCGTAGAGAAATTCGCAAAAGAAGTGGAGAAATAACGTTGTAAATTATTCTTGAATTGCCCAGGTAGCACCATCTTTTGTATCTTTAATAGTAATGTGTATTTTGTTTAGATCATCTCTTAATTTATCAGATGCTGCGAAATCTTTTTTTGCTTTTATATCTTTCCTGATTTCTAAAATAACTTCCATCACTCCTTGCAATACTTTATCTGTTGGAATAGTTGATTTTTCAGATATCAAACCTAAAACATCAACTACAAAATCATGCATTATTTTTTTTAATAGCACTAAATCAGAAGAAGAAATTGTTTCCTTTCCATCATTCACAGAATTGATAATGCGTGCCCCTTCAAATAAACTGGCCAGTAGGATAGGTGAATTGAAATCATCATTCATCGCGTTGTAACAATTTTGTTCCAACTCTTTAATATTGGATGTAGAAGATGCCGAAGTTTTTAAATTCTCCAATAATTTGATGGCAGCCATTAAACGGGAACATCCTTTTTCTGATGCCTGTAATGCTTCATTTGAAAAATCAAGTGTGCTCCGGTAATGCGTTTGCATCATAAAAAAACGCACCGCCATTGGGCTGTAGCCTTTCTCTAATAAAGAATGGTTGCCGGTAAATAATTCACCCGGTAAAAAACCATTGCCTGCTGATTTCGACATGCGCACGCCATTCACAGTTAACATATTGGTATGCATCCAGTATTTCACAGGAGCTTTGTGGTTGCATGCTTGCGATTGAGCTATTTCATTGGTATGGTGTGTAGCTTGCAGGTCCATACCGCCGCCATGTATATCAAACGTATCACCTAAATATTTACTACTCATGGCAGAGCACTCAATGTGCCAACCGGGGAACCCAATTCCCCATGGCGATTTCCAACGCATCAGGTGTTCCTGTTTCGCATTTATCCATAAAGCAAAATCCAATCTACCGCGTTTTTCATCTTGTCCGCCAAGCTCACGCGTATTAGCAATTAGATCCGCTAAGTCTCGGTTAGTGAGTTGTCCGTAAGAAAATTCTTTATTGTATTTTTCTACATCAAAATAAACAGAGCCATTTTTTTCATAGGCATAACCATTCGTGATAATTTTTTTTATCATTTCTATTTGCTCACAAATATGCCCCGTTGCTGTTGGTTCGATACTTGGAGGAAGTGTATTGAATTCGCGCATTACGTCATGGAAACCGAGAGTATATTTCTGCACAATTTCCATTGGTTCCAACTGTTCTATTTTCGCTTTTTTAGCAAATTTATCTTCACCCTCATCTCTATCGCCTTCTAAATGCCCTGCATCGGTTATGTTTCGTACATATCGCACCTTAAAACCTAAATGCAAAAAATAACGATAAATTAAATCGAATGAAATAAAGGTACGGCAGTTGCCCAAATGGACATCACTATAAACAGTTGGGCCACAGACATACAAACCTACCATTCCTTTAGTGATTGGCTCAAATTTTTCTTTAGTACGGGTAAGTGTATTGTATATAACCAGCTGTTGTTGCATAAAAAAGGACTTATGAAATTTTCATAAGCCCAAAGGTATTAAGTTTTTTAGGATTTTTATTGGAAAGTATCTTATTCTTCAATAACAGCATCACCCAGATATTTACCATCTTTATAAATAGCAATACGGGTTAAAATACCATCAGGGGTATAATAATAAACTTTACCATCAATCATACGGCTTTTACTAAAGGTACCATCTTTTGAAATTTGTTTATTAGAGTTGTAAAGTTTCCAATAGCCTTCGCCATTAAACATTTTACCAAGGTTGTCTTTTTCAGTTTTTTGAGGGATTATAGGGGGTGCCGCTATTTCTTCAACTTTTTCAGGAGTTTTAACTATTAGTTTTTTAGGTTCATACGTTTTTGTAGTAGCAATATCAAGATTGCCCTCATTAAAATTTTTCTCCGCTTTAATATCTCCATTTTCATAATATTCTTTCAACAGTCCGGCCTCTTTTCCTTCTGCCCAGTTACCTTCAATCATTGTTTGCCCGTTTTCATAATAATATTTTTGAGGGCCTTCACGTTTACCCATTGCGCTAAATTGAAATTCCTGTTGTACCTGGCCATTTTCATAATACAATTTATAATCACCTACCCAACGATTATTTTTCCATAGGCCTTCTTCTTTGACTTTGCCACTCTCCTGATACATAATTGCATAACCGCTCGGACGGTTATTTTCATAAGTGATCTTGCTTTTTACTTTGTTGTTTGGGAAAAATTCTTTCCAGATGCCTGTTTTTTTGCTATCAGTGAATTTACCTTCTTCTACCTTTTGGTCATCGGTATAATCAGGTTTATGGAGGGTTCTATTAAGAATAATCCATAAACCTTGCTTTTTGTTGGCAGCATCGATAAAATTAGTGTCCTTTTTAACTAATTCATACGACTGAGCAAGAACAATTTTACATGTAATAAATAATAATATTAAAGTAGCTTTTTTTATCATGAACAAATAGGGTTATTGATTAATAATATACAACACATTTAAGAAAGTCTCTGATTTTAAATTATAAAAACCCTATCTCTTTATTTTTGCTTGCTCAGTTTTACGGTTATAATTTTATTTAAGTTTCACTAATTACATTATTTTTTTTAAGTTTTTTATCATATCATTTGTCATAGCAGCCAAATCATATTCAGGTTTCCAGCCCCAATGGGCAGTAACTTCACTTGCGTCGATGCTTTTAGGCCAACTGTCAGCTATTTGTTGTCGTGAATCAGGTTTATAGGAAATAGTGAAATCAGGCAGGTATTTTTTGATTTCTATAGTAATATCCTTTGGGGAAAAACTAAAACCTGCCAGGTTATAACTCGAACGTATTTTTATCTTTTCAGCATCAGCCTGCATTACACCAATTGTGGCTGTAATGGCATCGGGCATATACATCATTGGTAATGTAGTGTTTTCTGATAAAAAACATTCGTAAGTACCTTTTTTTAAGGCTTCGTGAAAAATATGTACCGCATAGTCTGTAGTTCCGCCACCGGGAGCAGATTTCCAGCCAATTAAGCCGGGGTAGCGTAAACTGCGCACATCCACCCCATATTTATTAAAGTAATATTCGCACCAACGTTCACCCGCTTGTTTACTGATCCCATAAACAGTGCTGGGTTCCATAATAGTATATTGAGGGGTATTCTCTTTGGGTGTATTTGGCCCAAAAACAGCGATAGAACTTGGCCAATATATTTTTTGGATAAGTTTTTCTTTTGCCAGATCAAGTACATTAAATAGGCCTTGCATATTCAGATCCCAGCCTATTTTGGGCATTTTTTCGGCTGTTGCGGATAATAAAGCCGCTAATAAGTATACTTGGTTTACTTTGTGACGTTTTACAATTTCGCCCAACTGGTGAGCATTCATTATATCTATTACTTCAAAAGGGCCTTCCTTGGCTTGTTCAGTAATTTTTATATCAGATGCTATAACAGAGTCAATACCATAAACATTTCGGAGGCCTTGGACCAATTCAGTTCCAATTTGTCCGGATGAACCAATCACTAAAATTTTATCACTCATTGGTATATCACTATTAGTGGGGGCAAAAATAGTTTTTTTCCTATGAATCTTCTAATCTGTATTACTTATTTTGAAGATGTTTTTCAACAGATGCTTATTTATAACTTACATATAAATAGGACAAACACGCTTTTTAGCGACAAAGGGAAGTATTTTCTTAAAAATATAAATCACGGAAATTTCAAATCCTCCACGGTGATTAGTCGCCGCTATTAATTTTGATATGTTTACATCATAACTCAGCCCGACATTAAAATTGCGATAATCCATATTCGCAACAAGAATAAAAGCATCTTTCAAACGGTAAAAAGCGCCTAAGGAAACTGCAGTATACATTCCGTTTACAGGTTTTAAATAATATTTTCCAAAACCACCTAAAAGTGTTTCATGAAATTTTCCTTGTTTTTGATAAAGGATTGTCGGTAACACATCAATTTTTGCAGTGATCGGGAATTCGACGATGCCGCTAATGGTCATTTTCGGGTCTAGTTTAATGGCTGTATTATTAAAAAAAGATTGTTTAGGTTGGTTTAAATGAAATCCTGCAACTCCAATATTAACCTGTGTCCGCTGATTTTTTCTATACAAATAAACCAATCCACCGCCCAGATCAAAATAAGTAATACGGGTTGTGGGGAAATTTTCCTGGCTGCTTAATGCAGGATTATAATGATCGCCATCAAATTGACTATCGAATGTCAATTCACTTGTACTAAAACTTTTTGCAGTAATACCCGGCTGAACAGCAACAGAAATAAAGTGTGTAGAATCTTTATTTAATTTTTTTATGTATGCCGCCGATATAAAAGCTTGTGTTGTTGTAAATTTTGAATCGCCAGATTTATCTGTATTTATAACTAATCCAAGAGCAAGTGCATCTTTTTTTAATTTGGTTTTTAAACGTGTATCTGCTGCAATAGAAAACGTTCTGTAAGGAACAGGAATGATAGCCCATTGGCTACGATAATTTCCTACAAATCGCCAATCACCATCAAATAAGCCTGTTTGCGCGGGATTTAGATTTTGCGGTGAAGCATTGAATTGTGAATAATGAATGTCTTGTGCAAGAATAGAAGAATTTAGAACACAGAAGAAAAGAATATTTTTTCCGGTTAAAGAAAACAGAAGAGATACTATTTTTTTTTGTACGTTCATTTATTATCTATCTAATCAAGGTTACATTCCCTTGTTTTTTTATAGTATTGCCATTATAGCACTTAGCACGTAAATACCAAGCAAACACAGCAGGATCAGCTTTCATGCCTTTGTAAACCCCGTCCCAGCCGAAATGTATATCTGTTGTTTCAAATACCATTTGCCCCCACCGATTATACACGGCAAAGTAAAGCTCGATTATACTATTGCTTCGAACATACAAAATATCATTGTGGCCATCATCATTCGGTGTAAACGTGTTTGGTACAAATACATCATTTATATTACACTGCAAGGACATAACATAAATGGTGATACTTGCGCTTCGCGGACAACCAGTCGAATCAATAATTGTTACGGTATAAGTAGTGGTTTTATCAGGTGTAGCGATAGGGTTAAATAATTTAGGATCATTTAATCCTGTTGCCGGACTCCAGATGATTTTTAAAGTGGTATCTGTAATAGCATGTAGGTGTGTAAATTCTCCTTGAATTAATGTATCCTTGTCAACAGTTGCTGTAAGCGGATATAATGTAGGATTGGTAACAAATACAGTAGTTGATACTATCTTTACACATGTATCACCATTTGTATTTACAGTTGAGATAGCAACTGTGTATGTTGTTGTTACAGTTGGAGTTGCAACAGGATTTGAAATAGTTGGATTACTTAATGCTGTTATTGGTGTCCAACTATATTTAAAACCCCCGGATGCAGTTAATTGTGTGCTGCCTCCTATACAAATATGTTTGTTGGAATTTATAGAAACAAGAACTCCCGGCAGATCAAGATGTATAAGTGCAGTATCCTTACAACCCTGATTTGTTGAAGCAATTAAAGTAATATTGTATGATCCTGATGAAGTATAAGTATGAGCAGGATTTTGCAGGTTTGAGGTAGTTGAATCGCCGAAACTCCACAACCAGCTAACAGGTGAAATTTTTGAGGAATCATTAAATACAACAAGATTTGAACAAGGCTGTGTGATAAAATCAAAATCAGCAGTGATAGGAGGGTACACTGTTACGTATTGAAATGCGGTATCCCAAATATTACAGCTTGCAGGATTATTAACCAGTAACCGAACTAAATATGTTCCAGGAGTAGTATACGTTTTTATCGGATTAACTATTTTTGAAGTAGTATCATTATTGCCAAAATCCCATAAATATTTTCCGCCTGGTGAGCTTTGATTTTTAAACTGAACCGTAAGCGGTGCACATCCGTTGAGGTGATCAACCGTAAAGTTTGCCTGGGCCAAGGGCACTTTGAAATCAAATTTGAAAGTGCCGTTATTGCAGTTCGAAGAATGATTTACATTAGCGCCTGTATTGGGCCATGATCCGGGGGTTACAGGGAAATCATCATTGCCGCCACAGCCGGCACAAACGGATTGATATACAATTCCTCTTTTGTCAAAACGGCTGGTACCGCCATCTACATGTTCCTGACTAAACGAGCCACCAAAATAAGTTGCATAAAATAATGAAGTGGCATTAGTTGAAAGCACAAATAAATAAAAATTATATCCATCAGGATTAGATGATTGATAAGCATTTCCTGTTAATGGCATTCCAGTTGTAGGCGGGCCTGTAATAATATTTCCTCCCCAACCTGTTACATAAATATTTTCGCAATAATCCACTAAAAATGCTGCGGGAGAAATATTGGGTTGTCCGTTTCCATTACCAAAAACAGTTGAAAAGAGTAAGGTATTTAGTGAATCATTTATTTTGGTGATGAACTGGCCGCTGTTAGGATTGTTGTAAACCCCCGATGTAACAGGCATCGAACCTTCTGTTTGTCCTACAACATATACATCGCCTTTTTTATCGAGCTGAACAAAATAACATTGGTCATAGGCGGCTGTACCCCAATAGGTAGAGAAAAGAATAGATGTCCCATCACTTTTGATCTTAGCAATATATCCATCGGCTTTTCCACCACTATAGGATGTTTGTAAAGCACCGGTAGTAGCCGGGAAATCTATACTGCGCGTTCCACCTGTTACATACACATTGGCTGAATCGTCCAGAGCTATAGCATAACCGGCATCATTATCACTTCCACCCAGATAAGTGCTCCAAAGTAATTGTGAAAAATCGGTATTGAATTTAAATACTACAGCATCTTGCTGGCCACCTAAGGTTTTATCAAAACCGTTAACTATCGGAAAATCGTTTGAGCGTGATGAGCTTGAAATATATGCGGTGCCAAATTTGTCAATGTTTATTTCACCACGGTATTGATCACCATAATTATATTGCAAAGAATCTAATGGGTATTCATAAGAGGCAGGGCCACATGAAGTGGTTAAAACAGTAACATTATTAGTATTTACGCCATCATTCAAAGATCCGCCGATATAGGTAGATGCTAACAAAGCAGTACCTGTTGCGTTTAATTTTGCTACATAAATATCTGTTCCATTATCAAAATAGGTTCCGTTACATATGAAATGCAATAAGGTACCTCCGCCAAATGTTTTATCATACGCATTGGAAGTTATCGGAAAATCTGAAGAACCGGTGGCACCATACAGCAATAACTCATTTTGTGCATTTACCACTAAACTGGTAACAATTTCCGCACTCGATGCTCCACCCATATATGTGGAGTATTGCAAAAATGTTCCTGAAGAATCATATTTAGTGATCACAATATCCGTTCTACCATAGGTAACTATTCCATTATACGTTACATCATAAGCGCCTAATGTTGTTGGAAATCCTTGGTCAAAGCATGTTCCGCCGGAATATAAATTCCCCTGAGCATCATAAGTGGCCGTCATTCCAAAGTTATCAGCTGTAGAGCCGGATGAACATGCGAAAACTAAAACAGGATCAATCACCAATTCATAGCCTTTATCATATCCGCGAGGAAAATTAAAACTCACTGTATTATTTTCCAAAACAAATTCACAGGGAACTTCCGCACGTTTACCACCTATCCATTGGTATGCATAAGGGTGCTGCTCCAGCATTTCATTCACACTTGTTTTTAATTTCAATGCTCCATTTTCGAGTGTGATATTATCAAGTCCTTCGTAATAGAGTTTTATATTTTTCGCATTTGCCGATGCGCCAATAATAAAATTATATTTCATACTGTTCTGATAACCCAGTACCTGTAGGTCAATCCCGGCGTATAGATTTTTATAATTTACTTCCTTGTAATTTTTCGCGTTACCTGCCCATTTGCTTTTATCATTGCCGATAAAATAATTACAATAATCAGGAGTAACTTGTTTTGCAGAGGTTTCAACGGTGGGTTGAGCGCCAACAAACATCATTCTGAAAGCATGGGAACGAATGGGCCTGATCTTTTCAGATGTGGTATGTGTGCCGCTGCCTGCATGGCTCCCCCGAAGCATTTCTTTGTCATAAAAATTATAGGTAAAACAATTTTTTTCAAGGAATAGTGCGCCACCATCTAATTGGGCACGATAGAGCACTTGTTTTTCCCATTGATTTTTGTTTTCGGTGAACCGGATAGTATTTTGTGGATCGGCAGTTTTACCATCACCGGCAAAGCCTTTTGAAATAAAAGGAAATAGCAGGTAAAGAAAAAAATAATTGAGTATTAACTGTTTCATTTAATTGATTAGGCATAGAAGGATGCCTGGTATAAAAATAAGTTTTTTAATTTGAAATAAAAACTGCGTATAAAAAACAATAAACTTTGTTACCACGTTCATTGCGAGGAAGCAAACCTCAAACTAGCACATAAATGAGATTACTTCTATGTTGTAATGCAAGTTTATTATCAATTATTTTTAAAATATAGCTTGTTAATGATGTTTTCTTGTTGTAATGGGCAATAATCGGCCAAGCCCGTGTGTGAGGGATTATTCTCATTTCAACAAGACGCACATTTAA
>JBBSPS010000145.1:0-10647 GCA_038258655.1 Bacteroidia bacterium
CTATCAATACGCTCATCATTGAATGCTGAAGTAAAATCTGGTATCGAATTTATTTTTTCTATCATATGTCAAAGAACGTATTTTTACCTTATACTTGTGGGTAAACGGTAGCTCCAAAGGAGAGGGGAGCAATGGACTAATGTATACCAAGTATTGGTATAATTTTCATACTAAACTTTGTTGTTTTATAAGTGCACTTTATAATTTGGGTTAAAATCCCCCATCCATTCAATACCGAATTTGTCTCTAAACATTCCAAAATAGGAACCCCAAGGGCTGTCGCCCATAGGTTCTTCAATAGTCCCACCTAAGGAAAGTCCACTAAATAACTTGTTTGCTTCTTCATAACTTTCGGCACTTATAGATATTTTAGACCTGTTTTCATTTACTTGCCCCATGCTTTCTGGAACATCATTGGCCATTAAAATATTTTTGCCAATAGGTAGAGCAATTTGCATCATTTTTGAAACGCACCCGTTGCAATAAAAGTAATAAATAAATATGAACTTACTTAAATAAGGGGAAGTCATTTATATACATTTCTCAGGCAACAAAAGTTGGAGAATTTAAAGGGAATAATAAATTTCAACATGATGTGGATGTTGTGATTGAAGTGGCTGAGTTAGGGAAACCTGAAGCCAATAATATCTTTACACGTAATGGCAACCATCTCGTATATCGCATTTCTCGTATTGCTCTTTTAGGTGAGAAGTGAAACAGAAAATAATCCTGTCGTACTGCATCAAGTGATTAATGTGAGAATTTAACTTCTAAAATTTTAGCTGGATATTTTGGCCATTAAATACATCAAAAATCAGATAAGACAATCCATTTCTTTCAACTAGTTCATATTCCCCCTTTAAAAGTTTAATATGCAAAGGTTTATGGTTAAATTGTAATGTAACATGTTCCATCGTTATTTTATCTGGTCCGGCGATATTAACTTGAATGCTTTTTTCTTCTTCCTGAATGTTAAATTTAAACATGCCTAATTTAATGCGGTAATCAGCAATATCTTCAATTGTGGTCATCCATGTATTTTCTTTTTTTGCTTTTTCAATAATTGTTTTTAAAGGGCGTATTGTAACATCGCTCTTTCCTGTGTACAATGGATGGCACATAAAAACCATTGCACCTTTATAAGGCTTTACTGCATAATTCCAGTAATTTAACAGGTATTTTTCAAAGAGAGCTGCATTTTTTTCCTGTAGATCCTTATTATTGGGATCGTTCGTCATATAAAAATAATAATCATCATGCAGGGTTGGAGATATTTCAAGGACAGTTGAAATTTTATAATACTGTGGAGTAGCAACAGGTATATTATAAGGAACAACACATCCATTAAAATCATCTATATTATCCGCTCCAATGCTGGAATCAAATTTATAGCCCATATCGTTTAATGCCATCATACCCCAGGCACTATTCCTCGTATAGGGAAACCTAAAACCTTGAAAATCTTTATTCCAGTAGTTGATATTTTCCAGTATATCATTTTTCGTATCAACAAAATCATGATCCCTGTAATTCATTTTTTTAAAACCATTGGATTCTAAATTTATTTTTTCATTCGTTAAATAGTTTTTTAATTCCGCAGTTATATTTCCACCTACAAAAAGGCTTGGAGTAAGGTGTTCACCCTTTAAATAAGAAAGGATGAATTCGTAATATTTTTGCTCTCCTTCGGCATTTAATGTAATGCAAAAAGCTTGATCAAAAGCAGATGGCCAGGGATTCAAAATGATTTTAGTTGGATGAGCTGCATAAAATTCACTCAAAACATATTCATAAAAAGAAGCAATTTGTTTTTCTCCCCATGTGCCGGAGTTATTAGCTGGATGGAGCAAATAGGAAGTAGGGAGCAGGAAACCAATGCCTTTACCAAACTTATTCTCTATCAAGGCTGGGTATTTTTTGGTACCGGTGGTCCAATTAGCTAATACTTTAACTTGTTTTGAATACACAGAATCCGTAACAAGGCCCCACTGTTCAGCCGTAGTTGCTTCAATAAAAATACCCTTTAAACTATCCGTAATCTTTCCTTCAAGACGAAATCCGTTCATGTTTTTCTCTTCCAATGAAACACCAAAACATTCCCCCAGTAGCCAGTTGGATGGATTTAATTTACCCAGTATATTCACACGATCAGAAGCATCAGGCATATTTCGCCCTACATTGTCTCCCGCAATTAATATACCTCCATTTTTTACCCAATTACTTAAATTGAGTAGTTCTGCATCGGACATAAAAGTCAATGAATATTTCTTATCCACATCATAATAGTCAATAGCAGTAGACAAAATCATAATATTATATTCCTTCATTTTTTTAGCATCAAATAATAGATCACGTGATTCAATTTTGGTGTAAACTCCTTGTGAATTAAATGCCTGTAAAGCTACAACAGCACCGGAAGGCAATATCCCATTTCCTTTATTGGTACCACTGGTAAGGAATGCTACTTTAGGTAAACAATACGTAGTCCCTTTATTATTAAAATGGGGTGTTGTGCGTTGGTAAAAAAAATAACAGGCTATTGTGCCGATCAAAAGGATTAGGAGGATAAAAATTAGTTTCTTCTTCATTTGTATTTTTTTATAATCTATCATTTATTCTGTAATATCCATCTTGTTTTGGATTTCATGGGTCAATAATTTCAATGGTAATTTCTTTATTAGGAATAACCTGGAAATAGATAACTCCGTTTTTTGCTTCGTAAATTCCATCGGCAGGGCTTTTACTTATTTTTATTTTACGATGCCCGGTCGCGTATACTATTGTAAGAGTTTGGTTAAATTCATTGGACAGCGTATTTACTACCGTCAGAAAAATAACATTATTGTGAGAAGTGGATTTAATTACGGAAACATTTCTTTCTTCAACATATTTACCAACAACTGCAATAGGTGCAATCCAGCTATTGGAGTTACGTATTAACCGTATTTGTCTTTCAAATAATTCAGCAGTTGTCAGATTATTTCTATCTTCTTTCCTTGTAACCTTTTTTTTGTAAGTTGCTTCTGAAAAATGAGGGTACTGAAAAATTTGCCATTTATTATTTTCAGAAAGCAACATACTATCTAGTGATTGAAGAGAATGAGATAAAGCAGAAAGTGGTGTTAGTGCATACCTGCTTTTCATTGACTCAATTGCGGTTGTATCCATATTGCAACCAAATAAAAATCCTGAATTTTTAAGGGTACTTGCCCAATCAATTTTTTTCAAATTGTTAGTATAATAAATTGTTGAAACAGGTGAAGCTAATTTACTTTCCAATCCCTTCTTTTGGGCTTTCAGATTCATTGCTTGATTCATTGCAGATAGCCTTTTGTTATTTTCGTGCGGAAGCAGCTGCAATGCAATTTCATGTTCTGTTTGAAGTAGTTCTGTAAGTTGTATCCAGCCCATTTTCTTTATTTTCAAGCCGTTATCTTCTGTAACAGTTGATGATGAATTGTTCACCCATTCATCCACGGCACCGAATGTCGCTTTGATTTGATATTTATTAAGGACGGGTAAGGCTGTTTCGTATTGAGAATAATCACTGCCATCAAACAAAATAGAGATTGCTCCTGGTTTATTGTCATAAAAAGGGGCTATTGTAAATTCTTCTTTTTCAATTTTTATATTACCCGCGAGAGGAACAAGCGTCGGGAACAAATTTTTGAAAGTAGTATAAATCGGTTTTAACCTTTTTTTATAAAGTGGGTGGTCATCCCAGGTATCCCATTTAAAAAAATATTCTTTTTCCAAACGTGTATTTTCCACTTGCACCTCTTTTTTATTTGTAACAAATGGATATATATAAAACCCTTCTGTTTTTGTGTATTTAATATTTGGCGTACCTTCTTTATCGTCTAGTACATGTCTTCCCGAAGGATCACATACATTAAGGAGATGCCAGTCTAAACGAAGTTCAAGTATTTTAGTTTTTTCATTCCAAAACCAATCAGCATTTGAATGATCCGGTAAATTACTTTTACCGAATTGTAGTTTACTGCGGTTGTGTGTAATTTGTTTAATGGAATCCCCCATCAGGCTTACGCGCTCACGGTTAGAAAGGAGTATTTCATCAATAAAATTTGCATTACTGTTGTTTTGAGAAGCATAAACAGGGATGAGGTCTTTATAAATATCCGTATAAACGGAATATGGCGCATCTACCAGTATTCTTGAATTTCCGGGGTTATCCAAGCACACTAGAAATTCAATACCATGATCAAGCGTTTTTTGTAGAAAGGGTAATCGATGATCTCCTTTATCCTTATCATAGGTATCAATTGCGAAGTAGAGCTTCTGCTTTTTTATATCGAAATCTGGTAATTGCGCTGAAATATAAAAGTAACTGGCATCAGCGTCAAAATGAATAACTGTTTCATCTTTTGTTAACAGTTGTATTTTCCAATCACTTAAATTTCCGTCAATTGTTTTACCACCGCTTTCTATGGCCATTATCCCAAAGTTCTGCTCTGGATTTTCCATGTTATGCCACATTTTTCTCCTTTCATATGGTTGTTCAAAATCCATGACCAGCCAATTGAATTTAAACCACTCGTCTATCCATTCGAAAAAAATAGCTCCTCCACATTTTGTATGATAAATGTCTTCCGTTAATGTATGGGAGAGATCGGCTTGCTGCTGTTCGCTCAAACCACCCTGATTAAACCCAGATGGTGTATAATGGCTATTCCCCCTGCTGGATGGCAATCCATATTCAGCTATTATCAATGGCATATCCGGAACATGCTTTTTGAGATCATCCAGGTAACCATAGTAACTATCTTTAATGCCGGAGGTGTTCAATGCTGTTGTGTAATTCTTTTGCAGGTAAATAAAATCGGGATAGTAAGGATAAGCATGGTAAGAAGCAAAAATGCCAGGTACAAATAATTGCGTAGCGTTATATTTTCTAAAATCGAGTTGCTCCAGGTCATTATCATATTCACGTACCTTCTTATTTTCAATAAATTCTGTTGAGTGATGCATCGGATCGAGCGGAAGCCAATTTACAAATGAAACTGGATGCTGGGCAGCATAGGTTTGAGTTTCATACATCACCGTAAAATCCATTACTTTGGCTAACCACACTTCCATTGGGTTTCCGCCGTTTATGGAAATAAAATTTCCATTGAATTGATGAACTAGCCTTTGGATAAAAATAATTATCTGTTTCAGGTTCTTCATCCCAAACACCTTGTAATAAATACAATTTTTTATTGTTGTAATGAAGGTTATAGTATGCAAAGGCTTCATAAAACTCGGGTGGAAGGATGGTATACGTGCGAATTACATTGGCATTCATTTCTCCGATTAAACGAAACCATTCTAAATATCCATCAAAGGTTAATGAAAATTCAGTGGGATAATGCCCAGGCATGGCCAAACCCAAATTCACACCTTTTAAGAAAATTTGCTCCCAGCTTTTTGTCTGTTCTCCATTCTCAATTTTTGAATGAAGTGCATGGAAATAATCCCCTTTTGCAATAAAATAATAATCGGCCTTTTGGGAAATTTTAAATAACTGATCGGCAGATAATTCTTCCACCAGAGGCTTGGTATCATCCTGCACTTTAACCTGAATGATCCGTTCCTGCCGAATATTAGTTTCGAAACGCATCATTTGATATACAATGATACCAAGCAAAATCAGAAGGATCGTTATAACAAAAATTTAGCTTTCATCCAATGAATTAAAAAAGTTTTTTGATAAGAACATACAAACCGCTGTTTTTATAATACGGATCGTTATAATGGCGCCATCCCGCAGAAAAAGTTATTTTGTTTAGGTTGTAACCGATCTCGGCTTCGCCATTCCAGATTTTATTACTGTAATTATCCATCCGATAAGAGTAGCTTCCATAAAGATAAAATTTTCTATACGTAAAATAAGGAGAAATAGAAATACCATTTATACTTCTTTGATAAGGGGAATAATATAACAGGGAATGTGCTTCATAATTTACATACGAATGATTTACGGTGAATGTAATTTTTGGGTTTATGAACAGTGTGTAGTTTAATCCTATGTTATAGGACACAAAAGGATTAACAGCTATGGTTTTATAGTCCCAGATGTAATTTTTTCTCACAACACCTTTTTTAAAACTAAGATCTAGCGATAGCTTTAATAAACTAATGCGTGTAAAATTTGAAAAATAATTTTGATCTACTTTTTTCCAATAATAAAAGTAATCATACCCTCCTGTAAAAATAGTTTTGATTTTTAAAATGGAGATTGCGAAATTGGATGTTAAAGCTGCACCATAGGCTGTTACTCTAGCATCGCTGGAGCTTGCACCAATAAAAGCTGCAAGTTGATGATTACCTAAAACGATAGCGGGGGTAATGATTGTATTATCAAAATGCCGAAGCGTATCCCCAATAGTCCCATTTCTTTTGGAGCGGTCTAACAATGAATTTACAGACAAACGAAAATAATCAGTTAATCGTTTTGTTGCTCCTAAACGAAACAAAAAAGTTTTTAACTGATACACTTCCTCTTCTTCTTCGATACTGAGAATGCCGAGACTTACTTGCAAGGCAAGTTCATCCTGAACCAGTTTGTATTCCGCTTTTATTTTTTCATCTGAAGGATCCAAGCTGATGGCTTTTTCGTAATACACACGTGCATGTTTTGGTTTATTTTTCCAGAACAATATTTTACCAATACCTGCCCAAGCCTCGGCGTATGTATTGTCATATTTCATGCTATTCTCATACACATGTTTAGCAAGGTTCAGTTCTCCTTGTTCCATGTATGCTTTTGCGAGGTTAAAATGAAGAGGTATATAATTGGGTAGTACTACCAATGCGCGTTGAAAATAAATGATTGCATCCGGAATTTTCTTCAATCGCATATCACATTCTCCCATTCCATTCAATGCTTCTACATCCGATGGATCACTTTTATAAATTTTATTGTATTGTTGAAATGCTTTTTTATAATCGTGAGATTTGTAATGAAGCCTAGCAGTAGCAAGTAATGCATCGTAATCTATCGAATCGAGCTGCAGCACCTTTTCATAATTTTTTAATACAATTTCTTGTTCACCAAGTAAATTTGCGTCATACCCAAGTTTCCGAAATTTTTCTTTCTGGGTTACTTCGGTATTGACTTTTTTATCGGTATGCTTTTTTTGCTGTGCGGATGCTGTATCGAAAAAGAAAACAGTCAGTAGTGACACCAAATAAAAAATGTTGAAGGAAAAACATCTATGTTTCATAACTCTTTGGTACGATCTGTTTTTATTTTGTTGTAGAAACATGTTCTACTCCTCTTCGTTCAAATTTATTCCATTCACTTCGCTTTCTTAGAAAATTAACAATTCCAGCCAGTTGAGCATACATTCTGAAAAAAGCAAACGAGAAATCACCAATGATACCCATTATCAGCAGCCATAACCAATCTTTAAACGTTTTATACCGCAATGCATCTCTGGTAACTTGTGTTTGTTTTTCACTCCAGTTTTCAATAAAAACAGTTATGGAACTTGTAATAATGGCTGTAGTAAGCAGAATACTTATCAACAAAAGCGTAACCCATGCAGTATTGATTAATCCCATGAACGAGGTAATGATCAGAAAAAAAAGTGTTAACAGTTTTACAAGAGGGGAAAGCAGTTCAAAGAAAAAATAATACGGCATTGCAATCATACCAATGGAACCATAAGAAGGTTCAAATACAATGGAACGGTGAATAAACATGGTTTCTGCCAGGCCCAGATGCCAGCGAACACGTTGCTTATACAGATTAGTTGCTGTATCCGGCATTTCAGTCCAGCAAACAGGATCAGGAATAAATTTGGCTTTACCCTTTCTTTTTTGCTCCTTATAATAACGCCAAAGCCTAACTACAATTTCCATGTCTTCACAAACGGTTTTATTCCCTACTCCAATTGTTGAAGCAATATACGGGTGATCGTTTTGTTCGGTAAGAAACCCACCAACAGCCAACAGGTCTTCTCTTTTATAAATTGAAAATGCTCCTGACATAACAAGCAGTGCATTAAGCCTACTCAGACTTATTCTGGATATCATAAAAGATTTAATGTATTCTATAATTTGCCAGATCACCCATTTATTCCGTGGCATATGTGAGCTAACAACTTTATTATCCCGGATTACTACTCCGTTTGATGCGGCCAGCTGGCCTCCCGAAACAAAAGTACTTGGATCGATGATCATTGGATAAATAACCTTTTTTAATGCCTGATCATCCAGGATGGAATCAGCATCAATGGTACAGGTATATTTTTTCGTAGCATAATTGATCCCCATATTGATCGCATCAGCTTTACCCCCGTTTTCTTTATCAATATAAATAATACGTTTATCATCGCTTATATAACAATGCCTTGCCTCTTTAGTAGTGAGGATAGGAGTTGATAGCATTTCAACGGATTGAAATGAAAACCTTTTCATTATTTTTTCATGTGTATCATCCTTTGACCCATCATTTACAACAATAAGTTCAAAATCAGGATAATCAATTTTAAGCAGCATGGTTAAGCACTGAACAATGGAAACAGATTCATTATAGGCAGGAACAACAATGGATATAGAATGATCCTGATAACTAACAATTTTTTCAACGTACCTTTTTAACTTGCGAAATCGAAGAAGAGAATACAGAAATAAAAAGAAATCAAAAATGAAATAGGCAGAAAAATAAATAATCAACATTTTTTCAACGACGCGGATAAAAAAAACAAACATTGATTCTTCCATAACCGTTATTGTTAAATCAAAACAATTTATTACTAGGGTCTACTGAAAAAGTAAAGTCAAATTATTTTTTATTGTCGCCATAGCAACTAAATTTCGCAATAATTTTCCGATTAGCATAATAAACGGTAAATATTGGGTCCAGCAGCTGTCGATAAAATTACGAATGGATTTGTAGCACAACTTTCACACGTTTCCCAACGGTTAAAGTCTCGCGTCCCAGTAGTATCACAAATTAGTCGCCAATTGATGTGTGAACTAACTCATGCGCTTCGAGCATTACGAATGTTAAAGACAAAAATGTCACGATATATTTTGGTGTTAATTTTAATTTCATTTCAATTTTCAGATGGGGTTATTGTCTTTCCATAAATTACGCAAAATGGGATGATAGGCGAAACTAGTTTCGCCTATTTCCAAATTAGTATCTTATTCACCACCATATATTTTATCGATCAGCTCTTTATTAGTAGCCATGATCACTTTTCGCTTCAACGAAAGCTTAGGAGTCATCTCACCTTTTTCAATAGACCATTCACGAGGTAGTAATTCCGGTCGCTTGATCGTTTCATATTGAGCCAACTCTTTATTTATGTTTTCTACTTCTTCAAGGATACGTTTTTTTACCGCCTCATTTTTTATCATCTCCTCATTGGTTGTGTATGTAATTCCATTGCTTATACACCACCCTTTCAATGTCACAAATGACGGAACAATAAGTGCTGATGCATATTTTTGATTTTCTCCTATTACCATTGCCTGCTCAACAAAATTCGATTCTTTTAATTTATTTTCAATAATCATTGGAGCAATATATTTACCGCCTGATGTTTTAAATATTTCTTTTTTACGATCCGTAATTTTTAAAAAACGATTATCTTCTAACGTTCCAATATCACCGGTATGAAACCAGCCCTCGCTGTCAATAACTTCTGCTGTGGCATCCGGACGATTGTAATAACCCAACATTACATTAGGCCCTTTTACTACTATTTCTCCATCCTCTGCAAACTTAACTGTTACTTTATCTATCACAGGTCCAACAGTCCCAAAACGTATACTATTAGGTAAAAAATTATTTACCGCAATAACGGGAGATGTTTCTGTTAATCCATAACCTTCTAATACAGTAATTTTAGCTGCATTGAAAACACGCGCTAAACGAGGTTGTAAAGCTGCTCCACCTGATACAACAGCTACAATATTTCCACCCAATGCTTCGCGCCATTTCGAAAAAATTAATTTATTGGCAATCTTTAACTGCAACTCGTACCACCATCCATTTGCTCCATTCAGCTCATAACGCAAACCTAAATCAAGTGCCCAGAAAAATAATTTCTTTTTAATTCCTGTTTGCTCTGCCCCTTTTGCCACAATTTTATCATATACTTTTTCGAGTAATCGGGGAACAGTAGAAAATATCTGAGGCTTTACTTCTTTTAAATTATCTGCAATACTATCAAGGCTTTCGGCATAATAAATAGAAACTCCTAAATACATATATAAAGTAGTAAGCATACGCTCATAAACGTGATTCAAAGGCAAAAAGCTCAAGGCTTTCCAATTGCTTTTAAAGGGAGCAAGAATTTGTGATGCAAATGAATTACTTAATAAATTATCATGCGAAAGCATTACCCCTTTTGGATTTCCGGTCGTACCAGAAGTATAAAGGATTGTTAACAGATCAGTTGGTTTGATACTATTTTTAATGGCTTCAATTTCTTTCGCTTTCGGATCTTTTTTTCCTGCCTCCAACAACTCTGTCCAATGTTTAGCGCCTTCAATTTTATTGAATGTATATATATCTTTTACGCTTAATATATTAGCTGAAATAGTTTTTGCTTTAATGTAAAGATCATTACTTGAAACAAAAATGTATTTGATCTTTGCGTCATTCAAAATAAAATGCAGGTCGCTTTC
>JBBSPS010000146.1:0-10622 GCA_038258655.1 Bacteroidia bacterium
GAGTTCTTTTATTGTTTCTTTTATTTTAATTTGAAGGGGTAGTGCCATGATGTTTGTTTTTATAATTATTATATAGTCCAAAGATAATAAAAAAATGATACAAACTAATATTGGTCTATATATTATTTATAATTGGTATAATTTCTGTTAATATTCGCTCCGCCTCTTCTATATCTTTTACTGGTCCATCGCCAGTATATCGGTATACTTGTGGATTATCATTCAAGTCAATTAATAATTGGGTATCATTAATCGTGAATTCACGAAGATATAAACGTGGTGTTTCAAGAATAATCTTATTCATAAATAACAACTTAATGAAATGGTACAGATAATTTTTTTATATGAAATTCGTAAATTCATTTTGTGGATCACATATTCCTTCTAAACGGGCACCTACTTCAAACAGTGCATTGGTAATTTATTCAGGTAAATTCTTTAAATCCAAATTATCCCTATCTCTTCCTGATTCTTTTTTATTGATCTTTAAATGGTAAAGGCTAATAAAGTTAATTTTTTCGTTTTCAAAAACGAATTCTTTTTTTTCGTTCCAGCATTCATCAAAAGTTAGTCCGGAAACACCTGTTAAAATATCAATTCGATTGGGAGGATAACCAAGCTGAATAACAAAATCCTTTTTTATAAGATCTGTTTCATTAATATCCAATGATCCGAATCCAAATTCAAATAAGGATTTTAAAACTCTCTTAGCATTTTCCTTTTCAGGACGCACCCAAAAATCAATATCTCCAGTATATCTTGGGTATCCGTGTGCAGTTACAGCATACCCTCCAACTACCAAATATTCTACCTTATTTGAGTTTAGAAATTGTATAAACTCTTTGAAATCCTGGTCTAATTCCATTTAAAAAAAATTGGATATAACGTTCTCTTAAAATTTGTAAAGCAGCTAATCTTTGTTGTGGTGTTTGTGTTAACCAAAATTCCAGATCATCAGGTTCTTCGCCTAAATTATATTTATGAACTACTTTTTCCATTTTTGTCTATTCGTAAAATTCGTTTTTTGTTGATTACATATTCCTTCTATACTGCCCGCCTACTTCAAACAGCGCATTTGTAATTTGCCCGAGTGAACAATATTTCGAAGTTTCCATTAGTCCTTCAAAAATATTTTTATTTTGAATTGCTAATTTTTGTAAATCACGCAAAAGTTGTGGTGTTTTATCAGCATTGCCTTTTTGTAGTTCGGCAAGCATAGAAATTTGGTACCCCTTTTCTTCTTCAGTAGCACGAATAACTTCAGTCGGCGTTATGGTAGGTGAACCTTTGGATGATAAGAATGTATTCACGCCAATGATAGGGTATTCACCTGTATGTTTTAATGTTTCATAATACAAACTTTCTTCCTGAATTTTTCCTCGTTGATACATTGTTTCCATCGCACCCAAAACGCCACCGCGTTCTGTTATACGTTCAAACTCAAGCAATACAGCTTCTTCCACAAGGTCAGTTAATTCTTCGATGATGAATGAACCTTGCAATAGATTTTCATTTTTCGCTAAACCTAATTCGCGATTAATAATTAATTGAATAGCCATTGCTCTACGAACAGATTCTTCCGTTGGCGTTGTGATCGCTTCATCATACGCATTTGTATGTAATGAATTGCAATTGTCATAGATCGCATACAATGCTTGCAACGTTGTACGGATATCATTAAAATCAATTTCCTGCGCATGCAATGAACGTCCTGAAGTTTGAATATGATATTTCAACATTTGTGAACGTTCATTCGCGTTGTATTTCAGCTTCATTGCTTTCGCCCATATTCTACGCGCCACACGACCGATCACAGCATATTCAGGATCAATGCCATTGCTAAAAAAGAACGATAAATTAGGAGCAAATTTATTAATGTCCATTCCGCGACTTACATAATATTCCACGTATGTAAACCCATTCGATAATGTTAATGCAAGCTGAGTAATAGGATTAGCACCCGCTTCCGCAATATGATAACCGGAGATAGAAACTGAATAAAAATTACGAATATTTTTTTGGATAAAATAGTCCTGCATATCACCCATTAAACGCAAAGCGAATTCAGTAGAAAAAATACAGGTATTTTGTGCTTGATCTTCTTTTAAAATATCTGCCTGAACAGTTCCTCGAACAGCTGCAATCGTTTCTGTTTTTATTTTTTCATAAACATCTTTCGGTAAAACCTGATCGCCTGTAGTACCTAATAACATTAAGCCTAAGCCGTCATTTCCTTTTGGTAGTTCACCTTGATATTCCGGACGTTTGGCTTTTCTGATTTTGAAAATTTGTTGAATTTTTGATTCAACTTCTTTTTCCAAACCCTTCTTTTTAATATATATCTCACATTGCTGATCAATGGCTGCGTTCATAAAAAATGCTGTGAGCATCGCAGCCGGACCGTTAATAGTCATTGATACAGAAGTCTTCGGTTCAGCCAAATTAAAACCGCTGTATAATTTTTTTGCATCATCCAAACAACAAATAGAAACACCTGAGTTGCCTATCTTTCCATAAATATCCGGGCGAATTGCAGGATCTTGTCCGTACAACGTAACACTGTCAAAAGCAGTGCTCAAACGATGTGCAGGCATTCCCAAACTTACATAATGAAAACGTCTATTGGTACGCTCCGGTCCACCTTCACCTGCAAACATACGTGTTGGATCTTCGCCTTCACGCTTGAATGGGAACACTCCGGCTGTGTAAGGAAATTCACCCGGAACATTTTCCTGTAAGTTCCATTTTAAAATATCGCCCCATGCTTCATAACGTGGAGTAGAAACTTTTGGAATTTGAGTGTGTGCTAATGATTCATAATGCGTTTGAATTTTCAGTTCTTTATCACGTACCTTAAAAATAAAATACTCGTTTTTATATTGCTGAACTTTATCTGCCCAGCCTTCTACTATTTTTTTATTGCGGCCGTCAAAACTCAATTCAATATGAGCGTAAAGCTTTTCCAGAGTGGAGGCTAAATCTGTCAGGTTTTCAAAACCTGACAGATTTTTATTTTGAACAGCTTCAATTGTTTTTTTTATTCCAAATAATTTATTTGCGATCTCTTTTTGTTCATCTACCCATTTATCATAGCTACGGTTATTCTCCGCTATCTCTGATAAGTAACGTGTACGTTGAGGAGGAATGATATAAATTTTTTCACTCATTTCGTCCGTAACAGTAAACGTGGATTTTAGATCAGCGCCTGTTTTTTCCGCCAACTTATCAATCACCGCTTTATACAATTTATTCATTCCCGGGTCATTGAATTGTGAGGCGATCGTGCCATAAACCGGAAGTGCATCATCATTTGCTTCCCATAATTGATGATTGCGTTTGTATTGTTTTTTTACATCACGCAAAGCATCCAATGCACCGCGTTTATCAAACTTATTCAACGCTATCACATCCGCGAAGTCGAGCATATCAATTTTCTCAAGCTGTGTAGCTGCACCATATTCTGGCGTCATCACATACAAACTCATATCGCTATGTTCTGTAATTTCAGTATCACTTTGTCCGATACCGGAAGTTTCTAAAATGATCAGATCATAATTTGCAGCCTTAACAATCTCTACCGCTTCTTTCACATATTTTGATAATGCTAAATTACTTTGGCGTGTTGCTAACGAACGCATATACACACGTTCATTTTTGATTGCGTTCATGCGGATACGATCGCCCAGCAAAGCTCCTCCTGTTTTACGTTTCGAAGGATCAACAGAAATAATAGCAATTGTTTTATCTTTAAAATCAATTAAAAATCTACGCACCAATTCATCCACCAAACTTGATTTACCTGAACCGCCTGTACCTGTTATACCAAGCACAGGAACAACTTTTGTTTTTACAATTGTAGCGATCTCAGAACTGAATTTTGCAAATTCTTTCGGAAAATTTTCAGCAGCGGAAATTAATCGTGCGATTGATTTTACATCTTTGTTTTTTAAATGGTTTACTTCTCCATTCAAATTAGCACCTGTAGGAAAATCACATTTCGAAAGCATATCATTAATCATTCCCTGCAAACCCATCGAACGACCATCATCAGGAGCATAAATACGTGTTATACCATATTTCTGTAGTTCTTCAATCTCTGTCGGCAAAATTGTTCCGCCTCCACCACCAAATATTTTAATATGCCCGCAACCTTGCTCTTTCAATAAATCATACATGTATTTGAAAAACTCCATGTGTCCGCCTTGGTAAGAAGTAAGCGCAATCGCGTTCGCATCTTCCTGTATCGCGCAATTCACTATTTCCTGAACGCTACGATCATGGCCCAAATGGATCACCTCTACTCCACTACCCTGAATGATCCTACGCATAATATTTATGGCGGCATCATGGCCATCAAATAATGATGCAGCCGTTACAATTCGGATCTTATTTTTTGCTTTATATGGTTCAGTTACGAATGTGTTCATCTCTTGTTAATTTCTTGTGCGTAAGCTACAAATTTAACTTTTTAGAGGCATTTAAGCAAGGGGTATTTGTCGGAGCAGTAATGAATATTGTAGAATTTTTGGAAGTCCTAGGCTCCGCTCCCACCAGTTTCAAAGTGGCGGGAGCGGGGATTCTTTTAATTGGTCAACTTTATACTTTATCATAATTTATCATATCAATCTCTTTTTGAGAAGGGTAAAATCCTGGAAAGAACATTGGTGAAAAACTGATTGGGTATTTAGCGTAATACATCACGCTTACACTTTCTGTTTTTTGCTCTATCAAACCCAATTTTATTAATGAATCTGCTATTAATTTTAAAGTTTTGTCTGAGGTATTTGTAATACGCATAGCTTCAATTTTTGAGACTTTACCTCTCACAAAAACATCTATTAAAATATACCTTGCTTCAGTTTTTAATTTCCCCTTAACAACCATTAAATCAACAAACTTATTAATACGAGTAATCATGCTTTCTGAATCAATTACGCTATACATGTAATCAATTTGGTCAATTGCTATTTTTAAAAAATAACTACAAAAGCCAACTAACATCTTATTTGACAAATTCCCTCTGCCGTCATAATCACCTTGTCTGTTTAAATCAGCGTTTGACAAATTCTCTTTGTATGTTTCAGCAGATCTAGCTAAACCTCTTGAAATAGACCATAACCCAGAGGCGTGAATATTTTCTTTCATAAAGCAAGCATCAGAGTATAAACGAACTACTCGCCCATTTCCATCCAAAAATGGGTGTATCCATGCTAACCGATGATGTGAGGCAGCAATAGAAATAACTCTTCTAATTTTTGATTTATTTTCAGCTGTAGTTGGATCATAGAAATTTCCAAATTTTTCTGTAAAAGAATTTAGATTTTTAGAAAATGGAGCAATGTGTTTTCCTACTTGCACTTCACAATCTCTGAATTCGCCTGGCACAACGTCTTTATAAGAACCATCTTTTGATTTTGATTTTTTAAACTCTTCAGGTAAATGCTTATAAAACTCTTTATGAATATGCTTAAGATACACTTCTGAAGATGGGATAATTGTTTTACCAACCAAAAAATCATTTGTTATGCTTTCATGAACGCTAATATGCGCCTTAGCCTCAATTTGTAAATTCTTTTTTATTTTATTCTCTGAATAATCATTGTTTAAAGCTTTTTCAATATCTATAGGATGAGTATCATGACCCTCTATTAAATTAGAATAATAACTATTCATCGGTCTAACTAGCTTGGCTATGGCATCTCTAGTTATTGGATTTATTATCTCAGACAATTTTGCAGCTTTTTCTATCATCTCAATGGCCAGACCCTCAAGCCCTCCAGTACTGTCTTCCGGAAAAAGCGGTTCCATCCCTATAGGCGATGTATCATACTTAATATTGTTCGGAATGTCATTCATTATGCAAAGATAACAAATACTGCTTATTTAGGCAAATATTCCGGCAGCAATTCCGGTAGCAATTCCGGTATCTATTCCGGTGGTTATTAAGGCAGCTATTCAGCTATTTATAGGCATTTATCCGATAGCTATTCCGGCAGTTATTCCGGCAGTTATTCCGGTAGTTATTCCGGTAGTTACAGGCAGCTGTTCTAGCAAGGCAAGAGTATAACAGAAATTTCGCGAATGCAGAAACCACTTTTGTTTCACAAAAGTGGTTTCTGCATTCGCGAAATAAGGAGAAAAGAAATTATACCTGATAAATTTATCATGTATAGATAATACAAAATTTTATACATGACAAACTTCTCATGTATAAAAACTATACATATGAGTATTAATGATGTATTACAACGACGGATACTTCTTCTTCATCGCATCCAAATACATTTTCAGATTGGAATGATATTGTTCTTTAAATTCTTTTTCAAATATTTCATATTGAGAATCGTACCGTTCGAAAGCCATAAAAAAAGCATTTTTTTGAACAAACGCTTTGAATGAATGATGGAAATATCTTTTTGCCTTTTGCAATGGCAATCGATTAACTCCTAGTACAATTTCGAAGATCAATTTATTTTTTTTCTGTAGTTTAATTTCTTCTTTATCTTTTTCAGAGAATGAATTATAAAGGCTATCCAATCGTTCAACATTTTTTAAAATATATTCATTGTAAATTTTCTCATCGGCTTTGCTTTGTTCGTAGTCATTATATTGTTTTGAATTTTTACCATATTTATAAATTAAAAACTTCTCAGCTCCTTTATCGCCAATAAAACTGGCAAGGTTTTCATTAAACGTAACATCATTCTTTACATATAAAGTTCCGTGAGTGAGTTCATGAATAATAGTATTAGAAAGACTTCCATCACTTTGGTAAAGCATATTGGAAAGAACAGGATCTTTGAACCAACCCAATGTTGACCATCCGGAAGGGTTATAAAAACTCACATCGTAGCATTTTGCTTTCAGTGAATTGATTTCTTTTCGTGCTTTCTCTATTTTAAAAAAACCTTTATAAGATACAGTTCCTAAAAAAGGAAATGTCCATTCTTTGGGTTTAAAAAAATAAGGCTCACAAGCTGAAACCGTTAATAAAGCCGGTTTATTTTCTTGATTATAAAATTGAGTGTAATTTTTACTTGAAGTAATTCCTAAACTATCAATGGCATATTTTTTTATTTCAACGACAAGAATTAATTTTTGTTTTAATGAATCAGGGAAAGAGGAATCTTGTAAAACTTTTTCTATTGGTTGTGAGTTCCATACCATGCTAACTTGACCTTTACCTTGTGAGAATCCATACATTACAAGATCATTCCATAGTAATAGAAACAACATAAATAGGAGAAATAATACTTCAAAAAAAAGGTGGATAATTTTTTTTAGCAAAATAAAAAGAGATTATTATACAGAGCGTCATTGCGAGGGAGTTTTTCGCGACCGAAGCAATCTGAGCTAGGAAGTATAATGAGATTGGCTTCACTCGTGCCTCGTTCCCAATGACGTTCTAAATTAAATTATTCATTAATTCAATAACATCAATTGCTTTAACTAATTCTTAAACATTTTAAGCAATTGGGATAATCGTGTTTTCAATTCTTTACGATTTATGATTTTGTCCAAAAAGCCATGTTCCAAAACAAATTCAGAAGTTTGAAAACCTTTCGGAAGATCTTTCCCTATTGTTTCTTTTACAACACGTGGCCCTGCAAAACCTATCAAAGCGCCGGGTTCAGCAATATTCAAATCACCAAGCATTGCGTAAGAAGCAGTTACACCACCGGTTGTGGGGTCTGTTAAAAAAGAGATATAGGGAACTTTTGCTTCTGCCATCAACGAAAGCTTAGCAGATGTTTTCGCCATTTGCATCAATGAAAATGCAGCTTCCATCATACGTGCTCCACCCGATTTGGAGATGATCATTAAAGGAATACGTTTCTCCAAACAATAATCTATCGCTCTCGCAATTTTTTCTCCAACCACGGATCCCATTGAACCACCGATAAAAGAAAAATCCATACATGCTACAACCAAATCCTCACCATCAACAACACCGTGAGCCGTACGGATAGCATCTTTTAAATGCGTTTTTTTAATGGTATCTCTTAAACGATCGGTATATTTTTTTGTGTCGATAAATTCTAAAGGGTCTCCGGCAGTGAGGTTGGCATTTAATTCTAAAAATTCATTGTTGTCAAAAATGATCTCAAAATATTCTGCCGATCCTATTTTTTCATGGTATTGACAATCTTCATTCGTGCAGACATACATGTTTAGCACATGCTCGTTCGAAGGACTTAATTTTTTACACGAAGGGCATTTATACCACAACCCTTCGGGAGTTTCTTTCTTCTCTTTTGTGGAAGTAGTAATGCCTTTTTTTATACGTTTGAACCAACTCATTTTTCTAGTATGGAGTCCAAAGTCTAAAGTGTAAAGTAGTAGTTAACTCTAACTAATTACTAACGACTAATGACTAATGACTAGTTTAAGCAATCGTAATCGTTTTATCTAAATATACATTCTGAACAGCATTCAATAATTCAACACCTTCTTTAACCGGTTTTTGAAATGCTTTACGTCCGGAAATCAAACCTTGTCCGCCAGCACGCTTGTTGATCACAGCTGTTGTTACTGCTTCCGCAAGATCGCTTGCTCCTTTTGATTCTCCTCCTGAATTGATTAAACCGAAACGTCCCATATAACAATTCGCTACCTGATAACGACAAAGATCAATTGGATGATCTGTAGTTAATTCAGAATATACTTTAGGATGAGTTTTACCGAAATTAAGAGCGGTATAACCACCGTTTTTATCGGATAATTTTTGTTTGATAATATCCGCCTGAATAGTTACTCCAAGGTGATTTGCTTGTGATGAAAGATCGGCTGCGGTACTGTAATCAACTCCATCTTTTTTGAAAGCATTGTTACGTGTGTAGCACCACAAAATAGTTGCCATGCCCAATTGATGGGCACGTTCAAAAGCTTTTGCGACCTCAACAATTTGACGAGATGATTCCGGTGAACCGAAATAAATAGTTGCTCCAACAGCTATGGCACCCATGTTCCAGGCTTCTTCCACAGAACCGAACATGATCTGGTCGTATTTATTGGGGTAGGTTAAAAATTCGTTGTGATTAATCTTTACAATAAATGGAATTTTGTGAGCGTATTTGCGAGATACAGAAGCAAGTACCCCGAAAGTAGATGCGACCGCATTACAACCACCTTCAACAGCGAGCTTTACAATGTTTTCTGAATCAAAATAAATTGGATTGGGTGCAAATGAAGCGCCTGCACTATGCTCGATACCCTGATCAACAGGTAAAATGCTTAAATACCCTGTACCCGATAAACGTCCGTTATTGTATAATTGATTTAAACTACGCAACACTTGTGGATTACGATTGGTATGGGTAAAAATCCGGTCAACGAAATCGGCACCGGGCAGGTGAATATTTTCTTTTGAAATGGTTTTACATTGGTGATTCAATAAACTATCGGCATTAGCGCCCAATAATTCTTCCGTTTTTTTGCTTGCAGTTGCTAACATACTTTTAAATTTTTATTTTTTAGGATGACAAAGCTACTAAATTTTAGGCATAATTGAAAACGCAAAAAAACTCCCGAACAATTATGTTCGGGAGTTTTTTAATTGTAATTTTTCTAATTGTACTTTGTCCTTTCTTTTATTGTTTCACCATTTTCTTCGTTTCAACAACTTTCCCGTCAGCAACTAATGTATATGTGTATAAACCTGATGACAAATCATCTCCAAATACATTTAACAATCCTGCTCCTTTTCCAGTAATATCAACTGATTTAATCAATTGTCCGGAAAAATTGTAAAAATTAATTTCCGCTTTTTGAACTGTTGCAGGAATTGAATAGTTTATTACTGTTGACTGTGCAAAAGGGTTGGGTACATTTTGACTTAACACAATAGTGTTTTCATCCGCTAAGTTTACATCAATCATAGTACGCAATTGATGTTGTACTTGCGCTGTATTATCTTGCGTGCGTGAATTATTAATTTGGCACAATACAGGTAAAATACCGCTTAAGCAGTTTTCCAATTTCGTAAGCCGTGTATTCAGATTATCAATAATTGAATCTTTTGAATCAATTTTACCTTGTTGCTCCTGTATACCTTTCATTAAAATTGCAATAAAAGCATTGTAATTTAATGTTTTGTAAGTAACAGCAGGAGTAGTGATGTTGCCTTTTCCATCTACTACGGGAGGTTGAATAGCTGTAGACACTAATTCAGGTAAAATAGTTTCAACTTCCTGCGCAATTAACCCATACTGTTTGCGGTCACTCAAACCCATTTGAGGATATTGTGTTGTTTTAAAATCAAATGTTTTTGGTTTCAATTTTTTAATAATACCTATAGCATTAGTAATACTATTAATATTTTGTTTTAATTTAATATCTGATGTAAAATTATCAGTGCCTGTTCGGATCACATTACCAGCAAAATAACCAGCAGTATTAGTTGCTGATGCGGGAAGTGCCTGAGCATATATTCCATAATTATTAGTACCGGATTGTGCAACAGCATAAACGCCATAAGCATTTGTTGACCCTGTACCAACTGCTGAAAAGTTACCTCCAATAGATTGTGTAGCACCACCAATTGAAGAACCATTTACGCCTTGGTTTACTGCTGCGCCTGATGCTGTTGCTTCAAGCCCTTTGTTTGTTCCTGCGCTGCTTCC
>JBBSPS010000147.1:0-10580 GCA_038258655.1 Bacteroidia bacterium
AATCAACAATCCACTTTTCGGAATTTGGAAATCCGCGCCCATTCCTGATTCAATGGAGTTGTCCCCCCAGGCGATAAACGCGAAAAATGGTGGCTCTCCAGAATCATCCAAACCTAATCGGGCACTTAAAATACTCGCCCTACCCTCTACCATAAATAGAGTGGGGAGGGAAAGTAAAATCATCACCCTTAATGAAATGAGAGTACCACTATCAAAACTAGTCCCCAGTACTGCGCCTGCGCCAATAGAGAATGGAAAATCATAATCCTCTGTTCTTTCTGGACCGCTGAACTTTGAAACGTGGATTCCCTTTGGTGGATAGGTATAATATTCATACCATGTATCTTCACCCGAAACAAGTCCTATTGCCTCTTTCTCCGCAACATACCTAAATCCAAGCAGACCTCTGAATCCATAGATCCCCAAGGGTCCGATCGGAATAGGTGCTGGAAGATCTAAAAAGGCATCAATAACAAAAGCGGGATATCTTGGCTGCATTTTCATTGCTGCGCCACCTGCTATTTTTGCCTTCGGTAATTTTAATGATATTTCACCTATATATTCAGGCGTTTCACCTGGATCGGGCAAAGAAAGCATTCCGTGTATAATTGCTACAGCACTTTCTGGACTTGCACTTCCCGGAATTATTAAATCGACTTCAATGGTTTGAATGTGTAGAAAACTATCGCTATCTGTATACTTTGGCTCATCATTTTCATCTAATTCATCATTATCAACCGTATAATAATATTTTATTCCTTCACCCCTAGCATCAATACCCAAAGGATCAAGGCTCATCGCACCATCGAAACCCCAATAATTATATTTGCGCATATCTCCGTTAAACTCAAGTTGTGTAGAACCGAAGTGAATGCCTGTTACGGCTATTTCGACAGGACCCAAATCCAGAGAAATATTAGTTGGAATGAAAGAATTTCCTCCGACTATTTCAATACTTCCATTATCATATATCCTAAGCTGTGGAATCTCGATCTTCTGCCCATTTAGGATTTTATCCATTGTGGCATTATTTTCAAAAGAAATCTGGCACGAGGTTCCTAAATAAAAATGATCATCTTCTCTACCCAATTCAACGGTTAAAATATTAATTGTCAAAAAATCGAATAAGGTAACTACCAATCCATTATTTAGGGATGCAGTTAAATTAAAATCACCTTCTTCATTTATATGGCCGAGCAGATCTATTTTAGCTTCACCACCATCCTTTTTGAATTTTGGAATTGTTAGACTACCCGCAATATTCGATTCCGTTATTACATTTTGATGAAAATTCAAGTTGAAATAACTGAATCCAATTTTCCAACTGCCAATATCTACGTTTAACTCAGATTGACCATTATTGGGTAATCCGCTTATAGTTTCCAAAGCTATTGTGCCGGAAATTCCCCCAGTACCAATTAAAAGATTTCTTCCTGCAATTTGAAGAGTTGTGTTATCAACATTGTTAAACCATCTTGAAGGTAATGAGATAGCCGCGTATTCTGCAAAAACTCCCATAAAAGTTTCTGGTCTACCATCGCTATCAGCTTCAGGTATATTTTTATCGCGACTTAAATCTATTTTAAGTCCATCAAATTCTACAATAAGGCCTGTATTCCCTATAATGGATCTATTTATTTCAAAATCATAGGTTTCATTAAAATTAAAACCTTCTTTTGAAAAATATGTTAGACTTCCAATATTAAACTTTAAAATTGTTGCATATGGTTCCGGTAAAGGATCGTCAAGTTCTAATCCAGGTACATTTTGATCACCTGTATAAACAGGAACAAGCCATTTTCGAGGGAATTGTAGGCCAGCACTCAGTTCCTCAATCGAGATTGAGAATTGAAGCGTCAATGCATCTTTCAAATTTTCAGAAATATTTGAAAAATTCTGCTCAAATAAAAGTTTCACATTTTCTAGAGCATTTCCATTACCAGAATTGAGTATTAAATCAAATATAACATCTTGTACATCAAAATTAAGGCTTTGAATATCTTGAGCTAATTGTTTCGATTTGTCAAGTTGTGTAGCGTTTGGATCTGCTAAGGCAGTCAGGTTTTGACTATAATTTGAATTAAAATCAGAAATAAAGTCCAATAATCCGTTGCTATTGGGATAAAATACAGATATGACATCGAGTACTAATTTATCTACCGTTAATTCAGCTAGTTGAAATAAAATCTTAAAAACTGAATGAGCAGAATTATCAAAACTTTGATAATCAAAATCGTTTATGTATTTTAAAATTATCCAAGAATAATTAAATCGAATAGGTATTTCTGTAGTACCAACATCACCAGGATTAAGAACTAGTTTTAAATCTTCCGCAATGGGAATATTAATGCCAATACTATCATAAGTAGTCAATGTAAGAGAGTAGAAACCTGCCTCTCCCTGATAGCTTACGTTAAAAATTAAATCCTTCACGAATATTTCGTCAAAAACTGAGGCCAGTGCATCTTTTAATGCTTCTATCTCATTGGGAATAGCTTCTAATGAAACTAATTGGCTTAAGGCCGGATGCATAATCTGATTTGGCATAATTTTCGTTTTTCCGGATTAATTTTCACTTTCCTTTTGTTCGCTTGGATAATAGGTAATAGTTCTATGTGCTACTATGGTTGGTTTCTCAGTTTTTTCTGCACTTCCCTCAAGGTACATACTGCATTCTGTCCAATTGTTTTGATTGTCATATTTATAATCATAGAAACGGGTGCGAATATCATTACCACTATCATCAAAGTCAACGGCCTTTGTAATGTCTCCAAATTCATTGTACCATTCTGTTGCATTATCGGTTAAAAACCAGCCAGAAGTTTCTTCGGATTGTATATAGCGATCTAATTTAAATGGTCGTTCCTCGTTATTATTATAAAAGTAATTTTCTTGCCATATCTTACTTTCGTTGACCAATAATTCTACCTCTATTATTCTTTGTTCATTGTCATATTTGTATTCATATATTAATTTAGCATTATTGGGAATATCAGTTTTGATATGGAAAATTGGTATACTTCTGAATATATTCTCATCAAAATAAACTCTCTGAGTAGTGATTTGCCCTTCCAAATTGAATTCATTTACTGTACGTTTATGGAGATGCTTTTTAGCTTGAGATTCATCCATCTCTGAAATTAAGATAGTGCTAAGAAAATATCGTTCTTCTGAAATTTTATTTTTATCAATTTTATACTTAAATGTTTCGAATAAATACTCTGGATCAGGACTTTTTAAATTCTTTTCCATAATATATTTTCTATTAACACTAACTCCATGAGGGTTAAAAATGGGTGGTAAATATTTTCGGCCTAAGATTTTATTTTTAGCAATATAGTCTAGAGAATCAAATTCAAATACAACAATATCTTTATCTCTATGACTACCCAAGAGTTTAGTTAAAAATAAAGAATCATTATAACGACGATATTTTTTATCTAAAAAACCAAATTTGTTAAATAAAAATTTTCCTGTTGCTGCTCCTTCCAAATATTCCAAATTATTATGGTATTCATACTTTGCAATTAATATTTTTGATATAGAATCTGAATAATTCCTATCAAACGAGGTTACTAAATCTTTTACCAATCCTTTTAAATTGTACTGATCCCAACCTGTTTGCAGGAGTTGTTGACTTTTATCTATCTTTTGGGCTTCACAAGCATTGAAGGATAAGATGATAAGCAAATTGATTATAACATTTATAGTGAAATTAATTTTCATTTTCATGAAATACTACTTATTTTAAAAATTGATTTTCTAATTCCATCTTCGCTTAATGCCGTTTGCGAAGTTTTCAAAAGTTTTTTAATATTACCGTAAATTAACTTTAATGGATCATCATTCTCTAATTGCAGAAGATTGCCATTTTCCATTAAAAGAGTATTGTCCATTAATGCCACTTCACCACCCAAGGCAATCCTTCCGGCCAAAGGACCTCCTCCCGCTTTTATATCAATACCTCCCTGCAATCCTATTTTACCTTCTATTGCAACGGTTGCATTGAACAATTGCGCCATATCTGTCAAAGTTTTTATAATGTCCTGAACCCCTAACTTACTTAAATCGATACTTTCCTCACCTCTTATATATTGGTGAAACTGTTTAAAAATTTCAGAATAGGATTGTAATTGCTCTAAAAAATTGGCTCCGCTCAATTCTGCCGAAAAGTTATTGTCCAAATAGGCATTAAGTTCTGTATAGTTTGAGCTATGTAAGGTACTACACGGCAATTGTTGGTTTGGATTCTGTTGCAATATTTTACTTTCTTTCTCTAATATTATTATTTGTTGGTCATAAAGAATAGGGTTTACTGAACCGTAAAATAGATAGTGCCTCTTAACGTAGTATCTTACAATTTCAATTATATCGCTGATAACGAACTGCAACTGAACATTCACACCAGCTCCATAACTGAGGCCAAATCTCTTTTCTCCGGACTTATGGAACAATTCCCGTTTGGTTCTTTGTTCCAAGCGCTCAAAACCGCTCCCACCACTACCATCAAATTCTGTAAAAATTGAACTGGCAAAAGATTTTATACTATGTGGCTTACTGCCCCCGCCCATTTTATACTGGTACTCATAACTATAAAATACATCAACTACATTCTGTAATGTGGCATCAAAATTTATAGCATTTTTAATAAGCTCATAGAGTTTATATGTGTCAAGGGATATCATACTTTTAGTTCCATTAACACACAATTTATCAGGGTTTCCCGTATATGTCCCAAACTTTAAATACAACTGCCACGGTTTATTTTGAAGATCCATTCGACCAAGGGTATTTTGTACTGAGGCAGTATTAATATTAAGACTTGTAATATCAATATCCTGGGCAGTTAAGTTTCGTGGAGCCGTGGGTCTTTCATAATTAAAATTGAGCGAAAGTGAATATCCTTTGTTCTGTCCAAAAAAATTAGGTAATACGTTAAGACCATTGATTGTGGTGTTTAGAAAAAACCGTTTAATGATGTCTCCCAACGCACCAATATTCATACTTCCCTCTGCAAAGAAGAGCATTTCCATCCCCATTGATTTTGGAACTCTTGATTCTGCTTCTGGAATTGGTGCCTGCTGATCATAGGTGAGGGTCATTGCAAATTCACTACCCAAACTTACATTTATATCGCCCAATAACCCCCCAGAAAAAAGGTAGGACCATATATTTTCAATATCTGTGAAATTTTTTTTCTTGTTTTGTAGTTGTGCAGAATCTACATTTCTATTTAATTTAAAACTACTGTCGTTTTGTTCCGTACCATTCACAAAAGCCACTTGTCCACCTCCCCAAGCATTCCCGTTAATACTTACTCCAAGACGAAGTTCTGTCATATAGTTTCTTGGTGAGATATTGTATATATCAAAAATTGTTAAAACTTCTGAAGACAATCGTAAAGTTGAATTAGCTGTAGCCGCTATCATTGCTGAAATGAGAGCAGGTTCGTTAGGTCTGATAGGAAATTCATAGGTAAAATTTGTCTTTAAACCTACATTAGCTCCTAAACCATATCCTGCTACGGCTAATGGCTTTCTTTTACTACCATTTCCCATATTCCGTCCCGCCTTCCAACGAAAACCTTCTACTAATTCAGCACCAATTTTAATTTCCGCTTCCTGCTTAATCATAATTGTAAGCTGGTTATGCTTTGACATCTTGCGCCACATTTGCCATTCCCCAGCCAAATCGGTAGTTACTGGAATACCCCAAGTTACACCAACGTCACCGCTTAAATAACCCCCTGTTCCTCTAGGCCAAAACTTGGTGAGACCAAAAATGAGAAAATTGTAGGCCGCTTTGAAAAACGATAAGGTTTCCTCATAAAGTTCAAGAATTTCATCTTTAAACCAATTTGAGAGTGTATTAAAAAAATTTGTTTGTTGAATATTATTCAGAAAAGTAGCAACAGAATTCACAAAATCTGATTCCCCGTTGGTCTGTGCTTCCAGCATTTCAAAATGCCTAAAATTCAAGCTATAATAAAGTGAATCCGAATATCTTTTTGAGGGGATCCAAAGATATTTTCCAGGCTGACAAACTATATTGGTAGGCGAACCATTACTATCGAACAATATTTCTGTCCCATTAATCCGTTGAGCTTCTAAAAATCTATAATAATTAGGAAGGACAGTTAGTGTATTAGTGTCATTTGGGTTGAAGGCGTTGTCAAATATATAATATTGATCTAAATTGACTGGATCGAATCGTTGGTAGTTCCCAATTGATTTAATTCCATAGCTTTCATCAATTTGGCCATCAACTTCAAAAGTATTGTAATAATAAATAAGATTTATATAGAATTGAAAACGAGCATCTTTGCTTCGCTCATTTGCTGGTGAAAGCTGTCTTTGGGGCAAAGTAAATATTACATCATTTGGGTCAGAATAAGGATCTAAAATATCTTCTGAACTTCCATTATAATAAGAACTTTGGATTATTGAAAGTAAAGAATCCGTTGGACTAACCAAATATTTTTTTACTTGATTATCACTCAAAAGCTGAGGAGGAGTTTTGTTTATATCATTAATAAAATTATTGCTGTCAAATGGAATCGGATCGCCATTATTGCCTAGAAAGCGAATACCCTCAGTAACAAGATAGCGAACATTTGAATCAGGTATATTTGAGGGAATTTGTTCTTTAGTTTTAGCATCTGCAAAAAATGGAATAGAATTATTTTCAAATATGTTTTCATCTTCCTTTTCAATTAATTTAAAAGATAAATATTCATTAGATGTAATTAAAATCGTCTCACCACCCTCTTTCTTGGTTGTAATCGTATAAATATATTGGTTGTTTTGGATATCTATAGTAGCTAGGGTAGTAGTAACTTTTGATTTAGCTCCTATGTAATTTAGTGCATCTTCTATATCTTCAAAAACAGCATCTTTTACTGAGAGAATTAAATATTTGTCCAGTAAACGAAGGGTTTCCACATCCATCACACCCGTTACACTTACAGTAGCATAACTCTGAAAAGCACTTACAGCATTTTCTATTTCCTCATCATATTTTCCGCTCTGAACATTTAAAAATTGATTGTTCGGAAGATCAAAATTTGTAACATCTGCAAGAATATTTAAGCCTGTTTTCAATGCCTTAATTGCCAATTGTATTTGTAGTAAATTACTGCTTGTTTCTTGGTTTTTATATAAAGGCTTTATATAAAGCGGATTCAAATTTAGTTGCTGTAAATATTCCACATTAGCAAATAATTCAAATTGAAGAGGAGGATATTTTGGGTTATTGGCATTTATGTTCTCAACTTGAGTACCTGAATTCCCTAAAGCGTTCTTTGAAATGTAAATTGGCATAATTTAAAGGTATATCAAAGGTTATTTATTATTGCTCCATTCATTGAAATTGATTCTCCATTAATTTCAATAGGTTCTTCATTATCTGTTAAAATTATCGAGTAATTAATGTCGTCAGTAGTTATCAATTTTGGAATTCCAATACTGATTAGGCTTTCTATAAAATTAAATTGTTGATAGGATGAATATTCAGAATTGTTCTTTGTTAAATAGTGAGGATGTTGATTTATAAAATCTGGATTATTACTCTCTATTTGTTTTAAAACGTTATATTCTTGATGAGTGATTGAAATGGCGTGGAAATTTTCAAAAAATAAATCTGTCTCTTTTTCTCCTAATTTTGCATAAATTAATGCCTCTTTAGTAGTATTGTCCTCGGGTCTTTGGAATGAAGAGTGTAAAAGTTCATAGTTATTAATTTGTTGATTTTTGGTAATTTGATATAAAAATCCTAAACCTTTATTATTTGGGTCATAATTTATTTCACTATCACTCAGCGATAATTTGTATCTACCTGTTCCTAATAGTTTCATTAGAGGTAAATATCTGTTATTAGTTTCACTAAAAACATTAGTGTCATAAAATGCGAAAAATGTTATATTAAATTTATCGACCGCAATTCCAATTGTTGGCAGAAAGACTTCATTATTTTGGGCATCGGCCAAGATATTTGAATTATATGGAGCATATGTTTTAATTCTATATTCACCGTCCTCGATATTTGTCGTACCAAAAAAATTGTTCATATTGAGTGAGAAAAAAGAATCCCAAATTAAATTGTTCTCTTCCAAACTATTATTTTTTCCTAATACTCCTTTCTTAAGTAAAAAAATGTTTGCTCCAAGTTTATTATTTGTATAGGTCCAATTTTTTAGTGCTACTGGCTCAGACTCTTTTAATTTAATAGTTCCATCCCTTAATTGGGTCGCCAAAACAAAATGTTGTTCACTTTTTTTTGGTATGCTAAGTGTAACACCTTTAGTTAATGAAGAAAGAATATTCAGATTTTCGGGAATCCCACCAGATAAAGGAATTTTCAAATATATTTTTTTATCAGAAGTAATGAATTCGGAATTAGTAATTTTTAATAATGGCCATTTTGCATAATAAGGAGTTAAAGTATAATTTATACCATTATTTTCAGGAAGGGCTATGTTTATTTCATCGTCATATCTATAGAAGTGATTATATGAAAATCCTCTTTCGTCACGTATATCAATATAAACTGAATTTTTATTATAAAATTTTTCTAAAAAAGTATTGTCATTTTCTAAACCAACTACGTTTATTCCTTGATTTCTACAACTTCCATAAAAGGCGGTAATATCGATATGATTTAATATCTCCTCTTTTATAGTTCTATTTATAAATCTTTCTCGCAATTTCTCTTTATCTGTAAGGCCATCAACATTTAATTTTTCTATAGAAAAAACATTTTTATCAGATTTGAGAATAGCTAGTTGGGGTTCATAGCCTACCCTGTCGAGTAAAACTTCAATTCCTGCAGTAGTAGTTCCTCCTTGGAATTTTCCAATTTGACAACCAGAGGGAACTATTATGGGATGAAAATCATCTGTATTATCAAAAAATAGCGACTCTATATATTTATCATTTGGCAATGATCCAAATTGCATTCCCAAACTGGTAGACTGAGCGATTTCAGAAGTCCCTAGTTTCTGATTAATTTTATCCTGATTGTTCTTTATAATTTTTAAAATATTATTACCATCCCACGTGGAATCTTCTACTTTAATATCAGTTCCATTCAATAAAGCTGATTTCCGAAGTCCTCTATAAATAAATATTAAAATTGGTAGTCCCGCTGTAAATGAATTAAGAGGCATTAAGGCCATGTTTATTAGTGAAGGATTTTGTTGATTTTCTATGGCCAGCACAACAGATTGAGTAATAGAAAAAGCTGGGGCATCTACAGCCAATACAAGCCTGTTTTCTAAATTATATCTTTCAAAATTATTTTCATCAGGCAAGCCCCCAAATGCATCTTCCGAAAGTTGAACACTTGATATTGAATTTTTATCTATAAAAAAATTAATTTTATTCATATCAATTCAATTTTTAAAAATTATAATATGGGGCAGGGAAAATCTTACCACAAATTTTTTGGTTGAATTTTGAACAGTTTTTGGTTTAACAAAAACTTATTAAGGTGGGAGTTATTTAGCTATACAAAATTGAATATACTGATTTCGTATATTATAAAGAACGGAAATAAATCAATAAGTCGTATAACTCAGTACATAAAATAATTGTTAAATAAAAAACAATCTTAAATAAATCATTGAAAACCAATAACTTGAGTCGCCTATTTATATTTTAAAATGTCCGCATAGTTTCTTTGCATACGGAATATGAGTCAATTGATATTGTATTAGGTAATTTTCCTACATTTGCAACAGACTAACTCTCCATCTCATTTTAATGTTTTAACCATTAATATCAATAATCTGTTGATATTAATCTCTCTTGCTATGAAAAAAAAAATATTAGTTGCCTTCTTTCTTCTAAGTATAAGTTTGAATGCACAAACCACTTTTGTTCCTGATGATATTTTTGAACAAGCATTAATAGATATGGGATATGACAATCCGCCCTTGGACAATTATGTGCCCAGTACCAATATTGAAAATATAACCACACTAAACCTTTCAAGCTTAGGTATTTTTGACCTAACAGGAATAGAGGATTTTAGTGCTCTTGAAATACTTTATGCTACGAGCAATAATTTGACTAGCATAGATATATCACAGAATTTAAATTTGGAAAAAATTATTGTCAGCAATAACCTTTTATCTTCATTGGATGTAAGTAACAATACATTGCTTGAATATTTGATTTGCGAAAACAATTCAATTGGTTCAATAAATCTTTCACAGAATATTATATTAAAAGAGTTTTACTGTGGCCAAAATGATCTTGCCCAATTGGATGTATCAAATAATCCAGAATTACAAATTATTGATTGCTCAAGCAATGTATTAACTTCATTAGATACTTCAGCAAATAATAGTTTGATCGCCTTATATTGTTATGGTAATAATATAAGCAGTTTAAATGTCACACAAAATGCGGAATTGGAAATGCTTTATTGTTATGCAAATAATTTAAGTGAGTTAGATGTTTCCCAAAATACGTATCTAAGATTTTTGTTAGCCCCATTTAACCAAATTTCTATTATAAATCTAACTAATAATATTAATTTGACACATTTAGATCTATCAGAGAATAATCTTAACTCAATTG
>JBBSPS010000148.1:0-10555 GCA_038258655.1 Bacteroidia bacterium
GGCTTTGTTTTATCATACAGCAAAAATAAAAAAAACAAATGGCTGCAAGTATCAATAATATCAGTACTTACAAACAAACTGCCTCTTAAAACTCAATGAATACAGCTTGCAGTGTTCTCGATACACCTGATGGATTTGTATATAACCATGATTATGCCCTGCCCTATTATGGACACGGTATGGCTTTGGAAGGATTAAACAAACAGGAAGTGGCAGCAACTGATTATGAAAAAGCGATCAGCATTGATCCGCAATATTCAGATGCAATGTGCCAACTCGGAATTGTTCTAATTGTAAAAGGCAATAAAGATAAAGGTTGCATTGCATTACTCGAAGCAAAGAAATTGGGTAATGAAAAAGCAAAAGAAGTATTTGAAAAAAATGTTTGTTATGGAATGAGTGGTACTTTTTTAAGTTCAGGAAATACAAAATATGATGCAAAAGATTACCAGGCAGCCCTTACTGATTATACTTATGCTATTCAATTAAACGCTGATTCTGCCGAAGCGTATATAAAACGGGCACAATGCAATGTTGTGTTTAAAAAATACGACAAAGCTATTATTGATTATAACAAAGCTTTAAAGATAAAACCTGATACGCTTAAAACAATTTATTTGCGAGGAATCGCCTACTTGACCGCCGAACAATATAAAGAAGCATTTGATGATTTTAGCAGAGTGGTCAGAAAAAGCCCTAATGAATATGATGCATATATGCAAAGAGCTGCTGCTTGCGAAGGGTTGGCCAATTCCAAATCAGCTATTTATGATTATTCTGAAGCTATACGAATAAAGCCGAAGGATGGAACAGCTTATTATCACAGAGGTTTAGCTAAACAAGATGTTAAAGATGGTACTGCCTGCCAAGATTTTAAAGTTGCAGCAGCTTATGGCAATGAAGAAGCAAAATCGCAAGCACAGGGTTGTCCCTAATTTAAAATAAACGTGTATTTCCTTTGAAAGAGAATTCTGCATTTATGACTTTCGGTCATATATAAAAATCCTTCTAACCATTCCATCGCTTTTTTTTCTGATGAAAATAGTTTGGTAGGCACTTTAGGCTTATTAAAGGTGATATAAAAATTTAAAAATATTTTGTTCCCATAAGATTTATAAACCAGCGCTTCTGCGATTCTCCCATCCTTCTCTTTAAGTTCAGCTCCATACGCTCTGGTTTCTTTCGAGGATATTAAAGTACCATTTGCGACAATGAGCTTTAAATATTTTTCTTCTTTGGTCAACATCTCGCAAGCCTCATGGATTTGGATTGCGTCTTCAAGTTCAACATATGCATCAGTAGGGAATTCTATACGAAAGAAACGGTCTTCATGATAAGATATTTCTGCAATGCAGGTAGTGATTTTTTTTATCATTAATTAGTTATTCTTAAGGCCGATTGGGTAAATGTATAGATAAGCATAAAGAAATCAAACACTAAATGATTAACATTTTCTATAGTTATTCACTATTTATCGAAACAGTGCCTCTGCCTATATTCCTTTGTTATTTTGATTTTTCCTTGGATTGTTAATTTTTTCCTATATTTGTAGCCCTAGTAAAAGAAATCAACAATTTAACACAACAAAACAATGTTAATAGTACAAGTTAAAGAAGGCGAAGCAATCGAAAAAGCACTGAAAAAATTCAAAAAGAAATTTGAAAAAACAGGTGTTGTAAAGGAATTACGTGAACGTCAAAAATACACTAAACCATCGGTTGTATTCCGCGAAGGCAAAATTAAAGCCATCTACAAACAAAAGATGCATTTGAGCGAAGAAGCATAGTCTTTTTGTTTTTTATAAATATTTCTCAACAGAGGAAAAATTTATTCGTTTCGGTATAACTTTGTTTAGTTATTCACGTTAAACAACATATATTTTTCCTCTTTTTTATGGACATACACGTAAGCCGTAATAGTTTTTTACAATACCTCCAATATGAAAAACGGTGTTCCAGCCATACTATAGTAGCTTATTCCAATGATTTAAGGCAATTTTTTCAATACCTCGATATCACTTACCAAATAGAGCGCAAAGAAGAAATTAATCATATTATTATCCGTTCCTGGATAGTGAGTTTAATGGAGCAAAAAATAACACCTCGCTCTGTAAACCGTAAAATAACTACACTTAAGTCTTTTTACAACTATTTGTTAAGACAAAAAACAGTTATTGAAAATCCTATGTTGAAAATTCAGTCGCCAAAAACCTCCAAACGCTTACCTGTGTTTGTAGAAAAAGAAAAAATGGATCTTTTGCTTGATAATGCTGATTTTGGTAATGATTTTGAAGGGCAGCGTAATAAATTGATCATGGAACTTTTTTATGCTACCGGCATTCGATTGTCGGAATTGATTAACTTAAAACTGTGTGATATAGATATGGGGAACTGTCAGTTAAAAGTACTTGGTAAACGCAATAAAGAACGTATCATTCCTTTTAATGATCAATTGAGGGATCAATTAAAAACCTACATGAAAATCATACCAAGCTTGAGCGAAGAATATGTATTCGTAAATAAAACCGGAAAAAAGTTATACCAAAAATTTATTTATCGGATAGTAAATGATTACCTTTCAGGTGTAACAACAATTGGTAAAAAAAGTCCGCATGTGCTGCGACATACGTTTGCTACACACATGTTAAACAATGGAGCTGAGTTAAACGCGATCAAAGAATTGTTAGGACATGCCAATCTTTCAGCGACACAAATTTATACACACAATACAGTAGAAAAATTAAAAAATATTCATAAACAAGCACATCCCAAAGCATAGATTTAGTAGGCAATTATACAATTATTCAGTAGAAAAAAATAAGTATCAATAAAAAAATAATTAAAATAACAGGAGGACAAAAATCATGACACTAAAAATCCAATCAGTGCATTTTGATGCAGACAAAAAATTATTAGAATTTATTCAAGGTCGTATTGATAAATTAACTCATTATTATGATGGGATCATACGTAGTGATATTACACTCCGTATTGACAAATCTGATGGTGTAGAAAATAAAGTAGCAGAAATAAGAGTACATATTGCCGGCAATGATTTGTTTGCTAAAAAACAATGCAAAAGTTTTGAAGAAGCAGTAGATACAAGTATTGATGCATTAAAAACGCAAGTAAAAAAGCACAAAGAAAAGGTTCAGGGACTTTAAAAACAGTTTTTTATTTTTTAAATGCTCAGAACAAATAAAAAGCCCTGCCTTTTATGAAAAAGCAGGGCTTTATTTTACTTCCCGAAATCGAAATCCGACTTTAAACTTACATATGTATTACTTCTCCGTATGCTGCTGCTGCAGCTTCCATGATCGCTTCGCTCATGGTTGGATGAGGATGAACTGTTTTAATAAGTTCATGTCCTGTAGCTTCTAATTTACGCACTGCTACAATTTCAGCGATCATTTCAGTAACGTTTGCACCAATCATGTGGGCGCCTAATATTTCACCATATTTCGCATCAAAAATTAATTTTACGAAACCATCTTTCGCTCCTGCAGCGCTTGCTTTTCCGGATGCAGAGAATGGAAATTTACCGATCTTCAATTCATAACCTGCTTCTTTCGCTTTTGCTTCAGTATATCCAACGGATGCAATTTCCGGCTGACAATACGTACATCCCGGAATATTATTATAATCCAATGGCTCAGGATTATGTCCCGCAATTTTTTCTACACAAATAATTCCTTCCGCGGAAGCGACATGCGCTAATGCTTGTCCACCAATACAATCGCCAATAGCATAATAACCCGGTATATTTGTTTGGTAATATGGATTCGTTAATATTTTTCCTTTATCAGTAGCGATTCCCATATCTTCCAATCCCAATCCTTCAATGTTAGCCTGTATACCAACTGCGGAAAGCACAATATCACAATCAATTATTTCTTCGCCCTTTTTAGTTTTTATTTTCACTTTACAACCATCTCCTTTTGTATCAACGCTTTCAACATTGGATTCGGTCATTACGGTAATACCCATTTTTTTAAATGAACGTTCTAATTGTTTTGACACTTCCGCATCTTCAACAGGAACAATACTTGACATAAATTCAACCAATGTAACTTTTGTTCCCATAGCTGCATAAAAATAAGCGAACTCACTTCCTATAGCTCCTGAACCGACTACTACCATTGTTTTTGGCATTTTAGGTAAAACCAATGCTTCACGGTAACCGATTATTTTTTTACCATCTTGCGGCAAATTGGGCAACGTACGTGAACGGGCGCCTGTTGCAATAATAATATGTTTCGCTTCATACATACTAGCTTTTCCATCAGCAGTAACTTCCACTTTTTTACCCGCTTTCACTTTTCCTGTACCGGTGATCACATCCACTTTATTCTTTTTCAATAAAAACTGAACACCTTTACTCATTCCATCAGCCACGTCACGACTGCGTTTCACAACCGCTCCAAAATCAGCTTCACCGCCATTTACTTTAATGCCATAATCAGCAGCATGATTTAGATATTCAAATACCTGCGCGCTTTTTAGTAATGCTTTTGTAGGAATACACCCCCAGTTCAAACAAATACCACCCAGGTTATCACGTTCAACAACAGCAGTTTTTAAACCTAATTGAGATGCTCTGATAGCAGCTACATATCCACCCGGACCGCTTCCTATTACTATTAAATCGTATGTCATTTGTTATTTTTTGATTATACTATTTTTATTCCTGTTCTAATTATTTCTGCTAAAATACTTGCTCTATCATGTTTTTTATATTCATCCAAAAAAATACATTTAGGTTCAATTGCAAAATCTATTTTCGATGCTTCATGAAAAAGTTTAGCTGTAATATTAATCCGGTCCTTATGATTTTTATAATCAATAATAACCCCTATATCAATATCGCTATCTTTACGAGGATTCCCTTTGGCATACGAACCGAACAAAAACATCCCTTTAACCGGATATTTTTTACGAATAAGTTCGTAAAATTTCAAGGCTTTTTCTTTTATATCTTCCTTTTTAGCCATTGAAATAATTTTTTTGTTTGTTCAAAAAGTTCAGTCGCTTGTCTTTTCTTTAGGCTTTTTGCAATCTCATTCAATTCATCCGTATAACGAGATTCAATATAATATGTATTCAGGTATTCAATAAATGTGCTTTGTTCTAAATTTAATTCATTAAAAAAAGATAATTCACTCACTAATCTTTTTAAGTTATGAGTGTATGGCGGAGTTGCCTTATTTTCTTTTACATAATGTGCTTTAAGTATTTTTTCAATACACTGTTGAGAAGTAAAAGCAACGTAAATATACCTACCACTTAAAAGCATGGCCTTTGAGGTATCTAAATCATATTCCGCCAATGCAATCCAATTGTCAATTACCTTTTTACTCATCGCATTGCGAAAGTAACAAAATTATTTGGTACAACTTAATGAATAAATACGAATTTATAAATCTGCATTTTCTATTACAATGATTCGTAAATTCGTAAAAAATAGCTGTCCGTAAAATGAAGTATATTATTTCCTACTCAACTCCTCATCATCATTATATTGATATTGAATTTATCGCTGATAAAATAACCCAAAGTGAAACACTCATTCAGCTACCCGCATGGCGACCTGGACGATATGAGTTGGCGAATTTTGCTAAAAATATTCAAAAATGGGCAGCTTTTGATGAAAAAGGTAACGCTTTAAAATTTCAAAAGATCACAAAAGATTGCTGGAAAGTACAAACCAAAGGCATTTTGGAGCTTCATATTAAATACAATTATTATGGCGCTGAAATAAATGCAGGCTCTACTTATTTGGATGCTACGCACTTGTATATGAATCCAGTGAATTGTTGTGTCTATGTGCCAGAACGGATCAAAGAGGAATGTGTTTTAGAATTGAAATTAGCCAAAGATTACATAGTGGCTATTGGACTTGCTCCCTCTCCTTTGGAGGGGGGCGGCATCGCCTTTGGCAAGCCCATGGCGACCGAAGGGGTGAGGTCTTTCATTGCTAAAGATTTTCATGAACTTGTGGACTCTCCATTTGTTGCAAGCAATAATTTACAACATACTAAATTTGTATGTAACAGAGTGGAATTTAATATCTGGTTTCAGGGCGAATGCAAACCTGATTGGTCAATGCTTATAAGTGATTTTATAAAATTCATCAATGAACAGTTATTAATGATGAAAGCATTTCCTTGTGAAGCCTACCATTTTATATTTCAAATTCTTCCCAATAAAATATATCATGGTGTTGAACATACAACCTCCACGGTGATCGCGCTTGGCCCAGGATATAATTTAATGAAAGGTGAATTGTATGATGACCTGTTAGGTGTAAGCTCTCATGAATTATTTCATGCCTGGAACATTAAAACCATTCGCCCCATTGAAATGCAGCCTTATGATTATACGAAAGAAAACTACTCAAAACTCGGTTACGTATGTGAAGGGATAACAACTTATTACGGTGACTACTTACTGTATCGGTCAGGAGTATTTAATGAACACCAATATTTACAAACGTTTGCGAAACGCTTACAAAAGCATTTTGATAATTTCGGACGGTTTTATTTATCCGTAGCCGATTCTTCCTTTGATACTTGGTTGGATGGGTACACTCCGGGGATACCCAACCGCAAAACAAATATTTATGATGAAGGATGTTTGCTTGCTTTTATTACTGATATTTTTATTAGAAAAAATAGCACCAATAAATATTCTTTAGATGATGTGATGCGTTATTTGTACACTGAATTCGCTTTAAAGAATAAGGGGTATTCGGAAACTGACTATAAAGGAGTGGTGGAACATTTTGCAAATAGCCCGTTTGATGAAGTATTTAATAATTACGTTAACGGAACAACTGATTACCAGCCTATATTGCAAGACGCAATGAATTACATCGGCTGTGAATTAACGTTTACTTTACCCAGTAAATTTCATGAACATGCTGTTGGAATAAAAGTTCAGGAAGTGAATGGTGTATGCAAAGTTACTGCTGTGTATCCCGGCTCAGTTGCGGATATTGCAGGAATTACTATTAATGATGACATCCTCAGCATAAATAACATGCAGGTAAAAACGGATAGTTCGGTAACAAATTTCAGTGAATGGTGTACTTATTTTGGAAACATTCAATTGATCTTCACCATTGCTACCAATGCGATCATTAAACAAATCACACTTCAACCTGAGCCGAACGCATATTACAAAATTGCTCAAATGAAAAAACAAACATCTGTTAATGAAAAGCAAAAAAATAATTTTGAAAATTGGAGTAAAAATAATTTTTAAATTTAACCTAAACTAAATCAACAAATACCATGGAAGAAACAGAAATAACAAATGGAACAGAACCTACAAAACGCCCCGTATTTTTATCAGTACTATGCATCTTAACTTTTATTTCGGCGGGCTTAGGATGTTTATTTTCACTGATGACTCCTTTACTCGCTGATACGTTTGTAGAATTTTTACAAAACAGCCCTAATTATGATGAAGTAAAAATGGCTGACACTTTAAAAGTATTACAATCAGGTTGGAACTATTACGCTCCCACGTTTCTGTTGGCCTTGGTATCTTTAGTTGGTGCCATTTTAATGTGGAAATTTAAAAAAATAGGATTTCATTTATACGCAGCGGCAAACTTAGGATTATTGTTTATTCCTACCCTAATATTAGGTGTAGCAGTTAGTACCGCAGGTATAGTGCTTACAGCTGCTTTTATTATTATGTATGCTGTTAATTTCAAACATTTGTCATAAAAAATAAGCCACGAATTTTATTATCTTATCATTATAAATAGACTCATAGTTAATTTGTGTATAACAATTAAACATAATAAAAGACTTTGTTAGCACGTCATTGCGAGGAACGAAGCTCTCATTCATATGTCGTTTGAGATTACTTCGGTGATCCCGCAATACTGCGGGACGCAATGACGCATTGAATAAACATTCTAGTTCATTAATAAATTTAACTTAAAAATGTCTAATTAAAAATCCGTGGCTTACATAATGTTGGAAAGCAGAAAACCCAACAATTATTATTTCATAGCAATCACACTGATCTCCACATTTACATTTAAGGGAAGTTTTGAAACCTGAACCGTTTCACGCGCGGGAAAATCGCTTGTAAAATAAAAACCATACATTTCATTTACAGAAGCGAAATCATTCATATCAGTAAGAAAAATAGTGGTTTTAACAATGTTGGAAAACTCCATTCCGGCATCCGTTAAAATGCCTTTTAGATTTTCCATAACTTGTTTGGTTTCTGTTTTTATATCGGCTAACATTAATTCCCCTGTTGCTGGATTTTTAGCAACTTGTCCGCTTACAAAAAGCATATTGCCGAATAATACAGCCGGGCTGTATGGCCCAATAGGTGCCGGGGCTTTTTTTGATGTGATTATTTTTTTCATAGTATAGGTACCAAGTTATTATACAAAATTATAATTAATTTATTAAGATAGGGCACGAATCACTGCTCGATTATTCACCAGTTCATTGGCTATAATTTTTAATTAATTAATGTGAAAATGATCCTTTTGTTCTCCTTCTCCGTTTTACGAGCCGTCTCCAATTTAAATTTGTTTTTTAGTAAGAGTCGAATTGAACTCTTATTATCCTTATGTGTATATGCTTCAATTGTTTTTAGTTTCATCTTATTAAATCCGAAGTCAATTATTTTTACTAAGGCTTCATTCATGTATCCCATTCTCTGAAATTCTGGGTCAAGTGTGTAACCAGTTTCCGCTTTCTCATCAGTTTTTGAAATATTCCATAGACAAATTGTCCCAAGGAATTTGTTATTACCTTTTTGAGTAATTACCCACAATATGGTTTTATTATCAGCTACTTCTTTCTGTATACGTTGGATAAATGCTTGCGTTTGGTTAATGGAAGTATGCCTGAAATCTTCAAGGTATGTATTTACTCTATCGTCTGAACGATGAGAGAAAATGTCCTTGTCGTCAGTTGCTTCAAGTTGTCTCAAAATCAGACGGTCAGTAGTCAAAATTGGGAAAGGTGTGAAATTTATTTCAATCATTAGTCATTACTTTTTCATTCTAAGAGTTTGTGTTTAATGCTGTCGAGGCACGAATCACTGCTGGACTATTACTTGAAAGTATCTCCACAACTTAATGAACCGCTGTATACAAGACCTGAACGTACAGTGGTGTGAGAGGCGCACTCCGTCAGTTAACTCTGGCAGAGCGGTACTCGAGGTGTGCCCTGAATGGTAAAAATTCCCATCACAACAATATAGTTTGTATTATCGTAATTTTATACAAAGAAATCAGAATATATAAAATAAGTATGAACCCAAACGAATTTTACATGCTTGGCGATTTAGTGAGGTTAAAGTTAAAGTTGAGTCCTATTGTTAGGAACGAATTATCTTGCCTAAAATCACGATTAGTTACATTTATACTGTATCCATATTGTAATTGTAGTTTAAACTTCTTAACCCCCGCTCTTACAGTTAATGCGGGTTCTACGAGGAAGTTGGAAGAATGAGTTTTTAAGTAGTTTGGTTGATTTTGGCCGTCAAAAATCAAATCTCCTTTTATATTATTGTAAGATAGGTTGACAATTCTTGAGGATACCGCAGCAGAAAAATATTTTGATTTATATCCAAAATTTGGTTGGACTCCTATTCTCAAAATATCGGCAGAAATGTTGCCAGTCGTTAGTGGATAGTCATTCGTAGTGGATGGAAGATGATTTTCAAAGCTACCAAAACCTGCAATTCCATAAGCTTCAAAAACCCATTTCTCGCTTACAGGCTTGAAGTAACCTCCTCCAAATTCAATGAACTTACCAGACCCTCCATTTCCATTGTTAATATCTGTGGGTCTAAATAGCCCTCCGTTTGCTTTTATAGCAATACATTTTCCAATTCCATAGGCTCCTTGAAATTCTACTTGATTGCCATTTCCCGAAAGAGTTAGGTTTGTTTCTCCTTTTTCTGAAATCAAGGGTACGTTTTGGGTGTTAGGCGTGTAGAACTTCGGACTACAGGATGAAAATCCAAATGCAACGGCTAAAAAAATCAATGTTCTGTAATTTTTCATCTGTAAGTATTTTTGTTTATAATTATTGCTTGTGTTTTTGAACTTAGTGCGAAGTCTCCTTCAACACAGTATTAAACGTAACTTCGTCAATAGCCGGAGTTGCGTTTAATACTTGTATTTTAGAAAATAATTCCCTTTCGTTCATTTGTTTCACAATATCGTTTAAATAGTTTGAATAATGTATTAATTTCTTCTTTTTCTGCAATTAATGCTTTACCAAATTTATTTAAGAAACATTAAATTACCAACAACGAACGGCTATAATAGAATTAATTTTATTTAGTCGTTTTATCATTTTTTTTCAAAACCATCATCATGTTTCCATTCATATCGATCATCTCACCTTCTTTCATCATCGTTTTTTTTCCGTCTTTCGTTACGGACGTTCCATCAGTCATATATTTAGTTCCATTTTTCATATGTATTTTATTTGGTTTTTTATAGTCAATAGTTTTCCATCTTGTATTTAAAACAGGTTAAGAATTGTAAATTTTCATATTCGTGCTTA
>JBBSPS010000149.1:0-10534 GCA_038258655.1 Bacteroidia bacterium
AAAAGTATCTTCAATTATTTTATCCAGATTAGGCTTTAACATGGTTATGTGTTTTTTTATGTGCTGAACTTGTTTTTGTTTTAGAATCAATAATTTCTTCAATTGTTTTTTTAAGTGAAGAAAGATATTCTGAAATGCTCCAAGCTACTTTATAACCGTTTGCGTTTAGTTCAATACCGCTAACCAACTCAGGTGCTGTTTGAAACTGAAACCCAGCTGTGGCATGTACAATCTTTTTTACCACCTTTTCAATCTCAGTTTGCTGAGACTTATCTAATTCAAATGCGCTTTTTACAATAATATCTTCTTTAGAGGATTTGAATGTGTCAATCATTTTTTTCGTTTCTTTCTCATTCAGATTTTTCAAACGTTCTATAAATACAGTTACAATTTGTTGTTCCAAATTAGAATCGGCGAGTTCTTTCAGCATTTTCTCCGCTATTGAAAATACTTCTGTTTTTGTTCTGCGCGTAATTTCATCTCCAAGGTGTTCCTGCTCTCCTTTTACTATCTCTTCTAATTTTTTTCTTAAATCATCTGCGTCTTTTTTAGCTTTATCAAGCAGATGTTCTCGTTTTATATTAACTTCTTCAATGGCTTTATCCATTAAAGCTTTTTTCTGTTTGTCAAAATCCACGTTTTTATTTTCAAATTCTTCACGTTCTTTTTTTGCTTCAGCCTCTTTCTTATTCGCATCTTTAATTTGCGAAGTGATTTTTTTCTCACGTTCATCTATTGCCTTTAAAATAGGTTTATAAAGAAAACGTTTCAAAAGCCAAACCAATACGAGAAAGTTAACGACCTGTGCAATTACTGTAAACCAATTAATAGACATGTTTTTTTATTTAGCGATAAAATGATTCCAGAAAGGATTAGCAAAAATCAAGATCATAGCCACCACAAAGCAATAAATTGCTAAAGACTCTAGCATGGCTAATCCCACAAATAATGTTCGTGTTATGGTTTGCTCGGCATCCGGTTGTTGCGCTATTGCATTAAGTGCGTTGGCAATGGCTTTTCCTTGACCTAAGGCAGGAATCATGCAGCCGATAGCTATTGTTAATCCCGCTGTAATAATTGAAACGGCTGCGATTAATGTTGTATTATCCATGGTTTATTTTTTTATTTTGTTTTTACTATTTCTGTTTTCTTTGATTCTGTTGTAGCCGCAGCAATATATACGGTTGCCAATATGCTAAAAATATATGCCTGCACCATGCCTGTAAGCAAGCCTAATACATTCATTACAATGGGGAAAATAAAAGGTGTAATGCTTAACAGCACACTTACTATTACACCACCACTCATAATATTGCCAAATAACCTAATTGCTAAAGCAAGTGTGCGTGAAAGCTCACTTATAATTTTAAAGGGAAGCATAATAAATGATGGTTTCAAATACGATTTAAGATAGCCCAATATCCCTCCTTCAAGTATTCCAAAAAAAGGAACAGCAATAAACACACTGATAGCCAAAGCAGCAGTTGTGGAGAGCGAACTTGTAGGTGGTTCGTAGAAAGGAAAAATAATACAAAGATTAGCAGTGGCAATAAAAAGAAAAAGAGTACCCAAGAACCCAATATATTTTTCCGGTTTTTTTAAACCTACGTCTTTTATTTGTTTAATAATGCCTGTTACTATCATTTCTAAAATGCATTGCCAGCGAGATATATGAATGCCTGTTTTTAGTTTGCGCGTAATGAGTTTTGAAGCCGTTGCTAAAACAATTATAATAACCCAAGTCCACACAAGAGTGGAATTAATTACTACAAAACCATGCTTCCAAAAAACTGTTTCGTCCGGACTAAGTTTCATTGGGGGCCTCCTTTCCAATCACATATTCTTTTTCTGATTTTGTACCTTGTTTAATAATGAAACGTGCAATTATAAAACCAATAAGACATGCGATCATATTTTTAAAATTGCCGGCAGCTAAATAATAAAAACCTGATAAAACAATTCCTGTGCGAAAAACAAAACTTATAATGAATAACAAGCCTGGCACTTTTGAAGTGACAGCTTTTTTAACGGTGAACCAAAGCCCGCCGAAAAAAATTACACCGAGTATAATTCCACATATAAATACTAATATTATATATACTGTTTCATTCATTCTTTATCCTCCCGGTTTTGATACATATCCTTATGTTCTTTATTTATCCAATTCCATGCAATGATGCAGCCTATCATAATGCCAATTATTAAAAGAGATAATGTCCATGAAAAAGTTTGGGGATGGCTTTTATCTAGCCAGTTTCCAAAAGCTGCACCTGCCAATGTAGGAACAGCCACCGACCAGCCAATAATACCGAATACGCCAAAACCCGCCCATGCGCTCCGTTTATTTTCATGCTTAGCTTTTAGCATACGGTTCGCTTTTTCTCCAACCTCCCGACTAAATATATTATTTTTTTTAACTGCTCTCATCCTTATTCTCTTCTGAATTTTTCTAAAGTGCGGATAAAACCACTCTCCAATTTTGCCAATACGTTACGTACATTTTTTTCTTTCTCATCCAAATGTTTAAATTCTTTTTCTACCGATTCGCGCAATTCCTCCAAACTTGTTCCTTTTATAGCATTGCGTACTGAAACAACTACATCATATCCCGTTTTTATCAGGATCCCTTCGTCAATCGCAATATAATGAGTTCCATTTGTTTCGTTTTTATAAGATATAATTCCAGGTACTAATGCAGCTACACAATCAAGCCTGTTGGGCAATATTCCTAACGAACCTTTTTTTGTTTCAGCCGTAATGCCTGAAACATGTTGCAGCTCTGCAAATATTTTATAGGGCAGTAATATTTTCAGTTTTAACTCGCCTGACATTTTTATTTTTTATCTGTATTTTTTTCTTCCTCGTCCTTTTCTTTATCCTTATGCTTTTTGCTATTCTTATCGTTGTCTTCTTTGTCGTCCTTTTTCTCGTCGATATCCTCTTTATTATATTTTTCTTTAGCAGGATTTTCTTTAGTATTCTTGTCAGTGTCTTTTATATCAAGATTTTCCTTTTTTTCTTCGTTGCTATCCTCTTTATTATTTTTCTCCTTACTGTTATCTTCTTTATTATTTTTTTCTTTAGCAGTGCTTTCATTAGTATTCTTGTTATTGTCTTTTACACTACTTTTTTCTTTACTATTATCTTCTGTCGTATTATTTTCTTCTCCATTCTTTTTCTTTTTGTCATTTGTTTTTTTCTTCACTTCATCAATGGTGCCTATCATGTAAAATGCACTTTCAGGATAATCTTTAAATTCATCTTTTAAAATCCGCTCGCAACCGTCAAGCGCATCTTTTAAGCTGACGCTCTTTCCTTGCATTCCACTGAATTTTTCAGTTGTAAAAAATGGTTGAGTAAGAAAACGTTCCAATTGCCTTGAGCGATTTACCAATGTGCGGTCTTCTGGAGACAACTGTTCTATGCCTAACATAGCAATAATGTCTTTAATATCTTCGTATCTGGCAAGGGTTTCCCTTATCTGCTGTGCAAGTGCATAGTGCCTTTCTCCAACAATGCCGGGCGTTGCCATTTTAGAACCTGATTGAAGCACGTCAATGGCAGGATATAAACCTTCACTGGCGCGTTTGCGAGAAAGAACAATAGATGCAGACAGGTGCGAAAAAGTATGTACCGCAGCCGGATCCGTTAAGTCATCGGCAGGAACATATACGGCTTGTATAGAAGTAATGGCGGCTGTATCGGTATTAGCAATACGCTCTTCCAATTTAGATAATTCTGTTCCGAGTGTTGGCTGATATCCGAGGCGTGATGGCATTTGTCCCATTAAACCAGATACTTCCATGCCTGCCTGTATAAAACGAAAAATATTATCTATCAACAACAGTACATCTTTATGCTCATCATCACGAAAATATTCTGCCATGGTAAGCGCAGCTTGTCCAACTCTGAAACGTGCTCCCGGAGGCTCATTCATTTGTCCGAACACCATCGCCATATTTTTTAAAACACCGGCTTCTTTCATATCGTGATAAAGTTCCTGCCCTTCCCTGCAACGCTCGCCTATGCCACAAAATAAACTCACACCTTTATGATGTCCCACCATGTTATGAATCATTTCTGTAACCAAAATGGTTTTCCCAACTCCTGCTCCGCCGAACAAGCCTGATTTCCCTCCACGTTCCAAAGGAAGCAAAACATCAATGACTTTGATTCCTGTTTCAAAAATTTCTGATTTGGATGAGCGTTTCGAAAGAGGTGGAGGTAATTGATGTATACTCCTGTGTTCAACATCTTTGCTTAATGGTTCTTTATGATCAATCGTTTTTCCAAACACATTAAACATACGACCTAAAATTTCTTTACCAACACCAACCATTAAAGGTCCGTTGGTGCTTTCTACTTGCATGCCTCGCGAAAGACCTTCAGTGGGAGTTAGAGCAATTCCACGAACACGATTTTTATCAAGTTGGGTAAGTACTTCGATGGAAATTTTATTACTTTTTCCGGTATGAAGCAGGGTATTGATAGAAGGTAAAACTTTTTCAAAGAAAATATCCACAACGCCTCCTCTCACAGAAACTACTTTTCCATAAGTTGAATTGATGTTTTTATTTTAAATTTCCTGTTCCATGAAAATGAAAGATGATAGTGAAAATATCTATTTCAAAAACAACCCATTTAACCATAACCCTTTTTTTTAAGTGTTTAATGAACCTTATGCATCACAAACAACACAAACAATTTGATTTATTCAATTTAATATTTTATAACCTATAAAAGATTGTGAAAGAAAAAAGATTTGTTTGAGACTTTTGTTTACCAATCACCTCTCCATTAGAATTATAAACATGTATATCTTTTAAATTCTGAAAAAAATCTTTTGAGTATTCTACTTTATACCATATTTGTTTAAATAAACGATGTCCTATCCCAATCGTCCAAGAAAGATTAAATTGATTAAAGTCATTTGTATTTAATCGATCAAGCTCATTTTTATTTTTTAATAAATATTTTGGCGTTATCCCTATAAAACCCATCCCACTCCAGCGTGCACCCCCAACTATATCATTGCCTTGAAGCCTAATTGGCATTTTAATGAACTGGGATATGTTTTGCGAATTAGTATATGAAATTTCAGTTTGTTTGGTTAGCTTATTATAAGCTGAAAGTTTATAATAAATATTTTCATAATCATATTGAAAACCAATAACAAAATTTTTAAACTTAGAATTTTTAAATATGGAGTATCTAAATAAAATGCCGCCATCAAATCCAACTTTATTATTACCCTTAAACGTGTAATTTGTACTGAAATCAACTGAGAGATATAGTTGCCTTTTAAAGGGAGCGGTGCTATCTTTTTTAGGGAGAATAGGTACAACTTTATCTTCCTTAGGTTTCGCAATTTTAGTTGTTCCAGTTTGCGCAAAACCAATAGTAGAAAAATTTAAAACAAATAAAAAGAAAAATAATTTGTAGTTCATATTGTAGTTTAAATCTATAACACAGAATCAATAAAATGATACAGAAATTATTTTCCTACTTCACTATTCGAGGATGAAAGTTTTTTATAATTTTCTTGACCAAAAATTTTTATAAAATCTATTTGATATTTTGGGAAACTAAATACTTTTTGGTTTTCAACATTTGAAAGAAAGCTTAAAACAGAATAACAATGTGAATTTATTGGAAAATTATTTTTCATATCATCATCCGAAAGAAACTCACTAATTTCAATAATAACAGGCATTTGTTCTCCAATATCGTTAGTTACAATTTTTAATCTTTTTTTAATTATTACATACGATTTAGCAAATGCTAAAATATTAATTCGTGGGTCGCTAATAATCTTTTGTTTAGAATACCCTGATAATTTAGAAACAGTGATCAAATTATTCCTAAAAACACCTTTTGCATCCAACATTAAACCCATTATACCATATGATTGGGGGATCCCGGTACAACTTTCCGGTTCATCAGCAGCATGGGTAGTATGATGAAAGTGGGTATTAGTGTAGGCTATAGCTTCTAAAATGCCTTTTGGAATTTCAGGATATAATCTGTATGCTTCTTCAAAATAAATTGCAAAAGGATTTCTTATAGTGTCTATAACTATTACAGAAAGGGTAGTAGATTTCAATGCGAATGCGGAAAAAGTAAAAACCAATAAAAATAATTTATTTTTCATACTAAAGTTTAAATCTATAATGAATATAAAATCACTTCACCAACTCCACTCCTTTATCCGTCAGCTTTACAAGCCGTTCCCTATAAAGTGCACCAATTGCTTTTTTGAAAGCCTTTTTACTAATTTGAAGTTCTGATTTTATTTGTTCGGGAGAGCTATTGTCATTCAAGGAAAGAAAACCATTGTTCTGTTTCATAATATTTAAAATCCGCCATTTCACATCATCAACCAATTCATAACCACTTTTCTGAAGGCTCAGGTCTATCTTACCATCTTCACGCACCTGTTTTATAAATCCGGAAATTTTATCACCAACACGAATGGCTTCATAAATTTCATTTTTGTAAATCAATCCACTGTATGTGTCATTAATGATGGCATTAAAACCAAGGTCGGTTTCGGAATAAATTAAGAGGTCAACAATATCATTATCTTGTAATTGAATATTTTCACGCTCAATAAACTTATTTAATTTCGCGGATGCGATAAGGCGATCCGTTGTTTCATCCACATACACAAACACCACATAACTTCTCCCCTGCTCCATCTTAGCTTGCTGTTCACGAAAAGGAACAAACAGATCTTTATCCATCCCCCAATCTAAAAAAGCCCCAACATCATTCGCTTGTTTTACTTCTAAAAACGCGAATGTATTGGCAGTAGCAAAAGGCTTTACAGTAGTAGCAATAAGCCTGTCGTCAGAATCACGAAAAATAAAAGCGTTGATGAAATCACCGATCTTTGTATTCTCCGGAACCCATTTGGTAGGCATTAATATTTCTAATTCGCCGGCACGTAAGTAAATACCAAAGTCCAATCGTTTTATTACTTCCAGCTCGTTGTATGTTCCTACGTTTACCATTAATTCGTTTTTTCAAGTTTCTTCGCGGCATCCATCAAAGCACATTTATTGCACGCCTCTTTCTTTTTGATGCTGCTATAAATGCGGTAAGCCACGTAAGCAGTGGCGAGGACTAATAATATATATATGATAACCTGTTGGATCATTCTATGTAAAATTAACAAATTAACCGCAAAGCACATAAAGAAAGAAGGGCAAAGATAGCGGGTGCGATTTGAATATTAAAGGTTTTAACAGTTCGCTCCTACGGGGCTCTTTTTTGTTTATTTACTTTGTTTTCTATAAACAGTATGCCCCGCTGGGGTATTAACTTTAGATTAATATGAGCTATAATCAGCCCCAGAGGGGCGACCTGTTTATAGAAATAAGAACCCAACCCAATGCAGAGCTCCGTAGGAGCAAACTGTTATGTTGTAAAACATCTTACCTATACACTCTTTGACTATATTTCTTTGCGCGCTTCGCGGTAAAAAAACACACTCCGTTTTTTTTAATAATTTTGTATCATGATTACAGCAGAAACACCTCTTCGTTACAACAGAAAAAAACATACCGATGATACTCTTATCGCTTTATACAAAGGCATTCTAAAACCTCGAATGATTGAAGAAAAAATGCTGGTATTGTTGCGCCAGGGAAAAATCTCCAAATGGTTTTCAGGTATAGGCCAGGAAGCAGGTTCAGTTGGAGCAGCAATGGCATTGGATAAAGAAGAATATATTTTACCGATGCATCGTAATCTCGGTGTTTTTACAAGCCGTGGAATACCATTGAATAGATTATTCTCACAGTTTCAAGGCAAACCGGGTGGTTTTACAAAAGGCCGCGACCGCTCATTTCATTTTGGTACACAGGAATATAAAATTATTGGAATGATCTCTCATCTTGGTCCGCAATTAGGTATTGCAGATGGTATTGCTTTAGGCGATCTTCTAAAAGAAAACAAAAAAACCACCTTGGTTTATACAGGTGACGGCGGCGCAAGTGAAGGCGATTTTCATGAAGCATTGAATGTAGCTGCTGTATGGGATTTACCTGTAATATTCGCGATCGAGAATAATGGTTATGGCTTATCAACGCCCAGCAATGAGCAATTTCGTAACAAACAATTTATCGACAAAGGAATTGGTTATGGCATGGAAGCGATACAAGTAGATGGTAACAATGTATTGGAAGTATATGACACAGTTAAAAAAATAGCGGAATCTATTCGCGCAAATCCTCATCCTGTTTTATTAGAACTGATGACCTTCCGCATGCGAGGGCATGAGGAAGCATCCGGTACCAAATATGTTCCGAAAGAATTATTTACGATATGGGGCAAGAAAGATCCTGTAAATAATTTTGAAAAATTTCTATTGGAAGAAGCAGTGTTGGATGAAAAAATGGTGGAAGATTTCCGTGCAGAAATAAAAACAGAAATTGAAAAAGGCCTGGAAATAACATTCGCAGAAACATTGCCTCCACCCAACACTGAACTAGAATTGCATGATATGTACGCACCATTCGAGTTGAACGAAACAAAACCAACAGGCAACAAAACCAACAAACGCTTTATTGATGCTATTTCTGATGGTTTGCGTTTAGCGATGCGAAAACATCAAAATTTAGTATTGATGGGACAGGACATTGCTGAATACGGCGGCGTGTTTAAGATCACAGAAGGATTTGTAGAAGAGTTTGGCAAAAAGCGTGTGCGCAATACACCTCTTTGTGAATCAGCAATTGTAGGAAGTGCATTTGGTTTATCCATCAATGGAATGAAAGCGATGATGGAAATGCAGTTTGCTGATTTTGTAACCGAAGGGTTCAATCAAATTGTAAACAACCTTGCTAAATCGCATTACCGCTGGGGACAAAATGCTGATGTGGTAATACGTATGCCAACAGGCGCCGGCGTTGCTGCTGGACCATTTCATTCACAAAGCAATGAAGCTTGGTTTGTGCATACTCCCGGTTTAAAAGTGGTATACCCTGCATTTCCTGCTGATGCAAAAGGTTTGTTGCTAACATCATTTGAAGATCCTAATCCTGTGATGTTCTTTGAACACAAAGCATTGTACAGAAGTATTACGGATGATGTGCCGGATGATTATTATACTATACCGTTCGGTAAAGCACGTTTGGTTAGTGAAGGAAATGATTTAACTATTATTACTTACGGTTTAGGAGTGCATTGGGCAATGGAAATATTGGATAAACATCCTGAAATAAAAGCCGACCTGATCGACTTAAGAACTTTATTTCCGTATGATAAAGAGGCTATTATTAATTCTGTAAACAAAACCGGGAAAGCAATTGTACTGCATGAAGACACCTTGGTTGGTGGTATTGGTGGTGAATTAGCCGCTGTAATTTCTGAACAGTGTTTTGAAAATTTAGATGCACCTGTTGTTCGTTCCGCAAGTTTGGATACGCCTGTTCCAATGAATGCGGATCTGGAAATAAATTTTTTACCGAAAGTTCGTTTTGAAAAACAAGTGCTCGATTTGTGGAAGTATTAGTATGGATTTAATCGCAAAGAACGCAGAGATAGTACTTAGCGTTCTTTGCGAAAATAAATTATTGAAAATTATATTTTAATTGCCAGGCCAACAGCAGCCAAATAAGGGCCTCCATATCCAATACCTACTTCAGTATTAAACCCCACTATTCCTGAAAAATAATAACTAAATCCAAAATGCGCCTGAATGCTCACCGGTGAAGGAGTTACATTTAACCTGGTTGTATATGTTGGATCAAATGGAGTTATCGTTGAAGTCATATGATAAATATTATAACCAAATTTCATTCCGGTATATAAACAAATATTTTGGCTTCTTACAATGTCATAGTCCGCTCTTACAGCCAAATGTATTCTTTTCCAGGTATCTATATAATTATAATAATTACCATTATTATAATTATAACCATTCGAAATAGTTACAGTAGCTGTTTGGTAACCAAATGCGGCACCTACAGTTAAGTTTTTTAATAATCCATAGTCTACAGAAAAATTATACATTGGGGCTGATCGTGCTTTAAGTACAGTATTTGAAGTATTATAATTATTATCAAGACTATACTTAACATATAAAGAGGAGCCCAGCAAATTAAAACCTACGCCGGCCGCCAACATTATTTTCCCTTTATTCCCTTCATCATCGCTTTCACTTTTGAGCGATTTTATTATAAAAGGATGTTTGCTGTAAATTGAAGATTTTAGATTCAAATTATCTAAATCCCCCAAAGCGTTTGCCTTGTTAATAAACAGAATTAAGACAATTAATAAAGTAAATTTTGTTTTCATAGTTTTTGTTTAGGTTAATATTTGCTAAATGTAACACTTAAAAGCAAAAAATATTAAATATGTTTCTTTTAATAATACCAATTATAAGTATAACTGGAGTTTCCTTAATTTCCCTCCTATACTAATCTAAAACTAAGTATTATCAGGCTTTTGCCCCAGTTTAGAAGTGTAATGGGATATTTTTTTTCAAAAAAACAAGATTCCTTAAAAAAGTTCCGTCCAAAATGTGCAT
>JBBSPS010000150.1:0-10531 GCA_038258655.1 Bacteroidia bacterium
GAACCTAAGCGCCTAAAATCAACAGATGGTAAGTGAGATCTAAGCGTATATACCTATTTTTTTAATATCCGCATTGTGCATACCTTGATAATATCGCTTTTTAGGTTATCTCTTATCAAAAAATACTACAGGCTTTCTACTTAATTCAGTAAACTGCAATTTATTAATTGTATCCACCTCTTCAAATTTTACTTGGGGGGCTACTCTCAGTTTTGCACGAAAATGATCCTTAATATCTTTCTCAAAATTTTCAGGGACGGATCCGCATCCAACACGGATTAATATTTCATCCGTTCCAATTTCATTGGTATAAACCTCCACTACATAATTTTTTACTCCATCAATATTATTTAAAATATCATATAATGCAGGGGGATAAAGTGTAGTGCCTTTGTATTTGATCATTTGTTTTTTACGGCCCACAATTGGCCCTAAACGGAGTGTTTTTCTTCCACAACTACATGGTTCTGTATAATGATGGCAAATATCCCCTGTTTTAAAACGCACTAATGGCATACCTTCCACACCTAATGTAGTAATGGTTACTTCGCCTGCTTCATCTTCACTTACTGCCTGGTTATTCTCATCTAAAAATTCAACAATTACCAATTCAGGATGATGATGCCCACCTTTACCCTCACTACATTCTGTAAATGCGGCACTCATTTCGGTGGATGCATAAGTGGAGTACAATTTAATATTCCACTTATCCTGTATCTTCTGGCCAAGTGTTGTAAACGTAAAATCCTGATTACGTAGGGCTTCGCCTATACATATGGCTTTCGTGATGCTAGTATTTTTATAATCAATTCCGTTTGTTTCTGCATACTCGATCAACTTTAACAAAAATGAAGGCACTGTTACAAATGCTGTGGGATTAATGCGTTTAATAGTATCCCATTGCAATTCGGGTATCCCCGCCCCCACTCTCACCACACCAGCACCGAGTTTACGTATTCCAAGAAAATAGGCCAAACCCGCCATAAATCTGCGGTCGAGAGTAGTCATTAACTGATATATGTCATCAACTGTTCCGTTGGCACAAACAAAAGAAATGCACTCATTGTACGCCAAACGATCCAGGTCTTTATCAGTCAGTGGAAATGTAACTGGATCGCCTAATGTACCGGAAGTAGTAATGTAATCAATGATCTTATTTTGTGGGACACAAATAAAATCCTCGTTACGGTGCTGAATGTCATCTTTAGTAGTTACAGGAATTCGTTGTAAATCTTCTAAGGTTTTAATTTTAGAAATATCAATATTTTTTTCTTGAAATAATTCAGAATAAAATTTAGAATGCTGCTTTACATATTGCAACAGTTGAGATAGTTGAGCTTCCTGGTATTTCTTTTGTTCTGTTAAAGATTTAGTTTCTATTTCTGGTAACATATATTTTAGTTAATTGAGTTGATTGGTTAATTGGGTCAAATTAGGCAGCGCCTAAGTTAACCTACTTGCCTTATTTAACTATTCAACTTCTAATATAACCATTGCTATTGCTGTTTCCTTTGTATGCGAAAGTGAAACATGAATGGTTTTTATTTTTTTTTCTTCAATAATTTCAAAGGTTTTTCCAAACACATTCAGTGTTGGTTTTCCTAATTCATCATTTAACACCTCCACTTCATTAAAAGCCATTCCACCGCGCCAACCGGTTCCCAATGCTTTAAAAAAAGCTTCTTTAGCGGCGAAACGGGCGGCAAAGCTCTCCGCTTTATTAGCTTTCGCTTCACAATAAGTAATTTCATTTTTTGAAAATACTTTTCCTTTAAAGCTTTTATTTTCAATGCTTTTTGCGATACGTGCTACTTCTGCTATGTCGGTGCCGATACCTATTATCATAAAATTGGTTAATTAGGTTGATTGATTAGTTAAGGCCTAAATCAACTATTTAACTATTAAACTAATTTGCTTTTCAATTGCCTCCTTATCCTGCACCGTTGTTACCTCCTTTGTCAATGCTAGGGTATAGTATTTCAGCGCTTCCGTTGGTTTGTTTTTATCTTTATAATAATCCCCCAAAATAAAATATGTTTCAAAATATTCAGGATTAGAATTTATGAAATTAGTAATTGTTTTTGAATCGATAGTATACTTCAACTTACACTTTTGAGCAATGTGAAAGGCTTCCCGCATTAACTTGTACTCTATAAATTTTTTATATGCTTGTGAATATAAAAAACTATCGGCAGGAATATTCAACTCTTTTTCATATAGCTCTCTTTTTTCTTTTAATGCGGGCGCTTCGGCAAACACTTTATTGAGGTCATAACAAACATATTGGCCTAATTGAAAAGGATTGGTAGATACCCATACCTGCAATGTAGCAGGTTTAAATATTACTGAATGATGTGAGATCAATTGATTCATCGCTTTTTCATTACCCATTCCAATGTTTTTTCCGTCCAATCCTTTTTGATCCCTAAGAATAGCTGCCGCATCTCTTACGCTAATTTTAGGAGTTTGATCAATTAATTTTGTCAAATGCTTAAACCGGTAGCTGGACGAGCTTTTTTGGATATTGCTGAGATTTACAGCATCGTTCTCAAATGCCTTCCCCTGATAGTGATTAGCACAAATGATATAATCATTGTTGGTGGAATTAAACAATTCTGTTTTGGATGGGGTTTTTTCAATGATGGCGCTACGGTTATCTTCCTTGGAACCAACTAAAATGGATTCCGAAACAAATGTTTTCCGTTTTTTAGCGATGATATAGGCTTCATTGATGTTTTTGGCATATTGCAATATTTCTCTTGCAACAATTGAAATAGGTGTTGCCGCACTTGTTGGTATTTCTGATTTTGAAGCATTTATTGTTACCGTCAGTCCTTTTTCGTTCATTCCGGAAACGGCACCTATCATACCTGCCCAGGATACCATCATTAATTTATAACCGGTTTTAGGGTTCACAAAATTGATGAGTTTATCTTCCGCGAAAGCATCACCAACATAAAAATCAAAGTTGCGGCCAATTAATAATGTATTGTCATCTGTTTTATCAGCCCAAACCCCAAAGGCTGTACAGCCAACTGTCATGTTCTTATCTTGTAATGCATGTCCAATATCATGAGCCGCATGATAATTAAGCATACGATAGTATTTAGGAGCTATAAAATCAAATTTATCCGAGGCGAAAAGCGATTCGCCATATATTTCCTGCTTGTATTCATCAGTAATGTAGTGATCGAGATTACGATTAAAAAAAGCGATAAAAAATTTGAGATAATTCAACATTCCCTGAGAAGGGATCATTTTCTTTAATTGATCTACAAAAGCTACTTCCTGTTTTTCGGCAAGTTCTTTATTTAATATCCCCTCAATAACACCACGTTCAAATCCATCACCTTCTATGTATATTTCCCAAAGCCCTGTATCACTTTTTTTAAGCCAATTGTTATTGATGGTATAAAAATCAGGTGCTACCTGAGTTCGTTTCAGCTTTAAAACACTTGTATCTGTCTGTACCGGTCTTTTCAATGTGATGGTGATAATAAACCATACCATCAATACAAACAGAATATCTATCAGTACAAAAAAGAAATAAAAAAACCAGCTAGGAAATTTTCGAGAAATTGTCATTGTAAAATCTGCCAATAATAATTACAGCAGACGTAACAAAGATAAGAATTAACAAATGGGATACTGACCTATGAGGTATAAAACAAAAAACTCCCGATCGCCCGGGAGTTTTTTGTTTCTAAAATAATGTGTTTCTAGAAATGGAAAGTAGCTCTTAATGAAGCTGTACCGGTATTAGAACCTTTGAAACCAAATATAGTTCCTTGGTTTATATCCGTATCAAAACCGAATTTTGAAGAACCGGAAATTTGTTGTTCAATAACAGCAGCTGATGCTGGTGTACCACCCGTTTGTTCAATCGAAGTTTTACCTTTACCGGACATTTGGTAACCAATTCCCCAACCAAATTCAGCACCAATTGAAATTTTTGAAAAAATAAAGTACTCAGCTCCAATAAAGCCACGTACTCCTAATCCGAAAGTCATACCTGATTTAGTTTGAGTTGTACGAGTTGCAACCGGACCTGATGCAAAACCTCCTCCTGCTAATGGAGTGTTAAAATCAGTAGTTGTTGGAGTTGTTGTGGTACCAGGAGTATTTGTTCCAGACATGGTATTACCATATTTGTATTTTGAACCTGACATTGATACCCAAATCATTGCGTCAGCACCGTAGAACCCTTGCAAACGAGTTTTCCCTCTTCTCATTTCTTTACCAACACCAATAGCGATATTGGTTTTTTTTGAAGAGTACCTATCTTCTACCATTGGTGGTGGAGTAGGAAATGTTACTACTGCTGTGTTTGAGTTATCAATCACCATATTTTTTGATGTTTGATTAGTAAATCCCAAACGTACTAATGCTCTGTAAGCATTTTTTTCATCGATAAATTTTTTACCAACGATTGTATTGTTGCCATTTAAAAAACCTGCTCCCGGAGCACTGTTTTTACCTGTATAGCCACTAAATGCGTTTCCTACAAATTCAAAAATAGGATCCACGTTAACACTAATAGCCCAATCTCCTGCTTCAGGTAAAATAGGCTCGCCTTTTTTCGTAGTTAAATCTTGCGCAAAAGCACCTGACACGCCAACTGCTAAAGCAATTACTAATACTGTTTTTTTCATGGTTTTTGTTGTTTAGTTTACCTGGTTTTTGTTTAGTTATTTAAAATTTCAGTAAAACAAAAATCGGTTATTTTTTAGGTCAAAAGTTTATGAACAATTACATTGTTATTAACAGGTATTTGTTAACAAGGCTTAATTTCCCCATTCTTTATGTTCAAGTAGCGGAACAAACTTAAACTCTCCAAATTCTACTTTTTCAAACTTTTTATTGGCAATCTTTTTAATTAAGGTCATTACTTGTATTGTTTCACCCAAAGGAATAACCATTACGCCTCCAATTTTTAATTGCTCCAATAAAGCATCAGGTATGGTGGGTGCCCCTGCTGTTATTATTATTTTATCAAAGGGGGCAAATGCAGGCAAGCCTTTATACCCGTCGCCATAAAAAAACCTGGGATTATATCCGAGCGATGGCAAAAGCTCTTTGGTTTTATCATATAACGTTTTTTGGCGCTCAATGGTAAACACTTTTACCTCCATTTCCATTAATACACTTGTTTGATAACCTGATCCGGTCCCAATTTCCAATACTTTATCACCTTTTTTAAGATCAAGTAATTCTGTTTGAAATGCTACAGTGTAGGGTTGCGAAATAGTTTGCCCCGCTCCTATGGGGAAAGCTTTATCCTGATATGCGAATTCTAAAAACGCATTATCTAAAAATAAATGCCGCGGTACCGCTTCAATGGCCTTTAACACCTCACCGCTTTCTATGCCTTTTTCTTTTAAAATTACTGCAAGTTGTCGGCGTAATCCTTTATGCTTGTATGTATCGTTTGTCATAATGATTTATTCGCCGTGAAATTAATACATCTAAATGGAATAATTTAGAGTATTTTTCTGAATGGATGGTGGAAAAAAGTATTTTTGTCAAAATTCGATCAGCTTTATGATAAAAATAGGAATACTTGGAGCCGGCCATCTCGGCAAAATTCACATCCGACTATTAAAAGAAATTGAAAAATATCAGGTGATTGGTTTTTATGATGCTGATCCGATTGCTGCCCGGCAAGTAGAGAAGGAATTGGGGATCAAACGATTTGAGTCTATTGATTCTCTTTTAGATGAAGTGGATGCGGTAGATATTGTTACACCTACTGTTACACATTATGATTGCGCCTCCAAAGCGATCAAAAAATCAAAACATATTTTTATTGAAAAACCTATTACCACTACAATTAAGGAAGCTAAAAGCCTTATAGGCTTATCAAAAGAGGCAAATGTAAAAGTGCAGGTAGGCCATGTGGAGCGTTTTAATCCGGCTTTTATTGCTGCCCGTGATTATTGTTCCAATCCTATGTTTATTGAAACGCATCGGCTGGCGCAATTTAATCCTCGTGGAACAGATGTTTCAGTGGTTTTAGACCTAATGATCCATGATATTGATATTATTTTAAGTGTAGTAAATTCAAACATAAAACGCATCAATGCCAGCGGCGTAGCGGTTGTTAGTGAAAGCCCCGATATTGCCAATGCGCGGATCGAATTTGACAATGGATGCGTAGCCAATCTCACTGCCAGTCGTATTTCCATGAAAAATATGCGCAAATCGCGTTTCTTCCAAAAAGACGCCTATATTTCTGTTGATTTCCTTGATAAAAAAGTAGATGTTATTCGTTTAAAAAATATTGAAGGAGAAGCCGATCCTTTGGCGGTAACTATTGATCTGGGGAATAAAGGATTTAAACAAATTTATTTCGAAAGTCCCGTAATTTTACCAACAAACGCAATAAAAATGGAGCTGGATACGTTTGCTGATTCCATAATCAACAATACAACCCCTTTGGTAAGTATAGATGATGGATATAAAGCACTGGACGTTGCTTATAAAATTATTGAGAAAATGAAAAATGCGTAGGTGAGCTTAAAATTTCTTAAATGAAGTACAATTACAAAAAATTTATTTTTTCCGGTTTTATCTTCGCTCTTCTAAGTGCATGCGAGCTTTATAACCCAACCGAACCGATCCCTGCATACATTCATATTGATAAAATCAATGTTATCAAAAATCCTGCAGGGTTTACAACCCTAGATGGCACCGAAGGCTCCTTATCCAGTAAAATTACTGATGCATGGGTGTATATTGATGAACAATTCATTGGTTGTTTTGAACTTCCTGTTACTTTTCCGGTACTGTATGAAGGAACTCATCAATTAAAAATAAGAGCGGGAATTAAAGTCAATGGAATTGCAGCCACACGGGCACCCTACCCTTTTTATGAAGTCTACACACAAACAATTGATTTTCATAAAACTACAAAGATTACCGTGAGCCCAACTGTAATGTATAGAACGAATGCTCATTTTGATCTTTTGGAAAATTTTGAAAGTGTAGGGGCACCTCTTATTGATACCACAAGTCGTTCAGATACCACTTTGCGAATAACAACAACCCCTCCTTCCCAAAATGTATTTGAAGGTTTTCATTCGGCGATAGCTTATTTAGATGCTAACCGTACTTTTTTTGAATGCGCAACAGTGAATAAATACGTTTTACCTGTAAGTGGTGCAGATGTGTTTTTAGAATTTAATTATAAATGCAATTACCCTTTTACAGTAAGTGTTATAGCTTATGGAACCGGATCACCTTTTTTACAACAGGCTGTATTGGGTTTAAACGCAAGTGAAAATTGGAACAAAGCCTATATCTATTTAACTCCTACTGTAAGCGCAGCATATACTGCTACTAATTATAAAATAGCCTGGGGGGCTATAAATAATACAAATACTGACAGTATAGCTATTTTACTTGACAACATAAAACTTGTGCATTAAAGAAAAATGAGGAGGGCTGAATGAATAAAAAGTTACAAGTTTTAAAATACCTTACCGCCGATATTATTTCTGCTACGCTTGCATGGAGCCTGTTTTATATATTCAGAAAACTTCACATCGAAACTGAAAAGTTTGGCAAGCCAATTCCTTTGGTATTCGATACTCAATTCTTTTGGGGATTATTATTAGTTCCTCTTTTTTGGCTTTTATTATACTATCTCACAGGGACATATAAAAACATTTACAGAAAATCACGCTTAAGAGAAGCCGGACAAACCTTACAAATATCGGTCATTAGTGTTTTAATCTTGTTTTTCGCATTATTGTTGGATGATGAAGTGGATACTTATAAAAGTTACTATCAAAGCATTGTAGCGCTATTTCTGTTACATTTTGGCTTTACGGCGACATTCCGGTTTATTTTATCAAGCATTACCAATTATCGTATCCATAATAGGATCATAGGATTTAACACTTTACTTGTTGGTAGTAATGAGAACGCGGTAAAATTATACACCGAAATAGAGAATCAACATAAATCATCTGGCAATAAGTTTATTGGCTTTGTTCATGTGGATAACAAGAATGGTTATTCACATGAGTTAAAGAAAAGTCTATCTCATCTTGGTGAATTATCTGATTTAAAGCAACTTATAGAAAAATATTCGATTGAAGAAGTGATCATTGCCATTGAATCATTTGAACATGATAATATCGGCAAAATTGTAAATGAACTAGACTATCAAGGTATTATTATAAAAGTGATTCCTGATATGTATGATATACTCTCCGGCTCAGTAAAAATGACTTCTATCTTCGGGGCACCACTTATTGAAATATCCCGTGAAATAATGCCTACATGGGAGCAATCAGTAAAACGTATCTTCGATATTGTAATTTCATTATTTGTTTTAAGCGTTTTTAGCTGGGTATATGTAATTATAGCGATAGCGGTAAAATCGACCTCAAAAGGCCCCGTTTTTTATAGTCATGAGCGTATTGGCTGGCATGGTAAACCTTTCTTTATCCATAAATTCAGGTCGATGTACATGGATTCTGAAAAACATGGCCCGGCTTTATCGAGTAAACTTGATCCTCGTATTACTCCTCTTGGCAGGTTTTTACGTAAAGTAAGATTAGATGAGATCCCTCAATTTTATAATGTGCTAATCGGTGAAATGTCCATTGTAGGCCCTCGCCCGGAGCGTCAATTTTTTATTGATCAGATTGTGCTAAAAGCACCTCATTACAAACATTTGCATAAAGTACGTCCGGGCATTACATCCTGGGGACAAGTAAAATACGGTTACGCAGAAAACATCGATCAAATGACCGAACGGTTAAAGTATGATATTATCTATATTGAAAATATGTCCCTGACTGTAGATATGAAAATATTGATCTATACCGCGCTGATAGTGATGCAAGGAAGGGGGAAATAGTTGAGTTATGAGCTATAAGTTATGAGTTGTAAGTTATAAGTATAATAATTGAACAGTAGGTAATTGGCAATTAAAAAATACAATCCATGTAAATCATAAAAATTGGCGTCATCTGCGTTCCATGATACACAGATTGGTACATTCGTAAAATTTAGTATTTTAGTAGACACACAAATTAGGAAATTAGTATAAATTCGTTATTCGTTGATATGAAAAACATAGCAGTAATCGGTTCTGGAACAATGGGCAATGGGATTGCTCATACATTCGCGCAATTTGGGTATAATGTTGCGCTTATTGATATTTCACAATCTGCTTTAGAAAAAGCATTAGCGACTATTTCAAAAAACCTGGATCGGATTGTTGCAAAGGGAACAATCACTGAAGCTGATAAAATAAAAACGTTAAAAAATATTACTCCTTACACAGCCGTTGCCGATGGTGTAAAGAATGCTGATCTGGTTGTAGAAGCAGCTACTGAAAATGTAGAAATAAAACTAAATATTTTTCGTGAGCTCGATAAAGTTTGTCCTGCCAATACTATTTTAGCAAGTAACACCTCTTCTATTTCCATCACCAAAATTGGTGCAGTAACAAAACGGGCTGATAAAGTAATTGGTATGCATTTTATGAATCCTGTGCCTGTAATGAAATTAGTAGAAGTCATTCGCGGTTATTCTACTTCCGATGCGGTTACTAATTTAATTATGGAAACATCCAAAAAATTAAATAAAGTACCTGTTGAAGTAAATGATTACCCGGGTTTTGTAGCAAACAAAGTGTTAATGCCGATGATCAATGAGGCTATTATTACGCTTCATGAAGGTACTGCAGGTGTTGAGGAAATTGATACGGTAATGAAATTAGGCATGGCTCATCCAATGGGTCCTTTGCAATTAGCTGATTTTATTGGCTTGGATGTTTGTTTATCTATTTTAAAAGTGCTACAGGATGGATATGGAAATCCAAAATATGCTCCCTGCCCGCTATTAGTAAACATGGTAATGGCAGGGTATTTAGGCGCTAAATCAGGAGAAGGATTTTATAAATACAGTGCAGGATCAAAAGATCTGATTGTTGCTGATAGATTTAAAAAGAAGGAATTAGTAGAAAAATAAAAGAGGAAAGAAAAAATTTACCACAAAAAAAATCTCCCCGAGTACTCAAGGAGATTCCAACCACTAAACAACAACCAGCAACTATTTCCACCAACAACAAATGCAATTAGATCACTCCAAGGACCTTGCCCCGCTTTATGTGTTCCTTTTTCGATCTTCTCAGGGATCGTAAGGCTGCCGAGTTTTAAACTTACTTTAGCTTTCATTTTTTTTAATTGTTATGTTCCGTTTAGTTTATTAATATTCATGAGATGCTTATAAAACCGCCCGGAACGGGTTTACATTAAAGGCACATGCTTTAGTAAGTTCTATTTCATTTGTGTTTGAGTTCATTAAACAGACTCCACAGTTCATTAAACAGACTCCTTTTTTTTGATTTATGCGAATACTTAATATACATTAATCCGCTTTCATTAGCCTCACCCCCAGCCCCTCTCCAAAGGCTACTGTTTACCCACAAGTATTTCTTGTGCGATAAGCCATCCTTCAAGCATATGATAAAATTTCACTAACCCTTTTTGCAATGTTATTACCCCTGGATCAC
>JBBSPS010000151.1:0-10125 GCA_038258655.1 Bacteroidia bacterium
AAAATAATTCATTTATCTTTGCCCTCATTTAAATATTAAAATACATAAAAATGAAATCTTTACTGGAATCTGAAAACATTCTGAACGTAACCGAAATAGAACCTAAACTAAAACATCCCACCATATTTGTAAGGTTTGATGAATTAATATCCGGAGAGAGTTTGATCCTTCATAACGATCATGACCCCAAACCTCTTTATTATGAACTATTGGCAGAAAGAGGAGATATTTTTGCATGGGATTATCTTGAAAAGGGACCAGAAGTATGGGAAGTAAAAATTACTAAAAACAAAAGTCCGGAAAAAACAAAAGAAAATATCCTTGACGCTACTTTATTGCATCCCAGCGTAAAACACGCTACTATATTTCAAACTTTTGATGAATTAGAATCTGGCGAGTCATTTGAATTACACAATGATCACGACCCGATGCCGCTTCGCTTTCAATTGGAAAACACAAGAGGAAATATATTCACATGGGATTACCTTGAACGAGGGCCGGAATTGTGGAGGATAAAAATTACTAAAAATAAATTGCCATTAGCTAAAGAAGAAAAAAAGGAAATTTCAAAAGAAAATATTTTGAATGTAACAGAAATAGAACCTAAGCTAAAACATCCAACGATCTTTGTAAGGTTTGATGAATTAAAGCCTGGCGAAAGTTTAACCATTCATAATGATCACGATCCCAAACCTCTTTATTACCAGTTATTGGGAGAAAGAGGAAATATATTTGTTTGGGAATATCTGGAACAAGGCCCTAAATTATGGCGCGTAAAAATGACCAAAAGAATTGCCGGAGAAGAAGATGAAACGCTTGGCCAGATAGCTGCTAAAGACCTCCGCAAAGCTGAAGTGTTTAAAAAATATGGCCTGGATTTTTGTTGTGGAGGAAAGAAAACTGTAAAAGAAGCCTGCGCTGAAAAAGGCCTCGATGTTACCAAAGTAGAACAGGAATTACAAAACAGTAATAAAAGTTCGTTTACTGCAAGGCCGTTGCCCTATAATGACTGGACACTTGATTTTCTTGCCGATTATATTGTGAACACACATCATAGTTATGTAAGAAAAACCATTCCTGACGTACGGAGCTATGCAGAAAAGGTAGCCAAAGTTCATGGCGCACACCATCCGGAACTTTTGCAGATAAACAGGTTGGCACAGGAAGTTTGTGAAGAGATGTCTTCTCACATGGTGAAAGAAGAAACTGTTCTGTTCCCTTATATAAAACAATTGATTGCTGCTAAAAACAGTGGAAAAGGTAAAGTAAAATTTGGAAATCTTGAAACTGTAAAAACTCCAATAAATATGATGGAAATGGAGCATGAAGTAGTAGGCAATGATATGGATGAAATAAGGAAATTGAGTAATAACTATGAATTACCGGAAGATGCCTGTGCCAGTTATTCTTATTTATTTAAGACCCTCGATGAATTTGAAAACGACTTGCACATTCATGTTCACCTTGAAAACAATATTCTTTTCCCAAAGGCTATGGATATGGAAAAGAATTGAGTAGAAATCACACACGCTGACCGGAATGCGGCTCCGGGCTTTTATCTTACTATTGTTGTTGCAATAAGATAAGCCCGGATTCCCGCATTGATTGAACATTTATAAAATATAAAATTACTATTGTTCAATGCGGTAAAACTTAAGAATATTTTTTATGAAAAATTATATTTTAATTCTGTTTGGTTCTTTACTATTTGCCTGTAATCAAAGTTCAAATAAAAAAGAAACAGACGAACATGCTGTCCATGAAAATGGCGCTTCTTCTGAGTTGACATTAAACAATGGTGCAAAATGGAAAGCAGATTCAATCACAAATCATAATGTAGTAGATCTGAAAACAATTGCAGATAATTTTAGAATAAAACCTTTTCCTTCCCTTAATGAATATCAAATATTAGGGAATGATTTAAATGATGGATTGAACAAAATGCTAAGGGAATGTAAAATGTCAGGGCCTGACCACGATGCTTTGCATCATTGGCTGGAACCGGTTATAAAAGGAACGAATGAATTAAAAAATGTAACCGACACATCTGCCGGACGATCAGTTTTTAAATCAATTGATAAACAGATAGACGATTATCACAATTATTTTGAGTGACCATGACGATAAACGCTAATACAAAGATTGCTAAAATATTAAAACAAAATCCTGATGCACTGGAAGCCATTATCAGCATCAATCCAAAGTTTGAAAAATTACGGAATCCATTGTTGAGAAAATTAATGGCAGCCCGTACAAGCATTGGGATGGCTTCAAAAATCGGTGGGTTTGAAGTAGAAAAATTTTTTGAAAAATTACAACCTTTAGGTTTTGATATAGACAGGAAAATCACTCCTGAATCCAATACTGAAAGACCAAAATTGCCCGCTTTTTTTAATTCGATAAAACCGGAGCAGATCGTTGACTTTGATGTAAGGCCAGTTATTGATGCAGGTGAAGACCCTCTTACTTTGATTGTTGACAAAGTAAAAAGCATTCCCAAAGGGGGAGTTCTTAAGATCATCAACAGCTTTGAACCAACACCTTTAATCTCACTATTAAAAAAACAAGGCTTTGAATCTTTTGTTGATTCAATTGAAGACCAATTGGTAGAAACATATTTTTATAGATCAGATGATACTAAGGTAGAAATAAATCAAGGAGAAAATAATTCTGAAGGTTGGGATGAACTTTTAAAAAAATTTGATGGTAAAATGGAAAGTGTTGATGTGCGCGAATTAGAAATGCCAATGCCAATGATGACAATTCTTGAAGCAATTGAAAAATTACCTGATAACATAGCATTGTTTGTCTATCACAAAAGAATTCCAGTATTTTTATTACCAGAACTAAGGGAGAGAAAATTTGACTACCGTATAAAAGAAGAAGCTCCTAACCAGGTGCGACTCCTGATTTTTAAAGATTGATATGTTTCCTGGAACTGCAAATACCGGCCTTGCTAAAAACACCTCTTATAAAGTAGTACTGCCATTTTATCTCTATGCAGGGATTTCTTTTTTGGCAGCCACTATTTTGCTCATCTTTTCTTCGCCGGCATTTTTGCAACATTATTTTCATCCGCATACACTTGCCATCACGCACCTGATGGCTTTGGGCTGGGGTACTATGATGATACTAGGCGCAAGCCACCAACTGGTACCTGTATTGATAGAAGGAAAATTATACAGCAATGCTCTGGCTTATCTTTCTTTTGCATTTGCAGCTATCGGAATTCCTCTTTTAATTTTTGGATTTTATAAATTTAATTTCCACTGGCCTGCACAAACAGGAGCCATCTTTATTAACGTAGCCATATTATTTTATTTGATGAATATTGCTATGAGTATGGCGAAAAGTAAGAAGGAGAATGTCCATGCAGTTTTCGTTTTTACAGGTACACTTTGGTTGATGATCACTATCCTGGTAGGATTATTTTTGGTGTATAATTTTACATTCAATGTATTATCAAAAGACTCTTTGTATTATCTGCCATTGCATGCGCATTTGGGGATCATAGGATGGTTTTTATTAATAGTAATAGGCGTAGGTTCGAGATTAATTCCTTTATTTCTTATTTCAAAATACAATAACACTAAATTATTGTGGTGGATATATTCCCTGGTCAATTTCGCTTTGATTAGTTTTATTATTTTCTTTTTATACTTTAAAATTACTTTACTTTATTTTTTTCCTTTAACTGCTATTGCTGCATCATTGATCTTGTTTGGATATTATTGTTATCACGCTTATCTTGACCGGATTCGTAGAAAAGTAGATTACCAGGTAAAAATTTCTTTATTGTCTGTTATTATGATGGCGCTTCCGTTGATTTTTTTGCTGATAGTTATTTTGTTATTATTAGTTTCAATTGATAACTATCATTTGATATTAACTTATGGATTCTGTATTTTCTTTGGATGGATCACCGCCATTATTTTTGGAATGACATTTAAAACCTTGCCATTTATTGTCTGGAATAAAGTGTATCATGATAAAGCAGGCCTGGGAAAAACTCCCAATCCTAAAGAATTATTTAGTGATAAAATTTTCTTAATGATGGGCGGCTCTTATCTCGCAGGATTTGTTTTATTTGCAGCCGGTATTTTAATTTCAAATGAATTGATTATAAAAATTGCCGCAATACTTTTGCTGATCTCTGCAATTTTATATAATGTAAATGTATGGAAAGCTGTATCGCATAAACCTAAAAGATCATGAATGAAATTACTAATAACGAAGATAAATTAGAGCTTGCACTTGGTGCATTGAAATTTGTAATGGATCCTGAAATAGGTTTAAATGTTGTGGATCTCGGATTGATTTACCAGGTTGATTTTGACGAAAACGAAAAGAAAATATTTTGTACCCATTCACTTACAACACAATTTTGCCCGATGGGAGAATCAATAAATGATGGTGTAAAGAACGCACTTCAACAAACATTCCCTGGTTATGGAGTAGAAGCGGAAATTACTTTTGATCCTCCATGGAGTGTTCAAAAGATTTCAGAAGAAGGGCGTGAATTTTTAAATATGTAATTTATGTTAAGCAATACCTGTAAAAGTGCTATAAAAGCTGTGATCTATCTTTGTTCAAAATTTGATACGGAGGAAAATGCAAGTATCAAAGAAATCGCAGAATTTATCAATGCCAATGAACACACTGTGGGGAAAATATTACAAACACTCGTAAAACATAATGTAATAAAAAGCCTGAAAGGCCCGACCGGCGGATTTTATATTACCGGGGAACAGCAAAAAAAACCTATAATTAATATCGTAGAAGCCATTGACGGGAAACAAATTTTTAAAAGTTGCGGGTTGGGTTTAAGCAAATGTTCGGCTTCGCATCCCTGCCCTATCCATGATGATTATAAAGAAGCGCGTGACCTTATTGAAAAATTATTCAGGGAGAAAAACGTGCTCAATTTGTGCGAACCGGTTAGTAATGGACTTGCTTATTTAATGGGATAGATTTGCTCTTTTTTGCCATGAAGGAATTACTGTTTCTAGTAAAATAATTTACAGATGATCATTTTATCTAAAAACTAAATATTTATAGAATTTTCCCATGAAGATTTTATTTTGACCATTTTAAGCAAATAAGGAACCAATAATAAAATTTCAAGACGGAATCCGAAATTTTGATGAGAACCCGGATTTACGAATGAATAAAGTATAAGAAAGGTGCAAATAGCAATTCCTGTTATTGCATCAATAATCCCAAAAATGATTGCCCATTTTTTTTGTGCTAATAAACCATAAGCAGTGATTCCTTTAAAGAGGAAAATTATAACTATGCTAATTCCAATCAATGACACGGGCTCGCTTGTCTCCAGGCCGTAGATATTTAGTTGGAATTTATAACCCAGAATCCCAAAAATTATTGCAGGGAAAGCAAACACTCCAAATAATAAAAATATCCAACAAAATGTTTTTACCCACCACGGAAGCAATTCTTTTCTTTTGGTAGTATTAAGTTGAAGAAAACTTTCAGTTAATAAATCAGGCTGGCTTTGCTCCATATTTTCTGTTTCTATATAGAACGTTATTTTAAAAAAAATCTTTCATAGCAAACAAACAAAAAACAGCAATTCTCATTTTTCTTTTTTAGAAAATAAAATATTCCGGATTTTAATTCATTGTAAAATTTGAATTCTTATGCAATGATGCATCAACCTCTATTTTCAATTCCCACTTCCAGGCGGTAGCCATCATTTCATCCAAAGAATATTTTGGATTCCAACTTAATTTTTCTTTTGCCAGGGAATTATTGGCATAAATAGCCATAATATCTCCGGGCCTGCGGGGAGAGATTTTATAATTTAGTTTTTTGCCACTTACTTTTTCAAAAGCATGAATAGCTTCCAGCACAGAAACACCGTTGCCAGTGCCAAGATTAAACACCTCACATTTTTCTGTATTTCTCTTTTCAATTAAATATTGCAGGGCAAGTGTGTGTGCATGTGCTATATCGCATACATGTATGTAATCGCGAATGCAGGAGCCATCGCGTGTAGGATAATCATCTCCGTAAACAGAAAGTTCATTTATTTTTCCAATGGCGGTTTGTGTAATTGCGGGCACCAGGTTTTCAGGCTTTCCCAATGGCAATTCTCCGATCAAAGCCGTAGGGTGCGCACCCACAGGATTAAAATATCTCAATAAGATACTTTGTAAACCACCGGTTTTGGTAACATCTCTTACAATTTCTTCACCCATTTGTTTGGTAGCGCCATAAGGTGATTCCGCTGACTTGGTAGGCGATTCTTCTGTTACCGGAATTTTATCGGGGCTGCCATACACAGTGCAGGAAGAAGAAAAAATGAAATTGGGTACACCAAATTCTTTGGTGCATTTTAAAATATTGATAAGAGAAAATAAATTGTTTTCAAAATAAAGTAAAGGCTCATTTACAGATTCGCCAACGGCTTTGTATGCAGCAAAATGAATGATTCCTTTAATATTGGTATTTTCCTGGAAAACTGCGTAGGTATCATCGAAATTTGCAAGATCTACTTTATAATTTTTAATATCTTTTCCTGTTATTTCTTTTATACCTGCAAGGAGTGTCACAGTTGATCTTGAATTATTATCAATACATATTGGGTTAAATCCATTTTCTATAAGATCAAGAATGGTATGGGCGCCGATGTATCCACAGCCACCAGTAACTAATATTTTATTCATGCTACAAAGTAAGAGAAAATTGATTACAAAAAATCGTAGCTCTCCAGATTAATTCAGGTGATCCAATGTATAATATAATATACTGCGGCAGCTACGACCGCGCTTACAGGAATGGTAAGTATCCATGCCCAAAGTAAATTGAGGGTAACGCCCCAGCGCACTGCTGATAAACGTTTGGTGGCGCCCACGCCGACGATTGCTCCTGTAAGTGTATGAGTAGTACTCACAGGAATCCCGAAAAAGATAGTAATGAAAATGGTAAAAGCACCTGATGTTTCTGCACAGAAACCTTCCAAAGAAGTTACTTTAGTAATTCGTGTGCCCATGGTTTTTACAATCCGCCAACCGCCTGACATAGTGCCCAAAGCAATAGCAGTATAACAGGAAAGTGGCAACCACCCGGGCATTTCATGCGCTTCTATCGAGCCGGTATAGCCATGTACCGTTTTATTGTAAAACCAGATTGCGGTTAAGATCAATCCCATTGTTTTTTGAGAATCGCCACCTCCATGTGCAAGGCTCAGGCACGCAGAGGAAAGTAACTGAAGTCGCCGGAACCATTTTTCCGCTTTTGCCGGTCTTGATTTTTTGGCAATATTTACAGTGATTACTGTAATGACAAAGCCCAATAACAATCCGATTATTGGTGCCAGGATCATAAATATCAGAGCAATAACTATGGGATAAGCATTTACTCCTGCCAACCCTCCTGCGGCAAGTGCCGCACCGGCAAGGCCGCCGATAAGCGTGTGTGAAGAACTGGAAGGAATACCATAATACCAGGTTAATAAATTCCAGCTAATGGCTGCGATTGTAGCGGCAATGATTGTTTTGAAGTTGATAATATTCTCAGACATAATATTGGCAATAGTGCCGGCCACTTTATGCTCCCTGAAAATAAAAAATGCAATAAAATTAAAGGAGGCTGCCCAAAGCACAGCCTGGAATGGAGTTAATACTTTTGTGGAAACAATGGTGGCTATTGAGTTTGCAGCATCATGAAAACCATTTATATAATCAAATATGAGAGCGAGTACGATAATGGCAATTAAAAAAACAAACATACTTAACTTTTAAAATAAGGTCTTTTGTGTCAACTAACAGATACTTGCTTATGCGTATTTGATAATGATAGATTCAATTACATTGGCAGCATCTTCACATTTATCAGTTACTATTTCCATCACCTGATAAATTTCTCTTTTTTTAATTACTTCTTTAGCATCAGGTTCGGTTTCAAAAAGTTTCTCAATACCCATATCAAAAACATCATCGGCCTGGTTTTCTATGCTATTGATAGCGACCATGGCATCAGTGATTTTCCTGAGATTTTTCATATCTCTTAATTCTATAACTGCTTTGCGTACTTCAGTACAACTGCTTAAAATCAGATCGGCCATTTTATAAAAAGTAGCATCATCAGGATTTACCTTATAAAAATTTATCTTTTTTGCAGCGGAATAAATAAAATCACAAATATCGTCAAGAGATGTGGCGAGGTAATGGATATCTTCACGGTCAAATGGAGTAATAAAATTTCTGCCTAATTCTGTAAAGATGCGATGGGTTTGATCATCATTTACATGTTCAATATCTTCAATTTGTTTTATCAGGATTTCTCTTTTATTAAATTCTTTTTCATGAACTACTTCTTTAAACTTTTCAGCCATCTGAACCACATTCTCCGAAACGCTTTCGAATAACTGAAAGAAGATTTTGTCTTTAGGAAGAAAAAACTTTAAAATAGAATTGACAGCCATTTTTTTGATTTGAGCAAAAATAGAATACTATCTCGAATATAATAGTATCTTCTTTAAATCATACAATTTATAAGCATAAATACTTCATACATGAGACCTCTCTAGTACTTTTCTTCAGAGAAATATTTAAATAAAGAGGAATGAATGTGTTATCGTTCTTATTCCGTAATCTTTGATTATAATTAAATCTTAGATTTGTATTAATAATATCTTAATTTGATAGCATTAAAATAATATTAATGATGAGTTTTATTTTGCTTTATTTTGAATCTCAATCTCTTTGATTTTACATTGATTATTTTTGGAATTCCTGAATCAATTTAAAATGACTTTATTATCTGTTTACAAACAAAACCGTTTTTTTTTTATTGGATACTTTATACACGTTTTTATAGCTCTTTATACTCTAATTTTTTATTCAAAGGCTGATGGATTTATTTTAATGAATCCCTACCATTCCAATTTGCTCAATTATTTTTTTATTCCATATACTTATGGCGGTGATGGATTTTTTATTATGGCATTAGTGGTTGTTTTATTTTTTTTTAAAAAAAAATATCTAAGCCTGATGGTCGTAAGCAGCTATTTATTATCAGGATTTTTAACACAGGTTTTAAAATTTTTTATTTCAGAGGCACGCCCGGCCTATTTTCTGAAGAACACCAATTATCCTTATTTTATTGAAAATGTTACACTTCACAATTATCATTCATTCCCTTCAGGCCATTCGGCTTCTGCATTTGCATTAGCTGCAATATTATGTTTTTCAATAAAGAATAAAAATTATTCAATTCTTTTTTTTCTATTAGCTGCTTTGGTAGGATATAGCCGTATTTACCTGGGGCAACATTTTATAGATGATGTTTTTGCCGGATCACTCCTTGGAGTAATTTCTGCTATTATTTGCTGGATATATTTTGAAAAGCCTTTTAAGAAGATCTTAAAAATTAATAATGTAAAAAATGATTTAGAAGAATAAAATAAAAATCCTTTTAATTTCTTTGTTTACTGAGTCAATTTATGTCTTCGCCGCAGCTAACAACAAATATTTTTTTTAAATAGTGAAAGTGAATTAGATATTACCATCCCAATACCCATGCAAAAATTAATGGCGCTACAATTGTTGCATCGCTTTCTACAATAAATTTCGGAGTATGAATATCCAGTTTCCCCCAGGTTATTTTTTCATTGGGAACTGCACCGGAATAAGAACCATAAGATGTTGTAGAATCCGAAATCTGGCAGAAATAACTCCAGAATGGAACATCGTGCCATTCAAGGTCCTGATACATCATGGGTACTACACAAATTGGAAAATCACCCGCAATGCCGCCGCCGATTTGAAAAAAACCAAGTCCTTTTCCTTTTGACAATTCGCGATACCACTCAGTTAACTGTGCCATATATTCAATGCCACTTTTCATGGTACTTGCTTTCAATTCTCCTTTTATTACATAAGAAGTAAAAATATTTCCCATAGTACTGTCTTCCCATCCGGGAACGACAATTGGAATATTTTTTTGTGCGGCTGCAAGCATCCAGCTATTCTTTGGGTCTATCTCATAGTATTGTTCCAGCACTCCGCTCAACAACATTTTGTACATGTATTCATGCGGGAAATATCTTTCATTAGCGGCTTCCGCATCTTTCCATATTTTATGTATATGTTGTTGTAATCT
>JBBSPS010000152.1:0-10103 GCA_038258655.1 Bacteroidia bacterium
GCAAGGACAAGCCTTTAGATAAGATTCCTGAAAATTTATTACATTGCATCTTAAATCGGCTGATAGTCGTAGTGTTTGCGTCCATATGTGTGTTGAAGTCTTTGGTAATTCTAAGATGCACATTTTGGACGGAACTTTTTAATGAATCATGTTTTTTTGAAAAAAAATATCCCATTACACTTCTAAACTGGGGCAAAAGCCTGATAATACTTAGTTTTAGATTAGTATAGGAGGGAAATTAAGGAAACTCCAGACGTATAAAAAGAGGAGGCATAACCTCCCCTCTCATAGTATTTCCTCCCAAATTACTTAATTGGGGAGTGGATAATTTATCTTAGTATGCCTTACCGTTTCTAACTCTCTTAGGTGCTTCAGCAGGAGTAACAACTTTAGGTACAACCACTGATTTATGTGTTGCTTTACCACCTTTTTTGCTTGCTTCATAAGCAGCAATAGAGTCTGCAATAGCTTGAGATCTTACAGCTTCAGCAGCAGCATAAGATGCAGTTGAATCAGCAGCAGCTTGATCAGCAGCAGCTTTAGCAGCAGCGTTAGCAGCGTCTACAGCAGTAATTGAATCTTGTTTTGCTTTGTCAGCAGCAGCTTTTTCTTCAGTGCTTGGTCCGCAAGCAACGAATGTAAACATCCCTGCTACGGTAATTAATGTAAATAATTTTTTCATTTTGTTTTTAGATTTATTTGTTTTTTTTGTTAACGGAGAGCAAAAGTATGTTTTTTTTTATTATGTACGCTTTTTTGATTAAAAAAAACTAAATTTGTGCGATTGATAAAATATTAGTCAGAATTTATGATAATAAAAAATTAATACTAAACTAAAAATCCAAACTAACAATGAACAAGAAAAACATTTTTAAAACAATTACAGCTATTATGTTTGCAGGTACACTTTTTACAGGATGTAAAAAAGACGATAAAGATTCAGTAGCTCCTACGGTTACAGTATCTAATGGGTCTACAACGTATTGGCAAAAAGGAAAAACCTTTACCGATCCTGGAGCAACGGCTTCTGATGATAAAGATGGAACTCTTACTGCAAATCCATCAGGCACAGTAAATATAAATACAGTGGGTACATACGTAATTACTTATACTGCTATTGATGCAGCAGGTAACAAAGGTACTGGTACTAGAACCGTTTATGTTGTAAATTTTGATGGGAATTATACAAATGTTCAAAGTGGTTGTACTGACCCCGCAGCAAATGGTACAGGTACATCTGCTGTAAATGCTTCATTAGTAACGGCTAGCAATGGCATTGATATTCAAAATTTCGGATTATACGCTAATTTGACTGCTCGGGCTACTTTTAGTGGTAATACAATTACAATAGCTAAACAAGCTTCTTCAACTGGTGTTACCGGAGATCAAATTGAAGGAACAGGAACCATTACAGGAACAGGAGTAGGTAGTGATGTTATAAAATTCACTATTACTATTACGGAGAGAAGTGCTAGTAATGCTGTTTTTAATACTGGTAAATCTACTTTGACTCATAACTAAAAAATAATTTATAACATAAAAAAGAGTTCTTCGTTTTCGAAGAACTCTTTTTTGTTATAAGCTACTCTTGCACAGTTGTATTTTTGTAATTATAGATGTTTTTAATGCAAAAAAAAAATCAAAACCTTTCTCTGACATTAAAATTAATAGCGATATTGTTATCTGCCTATTCTATCTGCCGGTTACTTTTTTATTGTTTTAATTATTCTCATTTTTTAGGTTTAAGCCTTCTGAAATTTATATCGATATTAATATTCGGTCTTCGTTTTGATTTATCTGTTATTATTCTTTCTAACATTCTTTTTTTTATTCTTTTTTTTATTCCATTTCCTTTCAGAGAAAAAAATGGCTATCGCATTATTTTAAAATGGCTTTTTTTAACTGTAAATAGTATTGCGATGTTAGCCAATTGCGCTGATTTTGTTTATTTCCAATTTACGTTAAAACGAACTACAGCCGATGTATTTAATTTTTTTGGAGGTGGCATCGGCAATGATTTTGGGCGTTTATTGCCTTTGTTTCTAAAAGATTATTGGTATGTGTTTATTATCTGGCTGATATTAACCGTTCTTATTTATTATATGTATGTTAAAATTGAAAGTAAAAGAACTGTTAAATGGAATAAAGAGGGATATACCTATCAGAACCAGACAGCCACTTTTTTGATAAGTATACCATTGTTTATTATCGCTTATCGTGGCGGTTTTCAATTAAAACCAATAAGTACTGTAACTGCTGGCGAATATGTTTCCACGAAATATGTTCCATTAGTGGTGAATACGCCTTTTACCATATTAAAAACACTGGACCTGGAAACAATTGAGCCTAATCTATATTTTAAAGATGAAACGGAGTTGAAAAAATATTACACTCCTATACATGAAGCAAAGAACAGAAGCTTTAAGAAATTAAATGTGTTTATAATTGCGCTTGAAAGTTTTTCTAAAGAGTATATAGGTTCTTTAAATAAAAGAACGACAGGCTACACTCCTTTTCTGGATTCATTAATTAGCGAAAGTTTGACCTTTACAAATGCTTTTGCGAATGGAAAAAAATCGATTGAAGGTATCCCTGCCATTGTTTCCAGTATTCCTACATGGATGAACGAACCTTACATAACATCACAATATGGTAGTAACAATGCAATCGGTTTAGCCGGTTTGCTGAAAGAACAAGGTTATTATACAGCTTTTTTTCATGGCGGAACCAATGGTACTATGGGCTTTGATGCTTTTTCAAGTCTTGCAGGATTTGATAATTATTTTGGACGAAAAGAATATAATAATGAAAAAGATTATGATGGTAATTGGGGGATTTGGGACGAAGAATTCTTGCAATATGCTGCTAACACTTTGAATTCGCATCAGCAACCGTTTTTCGCTACGCTATTTACATTAACATCCCATCATCCATATTCTATTCCTGATAAGTATATAGACAAGTTTAAAGATGGTACATTAGAGATCGAAAAAAGTATCAGATATACAGATTATTCTTTAAAGAAATTTTTTGATTCAGCAAAAAAAATGCCTTGGTTCAATAATACTTTATTTGTTTTATGTGCTGATCATACAGGTGTTTCGGGTGATAATTTTTATATGAACAGAGTTGGAAGTTATACCATTCCGATCATTTATTATTTACCAAATAGCGCGTTAAAAGGATTAAATCCAATGGTTACGCAACAAATAGATATCATGCCTTCGGTACTTGATTATTTGAATTACCCCCAAGCCTATTTTGCTTTTGGAACCAGCGTGTTCGACACTACATCAGATCATTACGCTCTCAATTTTAATAATGAAGAATTTCAACTGATATCAACAAATTATTCTTTGGGTTTTAACAAAAGTAAAACAACAGATACATATAATTATATTACTGATAGTTTATTAAAAAACAATTTAAGTATTACAGAACCCATTCTTACAAAAGAATTAGAAAATAAAACTAAAGCGATAATACAAACCTATCAGCAAAGTTTAATTCATAATATGCAAAGGGTTGATAAATAAAAAAAATTATTTTTAAAATCAGTATTGTAATTAACTGATTTTTATTGCAACTGTTTTTTTACAAATTCCCTTTTTTTCTCTTCTCCAAGCATTCTCAACCGGTTACGTTATACAATTATAAATATGTAATAACCCCAAGATGGTACTACTATTTAAAGTTTTATTATCACTCATAAAATTGAACGTGTAAAAGAATTAATGATGTATGACGGGGTTTTCGTTAACTGAAATTTTATGCAAGTTGAATTACACCAGTTTGGCGCATTTGTCGAATTAATTCAAAAAAGTTACAGGGTTAACTCCTTCGGATTTTTAAACAGCTAAAGCGAAAAGACTTATGGCATTAGAAATGTGTGAATGATATAACTTTTCCTAAAAGTTGTATAACATATAAAATGTTTTATTAATCAATCTTTGTATCAGGAAATAAAATAATTCAATAACATATAAACAATTAAAAACTAAAAAAATGAAAGACAATCAAAAATCATCAACTCAAAACAAAAAAGCTTCCACAACTAAAAACAATTCTTCTAACAGAGAAAATAAACCGAGTAATAAGAAAGATGAAAGGGCAAATGAAAATGGAAGTAATGATTTAGAAAGAGGAATATCTTCTTCCAATTCTAAAAGATAACGAGAAGCATAAGTATAAATAAATTTAATTTAAATAAAAAAAACATGAAAGAAAATCAAAAAGACGACCAAACGACTCAAGGTAGCCAAAGTGGTCAACAAAAACAAGACAATCGTAATAATCAAGACACCGCTAAAAAAAATGGTAATCACTCATCTACATTGAAAAATGAAACAGAGCATGAAACAAATGATCAATCAAGAGATGGCAAGGAACACGAAGATCGTGAGCATCAACATGATTATAAAACTCCATTAGGGGAGTCCCAACAAAATCGTCAGGGAAGTAATCAAAGTAGCAATCAAAGCGGCACTCAAAATCAAAGTAGCGCCAACCAAAATAAAAACTCAGGCGGAAAAAGTGGATTGTAATTTTTTGTTTCGGTAGTATGAAAAACATTTAAATAATCAAATTAATCTAAAAAAAACAATAATATGAAAACAGGAAAAGTATTAGTAGGTGTAATAGCAGGCTTAGCCGCTGGCGCATTAATAGGTGTATTATTTGCTCCTGATAAAGGTTCGGAAACAAGAAGAAAAATTTCAAAAAAAGGAAAAGATTATGCGGAAGATCTAAAAGACAAGTTCAACGAATTTGCGAATACTGCGAGCGATAAGTTTGAAAAAGGAAAAGACGAAGTTTCTGATTATGCGGCTCAAGCAAAAAATAAAATAAATTCTGTAAAAAGTGAAGCGAAAAATTATTAAAATCGAACAAAGATGATTTTAACTTCCACTTATATTTCTGATACAACTATTGTTTCCATGCTGGCGAAAAATAACTTGTCGGCATGGGAACATTTGTATGATAAATATGCGCCAATGATGTATGGAGCTATATTTAAAATTACAGGCAATGCACCAATGGCCGAGGAAATATTTAAAGAATGTTTTCTTCAGTTAAAAGAAAACGATAATCTTTCAGAAGTTAAAGTTACTCTTTGCCCTTTTCTTTTAAGGCATGCTCATAGTGTTACTTTAAACTACTTAAAGAAATGTGGGTTAGCATCTGTTTTAACCGGGCAGGCAAGTTTTAATGATGATCCTTTAATACAATTACTTTCATCAGATTCAGAAAATATTTCGCTAAAGGAAACTTTTTCAACATCCGATTTTATACAAGAAAAAGTGCGAAAAAAATTACGGAAAAAATTTAATAACCTTCGAAAGAAACACTCGAAAAAAGCATTGGATTAATTGATATGGAAGACAAAGAAAAGAAAATCAGCATGGTGGGCTCGTTAATTGAACGGGTTGAAGAATATGGGAAAATGACCTACGAGTTATTCAAACTTAAGTCTATTGATAAAATATCGAACGAGGTATCTTCAGTTATTTCACATTTATGCGCCATTATATTTGTATTAATATTCATTTTTATTTTAAATATAGCGGTCGCCCTTTGGTTAGGTGAAATACTTGGCAACAACTATTACGGATTTTTTTGTGTAGCAGCATTTGATGTTTTGGTTTGGATTATTCTGCATTTTATTCTGCACAATTGGATCAAAAAAAGTATTTATAATTCAATAATTTCAAAAATAGTTAGCTAAAAATATGCAAAAAATTACTTCTACAATAGAATTAAAAAATGCCATTTCGTTATTAGAACAAAAAAGAACAGGGGAGGGTAATTTAATAAAACAAGAACTTCATGATGTTTATGAAAGTTTAAAACCTGTAAATCTTATTAAAAATACATTTAATGAATTTACAGCAATGCCTGAATTTAAAGACAATGTTTTAAATGCAACATTAGGATTAGTAGCCGGTTATATTGCAAAAACAGTAATGGTGAGAAGTACGCATAACCCTTTTAAAAAATTGTTTGGAATTGTTTTAGAAATAGGTGTTGCAAAAATTGTTGCCAAAAATTCGGAAGGTATAAAGTCTACAGGATTACATTTGATAAAAAAAATATTTAGTAATACACACGAAAAAAATATTTCTAATTAGTATAACAATATTATTTGTTACAAGTATGTATGCGCAGCGATTTATTTTTAAAATACGCCAATACAGAAGGATACTACAATAGCGACATAAAACCCCTTAGCTCTGCTACGGGGTTCATAAATTAGTTCTTAAAAGTCACAACTATTTCAATAATTTTATGCTTATTGGAGGAGGCAAGCAATGGGGTGATTTTTTTGTTTCACCGTTGATAGTTATAGGATTTGGTATTTACGGTTGGGCATCAAACAATAAAGTGACATAAAAAATTATATTATGAAATTACACAAGCTAATTAACCATTAACTTAGTACCTGAAAGTATAATATACCTGAAAGTATAATATACATGAAAGTATAGAAGCTATAAGTTATCGAAACAATTTTATTATTATAAATTTAAATAATAGCAATGGAAATAAAATTGCTTATAGCAATTAGATTTTTTTTTAAAAGACAGTTTGTATGTTGCTTTTTTTTATTGTTTTTTATAAATACATACTCGCAAACAAGTACTATTAAAGAGAAAAAAGCAAATGATTCACTCAACAATACGCAAAAAGATATTGCCGATCTATTGAGGAAAGGTTTTTTAAAAAAAAATATTGGTAAGGCTGATACCACATTAAGACAAAAAGGCAAACTTTATCCTTCAATCTTCCCTGCGGCTGGTTATACATTACATACCAAGTTTTTAGGATCAATAAGCGCAAATGGGGCTTTTTATGTGGACGATCCTGACAAGGTAAATCTATCAGTTATAAATTTAAGTGTAACATATACACAAAACCGTCAATTTTATTTGCCTATTATTTCCAACATTTGGACAAAAAAAAATAAGTATAATTTTCTAGGTAAATGGGTGTATTTTAACTATCGTGAATTGACTTATGGGCTTGGTGGGCACACTGAATTGATGAAGGCCATCCCCCTCAACTATAATTATATTCTCATTCAGGAAACAGCATTAAAAAATATTCGCCCTGATTTTTTTGTAGGTATAGGATATAATTTGGATTATCATTGGGATATTAAAGAAATTATTCCTGCTGATAGTATGACTGATTTTAAGTATTACGGCTTTACAAACAATTCATCTTCTTCCGCCATAACATTAAGTATTTTATATGATAATAGAAGAAATCCAATTAATCCGCCAAAAGGACATTATGTTAATATTGTTTATCGTTCGAATTTAAAACAAATAGGTAGTGATCAAAATTGGCAATCCATGCTCTTTGATTTCAGAAGATATTATAAAATATCAGATTCCAATAATAATGTATTGGCTTTATGGAGTTATAATTGGATTACGTTGAGCGGAAACCCTCCCTATCTTGATTTACCATCAACCATGTGGGATACGTATGTTAATCAAGGGAGAGGTTATATTCAAAGCAGATTTAAAGGTAAAAAATTATTGGCTTTAGAATCAGAATATCGTTTTACTTTAACACATAATGGATTATTAGGAGCCGTAGTTTTTGCTAATGTACAAAGTGTTTCCGATTGGCCAAGCGGTGGGTTTAATGTTTTTTGGCCGGGAGTAGGCGCAGGTATTCGCATGAAGGCTAATAAACATTCTAATACAAATATTTCAATTGACTATGGTATTGGCAGGGGTGGTTCCGGAGGTATTTTCGCTAATTTAGGTGAGGTGTTTTAAACTACAAATATGATAACCCAACAATTCATAACCGTTTTGAATGATTTGGGGATAACAGGAAATCCTCTAAGTTTTCACATAGCTTCTTTATTTAACGCATTTATAAAAATAAAATAAAATGAAAAAAATAATAGTACTTAATTTTTTAATTGCTGTTGCTTTTTATAGCAATGGTTATTCTCAGAGTAATGACAGCACTAAGCTTGTAAACCCAAGTGCTCCTCCCGATAGTGCTTTGAAAATTATTCCAGCTCCTCTTGATAATAATGGTACAACTGCCAATAATAAAATGTATCATGTTAAAATTCCACTTGTAAGTGCCATTATTGCCGTAGGTGGTGCCACCGATCTTATTGCTATAAACCGAATAAAAGGAAAAGCCAATATTTCAGATGCAGAAATAGATGCTCTTAATCCTTTATTACTTAATGTTTTTGACCGTTGGGGATTACATCAGAATACAAGTGATCGCGATTTGTTTAAAAAAGTATCAGATTACAGTCAGGTACCGTTCGACCTGTTACCACTCTTTCTGATGACAAATAAAAAAGTTCAGAAAGAATGGCTTCCAATATTATTGATGTTTGTAGAAGGCCATACCATTACTTTTAGTTTTTATAATTACAGTCCCCTCGGACCAACATTTCAAAACAGGTACCGCCCAATGACTTATTATTCAGAATATACTCTTCAGGAACGCGAAAATGGCAACAATCGAAATTCGTTTTACAGTGGGCATGTCGCTTCATGTTCCTATAGTTCTTTTTTTATGGCAAAAGTTTATTGCGATTATCATCCAAATATTAAAGGCGGAAAAAAAATTCTTGTATATAGCGCGGCCGCTATTCCTCCTTTGTTAATGAGCTGGTTCAGAGTTAAAGCACTCGACCATTTTACTTCCGATTGTCTAGTTGGACTCACTTTAGGAGCTGTTATGGGAGTTGTTATTCCTGATCTTCATAAGTTTCATTGTAAAAATATAGGCTTTGGTGTAGCTACTTTTCCTAATGCTACTGGCTTGAGTTTTCATTGGAATATGACTACTGATAAAAAAGTTGCGAACTTACAAACTTTGGCGCTTCGGAAAGAATAACTAATTTCTTTCTCAAATGAAATGAGAAAAACATACAACTGCTAATCTTATTAGGTCTATTAATAAAATGAAAACATTGAAATTAAAAAATCAGAAAGTGATTCAAAGAGAAAGAATCTTAATTTTTATTTTCAATATATTTTTATTCTCTTCAATATATGCCCAGACAGATAGTCTTGCAAAACGTCATAGTGATAGCTTAAAAATATCTGCGGATACTGAAAAATCAATATCGAAAGCTGATTCAATTTCTCTTGACAAAAAACAAATTCGAAAAGCAAATCAAATTTATAAACTCTCACCTGCGGTTGATATCCCAATTATTGCAATAGGAACTACATGGTCACTTTATGCGTTTACAAAAATATATATAAAGACTCCACCAACTGAAACAGAGGTTTTAGCATTAAACAAAAATAATGTCAATGCATTTGACAGAAATGGAATTTATCCTTATTCCTATAAAATGGATAAACAGAGCTATTATCCCTTCTACGCTGCTATTGCATTGCCTTTTATTGTTTTTTCTCTTGATAAAAAAATGCGAAAAAATTATGCCAGATTGATGTATTTATATTGGGAAGCATATTCAATTACAGGGTTGTGCGGCACTGCAGCAACCTATTTTGTTAACAGATACAGGCCTTATGAATACACTTCGGAAACATCCATGGATAAACGAACAAACAGTTGGGCGCTTAATTCGTTTTATTCCGGACATTCGCAAGTTGTAGCTGTTTCTACATTTTTTTGTGCCAAAGTGTTGGCTGATTATTATCCTGAATCAAAAATGAAATGGGTTTACTATGGGGCGGCAGCAGCGGCAACGGGTTATGTAAGTTATCTACGATTAAAATCTGGCGAACATTTTCCTACTGACCTTATTGTTGGAAGCCTTGCAGGTGCTTTAACAGGAATATTGGTGCCTCAGTTTCACAAACGTCCCTTGATTAAGAATACAGCCATCAGCCTTACTCCTTATATGAATGGGGCAGTTTACGGTGTTGTGTTTAACTATAGACCAAACTGATCGATAACTGGTAAATAAATGAAAAGTCTTTACATATTATTATTATTATCAATTTGTTTGAATGCGCAAAATGTGATTACGAAAGATACTATCGTACCTTCAAAAGGCATACTTCAGTTCATTTGGGTGTTGTGCCTGTTGCTGGCAGCAATACCAAATTTTTGCCCGATACTTCACAAGCAAGAGATTA
>JBBSPS010000153.1:0-9970 GCA_038258655.1 Bacteroidia bacterium
CCAACTTTTTTTGTGTACATCAAAGCCTACATAAATGTTTTCTCCGCTAAAATCTTTTATCTTTGTTTTCATCTGTATAAATTTTTCTAAACTTACACATTACAAACATAAGGGCTTCTCCCGCACATGCGGGATCGCAATGACCCGCTAACAAAGTCTTTTATATTGTTTGATTTTATACACGATTTAACTTATATAAAGCCTATTATTTAGAATGAATTTTTTAACAAAAATATATGCCCTTTGCCAAGAAAAGAATAAAGATTTTATAAAAGCCCTAATTAATTAATTTGTATCCAAAAAGATCCACCATGCTTTTCCACATTTTTAGTGTTGGGGTGTTCCCAAATAGATGCAATTATTTTTGAAAGTTCTTTATCTTCACTAATAAATATAGCTGGAAATATAGTTTTATATTTATCTGGGTTTGCCAAAATAAAAGCTGCTAAAACATATTGTTCGGAATAAAATCTGTCACACATAAACTGGGGGTAGTCAAAAGGCAAATAAATATCATGAACATGCACAATCACCCCTTTTGTAAGCTGTGGTAGAAGTTCCATAAAACAAACCGTAACATCTGAATTCGGAAAACAGCGATGAGAATTATCAATGAAAAGAATATCATTTTTTTTTAATTCATTAACAATAAAGCTGTAATCTTTAATATTCTCTAGTGGTTGTCTTATAACTTTGTCTGCGAGATGATCAATATTAGCCCGTGGAAAGGGATCAATCGATGTTATTTTCGTAGCTAATTTATTTTCAAATATTGATTTTCGTGCAACTTTTGTAGAATTTCCAGAACCTATTTCAATATATTTTTTAGGCTTGAAATGGTTAATTATTGTATACAACGAAATAATATCCAACCCAAATAAAAAGCTATTATTCCAAGAAGGCTCATTATCATTATTTTCTTCTTTGGCTGATTTAATAGTCTGAAATATATTTTTGTGAGTTAATATTTCCTGAAGAAAATGCTCGTACACAAGCCTGTTTTTATTAATAATCTCATAAAGGATTGGATGAGGAGGCTGTCCATAGCCGAACCGAGGTTTCATATCAACCTTATACTCAAGGATTAACTTTTGATATTTTGGTAAAAAAAATTTTATAAAATTTTTTATCATGTTAATTATTTTTGAACTGAATAAAAATTAGTAATACATCCGACTCATAAAATTGTTAATAAAACATTACCCGTAATTATATTCCACAAATGTACTTTTATTTCAGAATCATTTAGTAAGTATTCAGGAATAATTATTTTACAATAATTCCTTTCAAATACCTGCAGTAGGAGCCTTTCCTAACAAAGATTCATTTTTGAATATTGAATTACGATTTTTTGCTGAAGTAACAAAAAAATCAAATCAACTTTAAACAACTTCAATTTAATATTCGATTACTTTACATATTTTGTATTAAATATATTATATTTTATAATACACCATATCGCGTGGAACCCATCTTTCCAACCAATCTTTTTTCCTTCTTCATATGTTCTGCCATAGTATGAGATCCCTACTTCATAGATCCTTATTTTAGGCACACGTGAAATTTTTGCAGTAACCTCAGGCTCAAAACCAAAACGTTTTTCTTTTAAATGAATGGATTGTATGGTTTGTGTATTAAACATCTTATAACATGTTTCCATGTCAGTTAAATTTAAATTAGTAAACATGTTTGACAAAAAAGTTAAAAAACAATTTCCTATTGTATGCCAGAAAAACAATACTCTGTGAGGATTTCCTCCCAAAAAACGAGAACCGAAAACAACATCGGCAAAACCATCGATAATAGGTTTTAACAAAATATTATATTCATGGGGGTCATATTCCAAATCGGCATCTTGTATAATTAGATACTCACCAGTTGCCAAAGAAATTCCCTTATGAAGAGCGGCTCCTTTTCCCTGATTATATTCTTGATTATGCAATTGTATATTAATTGTAGAATTAGAGCTGATATAGTTTTCAATCGCTTGTTTTGTGTTATCTTTTGAACAATCGTTTACTATTATTATTTCTTTTTGAATATTATTAATGAGTTGAACTGATTTTATCTTTTCAAGAATAAAATGAATTGTTTTTTCCTCGTTATATGCCGGAATGATTATAGAAAGTTTTTTTATTTCACTCATACTCATTAATTTATACTAAATAATAAATACATACATTTTTTCGTGTTTCAATTCCAACTTACTTTTTTTGGGCTGATGCATATTGCTTTACCATATATAAAGGCCTATTTTTCCCTTCCATAAAAACACGGGCAAGATACTCTCCAATTATTCCAATGCTAATCAATTGAATACCTCCAATAATAAGTACAGAAACCAAAATAGAAGTCCAACCCTGAATGTTTTTACCATTATAATATTCAACTATAGCATAAACTGCATAAAGTAGTCCCAATAATGAAACTATTAATCCCAAATAAAATGAGATACGTAAAGGTTTGGCGGAAAATGATGTTATAGCATCAATTGAAAAGTGAAACATTTTTACAATAGAATATTTAGATTTTCCTGAAAATCGTGATGGTGCTATGTATGGAACCGTTGCTTGTTTATACCCCATCCAACTTATTAGTCCTCGTGTAAAACGGTTTTTTTCTTTCATTTGTAAAAATGCATCTACCGTTTTACGATTCATTAACCTGAAATCCGCTGCACCTGATTCAATATGTATATCCGAAAGACAATTAATAATTTTATAAAACCAATTGGATGTTATTTTTTTTATGAATCCTGAATCAGCTGTTTCTGTGCGGACCGTATTTACAATATCAAATCCTTCCTGATATTTTTTGTATAGATCTAAAATAACTTCCGGAGGATGTTGCATATCCGCATCCATGGTCACAATAATTTGCCCTGAAGAATGCTCCAACCCTGCCGTTAGTGCAATTTGATGCCCAAAATTACGCGATAATGAAATTCCTAATACTCGATTATTTTGATTACATATTTGTTGTATAATTTCAAACGATCTGTCTTTACTACCATCATCTATAAATAAAATTTCGTAATCGATTGATAGTTGATTTAACACTTTTGATAACGATTGATATAATACTATAATATTCCCTTCCTCATTTAAAAGAGGAATTACCACACTAATCTGTATTTGTTGCTTATTCATTAAACTTAGGGTTAATCAATTAAACGTGCTTTTAAATATATGACTCTATGACCACTCAATAGTTTAGTATCGCTATTTATTATCGCATTCATTTATTTTCCTAATATTAGCTTCGATTATTTCTAAGATTACAATATTTGGCTTTTCTTTTTCAATAATATTTCTATTCTCTTTATATTCCCAACTGTCAAATATAAATATTGATTTTCTAAAGTTCTCACTAAAAAATTGCAGCATAAAATCAGTGAACGAATCACGTATAATAACTGCTGTAGGTAATGAAGGATCGTCAACAATTTTTATTATTTCAAAATCCCACGGATATGGGAAGCCTATTGGCATAGGATAATTTTGTTTTTCACCGGGTTGAGATAATAAATTATATTTAGGTTTTAACATTACTCTATTTTCTTTTATAAAATCCTCAACTCCAATTTGTAAAGCTTCTCCTCCAACTAAACTTTGTGTTGTATCTAAATCATATGCCTCTATGGGTACGGGAGTTACTTTTGGGAATTGTTTATTAATGCTATTAATTATTGACCTATAACCAATGTACGCCCCTATATCGTTCCAGTGGTTATCTTTTTTATAATATAATATATGTTCTGCTTTCGCTTTTTCGAGCGGCTTTCTTAAATCAATTAAATGTATTAAAGAGTCATCCTTTAGGGCATCAACCACTTGATCATAAATGGTCAATCCAGTTGTTTTTACAATATTATTTGGCAAATACTCTGAATAGATCCTATGTTTATTTGGTACTAAAGCAAAATAGAATACGCCTCCTTGTTCTTTTAATCTGAGCGCCCTATTGTGTAATATATTTTTCATTTTATCAATTTCTTCTTGCGAAAGCAAGTTGATGCCCCGATAATCATTTATGGGTGGACCGGCAAAAAAAAGCCAATTATCTTTCCCAACAAATACCTTAGATTGATTTGGTGAAACTTTTAAAATAGTTATTTTAAAATATGCATTTAATGCTACTGCCTGAGCTGTGAAACCTATATTTTCATTGTAATATTTTTCATATTCATGAGGGAATGGGTCTAAATTCGAAATGTCAAATGTTGGTTTCGTAGTATAATTAAAATCTGGATTTTTTTGTTCCGGAATAATTGTAATTTTTTTGTTTACAAGTGGAAATAAAATAATACACACAAAAAATATTGAAAGAGCTACAGCTTTTCCCTTTGATGGTATTATTACTATATTTTTATTTTCCACGTTTTATTAAAATCTAAAATAAATAAAGGGACTATATGAGCCAATTGTAAAGTAAACAATAGATAAAATAAATATACTTACTAAAACAACTAGCGATGATACATCATATATTGTTTTTAATAATACAGAACCTCGTTTCAAAACTATTTTTGAAGCGATATTATTATAAACGATTTGAAAAAAACCTGCTGCTCCCATTAGAGCAAAACTTAAACAGATTACAAACTCATTATTTAAATAAAAAATTAATTTTTGCCATTGATGAGTATTTTCGGCAATTCCAAAAAGTTTGTTTATGAACATGAAAGCATAATTTATATCCGGAGCCCTAAAAAATACCCACGCAATCATTACAACAAATAATACATATATGTGACGAAATGGTTTCCATATTCTTAGTAATATTTTATCAAATCCTACTTTTTCTAAAATAATAAAAAACCCATGAAACAATCCCCAAACAATAAAATTCCAGCTGGCCCCATGCCAAAATCCTGTACATAAAAACACTATAAAAAGATTAAATAAAACTTTTCCTTTTGAACATCTATTTCCACCAAGCGATATATATAAATAATCTCTAAACCAATTAGACAATGAAATATGCCATCTTCTCCAAAAATCTTGTATCGATGTTGCTATATAAGGAAAATTAAAATTTTCAAGGAACTCAAATCCAAACATTCTTCCTAATCCAATTGCCATGTCAGAATATCCTGAAAAATCATAATAGATCTGAATGGTATATGATATGGTTCCGAGCCAAGCAGTATATGTAGTAAGTTCATTCGATTCTAGTGCAAAAATATCATCGGCAACAAAAGCAAAAGCATTTGCAATTAGCATTTTTTTAGCTAAGCCAATTATAAAACGTTCGATGCCTGATGCAAATTTTTGGATAGTAACCGACCTTTCTTTTATTTGTTCTGAAATGTCACTGTATCGAACAATCGGGCCCGCTATTAATTGCGGAAAAAGAGTTATGTATAAAGAATGGTTGATTATATTTTTTTGTGCTGTTACTCTATTTCTATATACATCTACAATATATGAAATGCTATGAAATGTGAAAAATGAAATGCCAATTGGCAATGCTATTGATGTTTGTTTTATTTGTGAAAAGGAAAAAGCGCTTAAAAGGGGGTTTAAATTTTCAATTAAAAATCCTAAGTATTTGAACGTAGCTAATACTCCTAAATTTATAATTAAGCCAATGGTTAAAAATATTTTTGCTCCTACTGTATTTTTATTTGCTTCTATTAACCTACCAATAATATAATTAAAAAAAATTGAAAAAATTATAATTATTGTCATGCTAACTCCTCCCCAGGCATAAAATATGAGGCTGGCAAACAGTAATACACAATTTTTCACTTTAGCTGGGGCAACAAATGAAGCAGCCAAAACAATAGGTAAAAACAAAAAGAGAAAGGTCGCAGAATTAAATAGCATTTGTTATTATTTTTTTTCAGCGACCAAGAACATAATATCATAAGTGTTTATTCCAATATTCATCTTTGCAGGAATTAAATTATATATTTTTTCTACGAATTTAGGATATTTCTTTCGAAGCATAAATAAAGAATAATAGATCAATCGAACGCTCCTATATACAGGAGGATATGAAACTTCAATAACTTTAAATCCCTTGTTTTCTAATAGTATAGATAGTGTTTTTTTAGAAAAATAATGCAAATGCGATGGAGGATGTATCATTCGCCATTTTTCTTTTTGTATGCGTGGGACAAACCGTCCAATATCTCCGGTAGTAATATAAATTCGACCGCCTTTTTGCAATTCGTTTGCCGCTTTTTCAATAAATTTTTCAGGATTGGGCAAATGTTCAATCACATCCCACATAAACACATCAGTCACTTTTGTTTCTGATTTTGCTTCAAGATAATCTCCGCAAATTATGTTTTGTTTCAGTATTTTTGAACCGTATTCAATGGCTTCGGAGGCAACATCATAACCTACATAGTTAATATTTTTGAAATTATTTGTAATTACTTCCGCAAAAAAGCCATACGCACAACCAATTTCTAAAACATTTGTAATAGTTGATTTTTCTATACGCTTATATATTGCATTGAGCCGTTTTTTAAAATTGGTTTGCAATATATCTTTATCTCTCAAGTAATCAACGTATTCTTCTCCTTTAAAATAATTTTCGTTATAGATTCGTTTTAACAATTCTAAATCTATTTCCATATTAGCGGTAACAAAACCACATGAACTACACTTAAGAAGTGTTCCCTTGTAAATTGGTTCAAGCCCCTTTGCATTGCATACTAAACAATTTTTATTAATAATTGCCATTTCATTTTTATAAATAATTTATCCTCATTCCAAATATAACTGTTCCAAATATAAACTATTAACTTATTTCCCATGTCAGTTTTTTATGAATAATACAAGAGAATAAATATCTGTAATTGGACTCACTTACAAAAATTTATATTTCGGCTTAGCCAATGCATTTTTCGTTAACGGATATGTTTTAAGTATCTCAATGGAATCTTTATTAATCGTCAACAAAGCATCCGGAGTCAAATAAAAATAATCGGGATATATAGTCTTAGTTTGGGATAAATAAATAGTGTTTAACCAAGTGAGGCTTTTTACTTCACGATAAAAATTAATACCGGGCTCAAATTCCATTGGAATAGCAATACTTACATTGTTTTTTTCTTTGGGTAGCTGTTTTATTTTTTCCAGGTCATTTAGCATTTCTTTTGTGTCGGCATTGGATTTCCATTCCAACACATAATTTAAATTAAATGAAAATATAAAATGAATTAGTACTACTATCGATAACAAATAAGTGATTACCACTATTTTATCACTCTTTCCTGATAACTCTTTTATAAAAAATACAAAACTTATATTAAATAACACCAACAAAAATAACGCGGTTCTATCCATCAAATAAGGTATCCCTAAAAAATAATGCTGAATAAGTGTTGAGACCGCGCTTGTTCCTATCAGAAAAAGCAAAGAACCAAAAAAAAGTTTGTTACCCAATGCTTGTTTTTTAATGAGTTGAACTATAACAAATAAGCTTGCTGTAAATAATACCAACAACATGAGCCCCTTTGTACATCGTTGAAACCAATCACTGTAACCCAGATCATAAAAACTTCTATTGATAACAGTGCTGACAGTATCCTGCCAAAAGCTTTTATTCCCGCCAAAAAATAACGCTCCTGCTTCTTTTAATTTTAATGTTATTGGCACAACTAACCATAAGAGTAAAAAGAAAATAATAGTTGGAGGGATTATTGACATTGAAAAAAGAAACATTTTTTGTTTCCCTGATTTGGTTGTATTTATGGTATTATATGCAATCAATAATACAACAATGCCAAACAAAGACAAGTAATAATTCAGCAAAACATAATTTGCGAATACTCCAAATGCTGCAAATAACATAGAATATATAGCAAATTTATTTTTATACTCTTTTTGAAAGATAAATAAATAATAAACGCTCGCCATCATTAGTCCTAAGGAAAGACCATAGCCTCGGGCTAATGAAAAGAAATCCAGTAAATAAGGATTAAGGTTGATGATTAAAAATGAAGCAAGTGCTAACCATTTATTATTAAAGTTGCGCACCAACTTCGCAGAATAAAAAAGAAATAAAAAATGAGCAAATAAAGACGGTAAACGTAATACAAACTCATTAACACCCAACCAATTTGTTAAATGGATATCCAACCAAATATATAGCAAATGGTTATTAGCAGACATTCTATCATACTTGTGCGGAACAATAATTCCATTTTTGATAAATTCTATATAAGAATAGGCTTCGTCCCAAGTGATAGATAATAAATATGCGCGAACCGTCGTATAAAATAAAATTAGAATACCAACAACAAATAACATATAATTTGTTGCGTTATACCTGGTATTTGTTTGTAGATTCGTTTTCAAATTCAATTGAAAATTACGTAAATTTTTTTATCGCAAAGCAATTGTATAGAAAAAACTCTGTGGCTCTCTATGCATTTATCTCCCCACTCTCAGCGGTTAATAGCGTAAGGATATGCCGAAATAAATTTAATTCGAAATTTCCATCTTTACTTTTTGATTTTTTATTTTTTCACCTTTGAGTAATTGAATAAGAGAAGCAATTTTTTTTCTGTTCACCGCCGCATAAGATGAATAATCAAGCACTTCGATCAAACCTAATTCTTCTTTTTCCAGTTTTCCTTTTTGAAGTAACAGACCTACAATATCTATTTTATTGATCTTATCTTTTTTTCCAGCAGCGATGTAAAGTGTACACCAGGGAGAAATTGAAGGTAGCTTAGTAACAACAGCCAATTCTTCAATGGGAGGAGATTCTTTTATAAACACAGGAACATATTCATTTTCACCCAATAATAAATAAGCGGTCCCTTTGGCATTCATCCTTGCCGTCCGGCCATTCCTATGAACAAAAATATCTTCTGTATGCGGCAATTGATAATGAATTATTATTTCAATTTCAGGGATATCCAATCCTCGGGAAGCCAAGTCAGTAGTGATCAGTAACCGATGACTACCATTCCTGAATTTTATCAATGCACGTTCCCTATCCTCCTGCTCCATACCTCCATGAAAAATTCCATGCGGTAATCCTTTATCCAAAAGCAAACCGCTTATACGCTCCACAGCATCTTTGTGATTGCAAAAAACCAACGTAGTTGTATTACCCAAATTACAGATCAAATTGAACAATGCATCTAACTTATCTTTTCCTTCCGACTTAACAACTTTCAATTTTAAACCTTGTGGTTTGGTTGGCGTCTCACTCAAAAAATTAATTTCTACGGGATTTGATATCCCTGTAAACGAAGGAATATCCTTCATTTTAGTAGCGGAAGTCAATATGCGTTTATTTAATTTTTTTAATTTGTAAATAATGAACGACATCTCTTCCTGGAAACCAAATTCCAATGCTTTATCAAATTCATCAAGAATTAATGTAGTGATAGAAGTTGTATTAAAATTATTTTTTCGGATGTGATGGCCTATTCTGCCGGGTGTACCAATAAGCAATGTCGGTGGATGTTCCAAATTATTTTTTTCTGTTTTGGTGGAATGCCCGCCATAACAGCAATTCACTTTAAAACCTGTTCCCATTAATTTAAAAACTTGTTCTATTTGCAAACCCAATTCACGCGAAGGAACTAATATCAATGCCTGGATACCTGTTTTTTGAAGATCTAAATTGTTTAGAACAGGTAATAAAAACGCCAAGGTTTTTCCTGAACCGGTAGGAGAAAGAAGAATCAGATCGTTGTTTTTTTTAGCGGCTTCAATTGCCGCTAATTGCATTGTATTAAGAGAAGAAATTTTAAGATTTTCGAGCGCCTTTTGTATCATCATTATTTTTTAGATGTGTATAAAGGTACTGTATTTATTGGAGGAAATTATCATTGGGAGCGTCATTGCGAGGCACGAAGCCCTTATGTTTGTAATGTGTAAGTTTAGAAAAATTTATACAGATGAAAACAAAGATAAAAGATTTTAGCGGAGAAAACATTTATGTAGGCTTTGATGTACACAAAAAAAGTTGGCAAGTAAGTATTATGACAGAC
>JBBSPS010000154.1:0-9869 GCA_038258655.1 Bacteroidia bacterium
CAAAAAGAATATGATGAGGATGGCATAAGGAAAATATTTTCAGATTCGATTTTTATAAAACAGCTTCACGTAGCAAAAAATTACTTGTATAAACTTATTCTTAAAAGTTTACGGAACTATCATTCCGAAATATCTCCTGATGCGGAATTAAAAAATATTTTAAGAGATGTGGAGATACTTTATGAAAAGGCGTTGTATAAACAATGTAGAAAATTATTATCCAAGGTTAGAAAAATAGCTTATCAGTATGAAAAGCATTTGCAAATAATGGAAATAATTAAATGGGAAAAAAAAGTAATTAATGCCGAATTTCATACAGGCCAACTTGAGAAAAAATTGGAAAAAGTTTTTGAAGAAGAACATCTTATTTTGGAAAAATTAAAAAACACGATCGATTACTGGAGCCTTGATTCAAAGATAAACATATTGATCGAAAAGAAAGGATTGCCAAGGAACGAGCAGGAATTAGAAAAATTCAATAAAATTATAGATACGCCATTACTCAAAAATGAAAAACAGGCTTTATCCTACCAGGCCAGAATTTATTTTTATGATATTTATGCGAATTATTTTTATGTAAATGGTGATCTGAAGAACGATTATAAGTACACTAAAAAATTGTTAGAACTGATCGAATCAGAGCCTGAAAAAATTTCCGGAGAAGCACATATATATATTGACGCTTTACATAATTATCTTATTGCCTGCAATAGAATAAAAAAATACGACGACTTCAGGGAAGCGCTTCATAAATTAAGAAATATTACAAAGAATTTATTTATCGGTGAATCAGAAGATGCATTGGTAAGAATATTTATTTTTTCGCATAACATGGAGTTGAAAATGTATCTCAATACAGGTGAATTTGTAAAAGGCATCAGGTTAATTGCCGATATTGAAAAAGGCCTGGAACGTTTTAAAGGTAAGATCAATAGGGTGCATGAAATTGTATTCTATTATAATATTGCTTATTTGTTCATGGGTTCAGGGGAATATAACAAAGCACTTTTTTGGCTGAATAAAATTTTGAATTCAACGGATGTGGATATTCGCTTAGATATACTCTCTTTTGCGCGTATTCTTAACCTAGTCATTCATTATGAGCTGGGAAACAATGATATCCTGGAGTATACGGTAAGATCAACCTATCGCTTTCTTTATTCAAGAAAAAGACTTTATAAATTTGAAACTATCCTACTTAATTTTATCCGCAAACTGCCTAAATCAAACACGCAGGTAAGATTAATTAATTCTTTCGCTGATCTAAAAACTGAATTAACAGGTTTATCTGAAAACATTTTTGAGAAAAGAGCGTTGGAATATCTCGATTTGATCTCCTGGCTTGAAAGCAAGATCAATAATACATTTTACGCTGAGGTGATAAGAAATAAATCAACGTAATTTTGCAAGGGCTTTATTAACAACTGCCATCCACTAAAAAACCTTAAATTTGTAATCTTAACAGGTATAAAACATATGGATAAATTTTCCTATTTGGGCAATGCGGATACTTCTTCAATAGAAGATTTATTTCAGCAATACTTGAAAGATAATAATTCGGTGGATTTCGGTTGGCAGAAATTTTTTGAAGGATTTGAATTTGCGCGTCAGAATTATGAAGACAGCGGCGAAATCCCTCAAAACGTAAAAAAAGAGTTTGATGTGATCAATCTCATTAATGGTTATCGCTCCCGCGGACATTTATTTACACAAACCAATCCTGTGCGTGAACGGAGACATTACAAACCTACGCTTGATATTGAAAACTTTGGCTTATCACAAACCGATCTTGAAACTGTATTTCATGCAGGAACACAAATTGGAATTGGTCCTGCAAAATTGAAAGATATAGTTGCCCACCTTCATCAAACATATTGTGGATCAATAGGTGCAGAGTATATGTACATCCGAACTCCCGAAGTTATTGAATGGCTGCGAGAAAAAATGGAGAAAAGTAAAAATATCCCTGATTTTCAGAAATATGAAAAATTAATAATTCTTGATAAGTTAAATCAGGCAGTAGCTTTCGAAAATTTTTTACATATAAAATTTGTTGGTCAAAAACGTTTTTCACTGGAAGGTGCCGAAGCAGCGATTCCTGCTTTGGATGCTGTTTGTGAAAAAGGATCCGATTTGGGAATTGAAGATTTTGTAATTGGAATGGCACATCGTGGCCGATTAAATATATTAACGAATATTTTAAATAAAAAATATGAAGACGTTTTTGCCGAGTTCGAAGGATATCTTTCTGAAGAAGCAGATTTTGATGGTGATGTAAAATATCACATGGGATATTCCAGCGACAGAGTTAGTAATAATGCTAAAAAATTTCATATCAGCTTAGCTCCTAACCCATCTCACTTAGAAGCAGTCAACCCTGTTATTGAAGGGATTTGTCGTGCTAAAATTGATAATTTTCACAAAGGGGATTTCAATAAAGTGTGTCCTATTTTAATTCATGGCGATGCAGCATTATCAGGTCAGGGAATTGTGTATGAAGTATTGCAGATGTGTCATTTGGATGGATATAAAACCGGAGGAACAATTCATATTGTAATTAATAATCAGGTAGGATTTACTACTAACTATTTAGATGGCCGTTCAAGTACTTATTGTACTGATGTAGCAAAAGTGGTATTGTCTCCTGTATTCCATGTTAATGGGGATGATGTGGAAGCATTGGTGTTTACAGTTAATTTAGCAATGGAGTTTCGTCAAAAATTTAATCGTGATGTGTTTATTGATGTATTGTGTTACCGTAAATATGGTCATAATGAAGGTGATGAGCCACGTTTCACACAACCGTTATTATATAAAGCAATTGCGGCACATCCAAATCCAAAAGATATTTATGTGAATCAATTAATTTCCCGTGGTGATATTGACGCTGAAGTGGCAACAGAAATGGAGAGAAATTTTAAACAACATCTTCAGGACGAGTTAGATAAAGCTAAAAAAAGAGGAACAGGAAAAATTACTTCATTTTTAAAAAGTCAGTGGAGTGGTTTAAAATTGGCGGATGCAAATGCGTTTGATAAATCTCCAGATACATCAGTAGATAAAAAAATATTTTTAGAGATCGCGAAAAAAACTGTTGCACTTCCAAAAGACAAAAAGTTTTTTAATAAGACACAAAAACTATTTGATGAAAGAGCAACCATGATCACTAATGATAACTATGATTGGGCAATGGGAGAATTGATGGCGTATGCAACCTTGATGAATGAAGGACATAATGTGCGTTTCAGCGGACAAGATGTGGAACGTGGAACATTTTCTCACCGACACGCAGTTGTTAAATTTGAAGATTCCGAAGAAGAATACACACCATTAAATAATTTTGGTGCTAAAGGAAAACTATCTATTTACAACTCTCTACTTTCTGAATATGGCGTCCTGGGCTTTGAATACGGTTATGCTTTAACATCACCCGATGCATTAACAATTTGGGAAGCACAGTTTGGTGATTTCTTTAATGGAGCGCAAATTATTATTGACCAATTTATTACATCCTCAGAATATAAATGGAGAAGAATGAATGGCTTGGTATTATTGTTGCCACATGGCTACGAAGGTATGGGCCCTGAACATTCCAGCGCACGCATGGAACGCTTTTTACAACAATGTGCGGAAAATAATATGCAAGTGGTTAATTGCACAACACCGGCAAACCAATTTCATGTATTGCGCAGGCAATTAAAACGAGATTTTCGAAAACCATTGATCTGTTTCACTCCTAAAAAACTATTGCGTTATCTAACATGTGTATCATCGGTTAAAGATTTTACTACAGGAGGTTTCCAGGAAGTGATAGATGATCCTTCGACTTCGCTCAGGACAGGTTCCCCAGCAAATGAAAAGTTGGTTAAGAAGATCGCGTTTTGTTCCGGAAAAATTTATTATGACCTGATCGAAGCAAAAGAAAAAGAAAAAAATGAAGATGTAGCGATTGTTCGTTTGGAACAGTTATATCCATTACCGATCAATCAATTAAAAGAAGTACTTTCGAAATATAAAAACGCGAAAAATTATTTATGGGTTCAGGAAGAATCGGAAAATATGGGGGCTTGGGCACACATCCATCGTACATTTACTGACGTAAATTTAAAATACATTGGCCGTAACGAAAGTGCCAGCCCTGCAACAGGTTATGGAAAATTGCATGCAGAGCAACAACAAAATATTATTGATAGAGTTTTTGAAAAGCAGTTAGTAATTAAATAGATATAAGATAGGAGATGGGAACAAATCTCAAATATCTTATATCTCAAATCTAAAAAGAGATGGCAATAATAAATATAAAGGTTCCAAGTCCGGGTGAATCCATCACAGAAGTGGTAATTGCCCGTTGGTTAAAAAAAGATGGTGAGTATGTTGAGAAAGATGAAGAGATAGCAGAAATAGATTCTGATAAAGCTACATTAACAATTAATGCGGAAGAATCCGGATCCATTAAAACATTGGCAGCAGAAGGTGATACAGTAAAAGTTGGCCAGGTTGTTTGTTCTATTGATACAAGTGTAAAAGGAGAAAGCTCTAAGCCGCAAGTTCAAAGTTCAAAGTCTGAAGCCAAGGCAGACGATTCAAAGTCTGAAACTAAAAGTCAAAAACAAGAAACTGTAAAAGAAACTGTGAAACCTGAAAGCTATGCTAATGGGACACCATCACCCGCGGCGAAGAAAATAATGGATGAAAATAAAATTTCTTCTTCAAAGTTAAATGGCTCAGGTAAAGATGGACGTATCACAAAAGGAGATGTAATAAATGTATTGACTTCAGGTTTTGATTCTTCGTCGGCTAAATTATGGGGCGGGACAAGAGATACAGACCGTCAAAAAATGTCAGCATTGCGGAAAAAATTAGCGCAACGTTTAGTGGCAGTTAAAAATGAAACAGCTATGCTCACCACTTTTAATGAAGTGGATATGAGCGCTATTTATGTGATACGTGCAAAATATAAAGAAAAATTCAAAGAAGTGCATGGCGCTAATCTTGGCTTTATGAGCTTCTTTACGAAAGCGGTGACGGAAGCATTAAATTTATTTCCCGCTGTAAATGCGATGATTGATGGCGAAGAAATTGTTTATCATAAATATGCTGATATTGGAATTGCCGTAAGCGCGCCAAAAGGTTTAGTGGTTCCGGTAGTGCGTAATGCGGAGCAAATGAGCCTTGCACAGATCGAAACAGAAATAAAAAATCTTGCTGTAAAAGCGCGTGAAAATAAAATTACATTGGAAGATATGAGTGGTGGAACATTTACCATCACTAATGGAGGAGTATTTGGCTCCATGATGAGTACACCAATTATTAATCCGCCACAAAGCGCCATTTTAGGAATGCACAATGTAGTGGAGCGCCCTGTTGCAGTTAACGGACAAGTGGTGATTCGTCCGATGATGTATGTTGCATTATCATACGATCATAGAATTATCGATGGACGCGAATCCGTTGGTTTTTTAGTGAAAGTAAAAGAGATGTTGGAAAATCCAATAAAGATGTTGTTTGGTGGTAAAGATCCGAATGAGGTTATATTGGGATTGTGAAACAATAAAAATTAGGACAGATTCTAAACATTAAAGTATGTCTATTAAAGAGATTTACATTAAAATCTCTTTCAGATTAAATTTTCTTAATGTTTCATCACTAACATTTAATTCTTTTAAAATAATTTTTAACCGCTCTGGTGTTATAATAATTTTCTTGTTTTCTATTTTGCTGTATGCTGCTTGTGAAATATTTAATTTTATTGCAATCGCTTCTTGTGAAATCCCTTGAATTTGCCTGAGAGCCCTAATTTTATTGCCTAAGATATTAAATTCTTCATTCATAATATTTTTATAAATTAATCAGGGCCTAACTAAGTACCTATGTAATAAGGCGTGACATTACTGATTTTTCAAATATAAGATTTTTTTCACATGCTTTCCTTTTAATTTATTTAACGGCAGTTTTATTTATTTAACGGCGTTTTTTTTACTTATTGTAATTCAAGTTGATAGTTAGTAATCTTATTAATTTGTAATCCAAAGACGAATAAAATCAGCTTAATCAGAAACCCGTTTAATGTAACAGCATGTATTGTTCTTGGAAACAATTTTTTGATATCGCTAATACTTGTTTCTATTCGTTTTCGCATTTTTAATTTTTCTTGGATTTGTTCATCTGTATCTTTTCTTTTTGAATTCGATTTGCGTTGTATTTTCAATACTATTAAATCCTTGTTAAATAAATCATCTTCCTTTTTATAATCAGTATATGCGCTATCACCATAAACACTGGCTTCTGGTGGAAATTCTCTTATTATTTTATCCAATGCTTTTACATCAGCTTGTTTACCCGGTGTAAAACAAAATGCTACTGGTATTCCTGAACCTGTTGTGAGCAACTGAACTTTTACTCCATAAAAATATCTTCGCATACTTGCTGTGTAACCTCGCCATTTTTTGCCCTTTATTATTTTGCTTTTTACAATACGTATGTTATCACAAATAGCAACTGGAAATGAATCAATGATATAATGCATTTCACAACGAGCCTGTTTTAAATAGCAACCGACCTGCGCAAACAGCTCATACAGTAGTCTTCCTATTGCATGTCACCTACGGTTAAAACGACTTTTATCAAGCATTTTTGGTATGAAGCCACAGCTCTTCATAAAATTTATCCCATGGTATTGATTTCCTCCAAAATAAACCGCCGAAACTATCGCTATTAAGGCTATTTCACTATCACTCACATTCCTTCTGGAATTTTCTTGATGATTAATTCCTATAAATAAATCATCGATTAAACAGAAAATTGATATAATTTTATCTCGGGTTAGCATAGGTTTTGTTTTTTAGTGTCCAAAACAAATTTACTTAACCTTTGTTTAACCCTTTTTTTCAAAGAACTTTAACTAGCAACTTGAATTAATTAATAAAAAATGCCCTCGCAGAATTGCGGGGCATTTTTACATGATATTGCAAATTAAGAAGTCTTAAAATTAATGACTAACTACAATTTTTTCTCGTTTTATCTGCTTTCCGTCATTAATATAAAGTAGATAAATGCCATTTTCAATTACACTCAAATCTATGTTTATTTCATTAGCCCCTACTTGAATTGCCTTTATATTATTAACTATTTCTTTTCCTAACATATCATATAAAGTGATTTTATATGAAGATGATTCTAAACTATTAATATTAACAGTTAAATTTTGATCTGCGGGGTTAGGGAAAATTATAACTTCAATTTTTTTCATTTCAGTATCACCTTTTTTAATACTGCTTATTATATTTTCATTGGTATTATTTTCACTTTTACTGTTTATAATCATATTTGTACCATTATCAACATAAGTAGTTATAGCACCGCAACTTGGACAAATAGGCGAAACCATCCTCCAACGAACTGATGCTCCTGTGCCACAATCGTTAGCTGGTCTGACATATAAATATACTGTAGTACCTTGTTCTACCTCCACTACTGGTGGGTTAAAAGTACTCCAATTTATTCCATCCGTAGATTCTTGTAGAGATGTTGCATCTGCCGGTGGATAATAAGTAAATATTACAACTCCACCAAAGGTTTGTGCTGATTGCGTTCTTGTAACTGCACCAGCAGGGACTGTTGTACTTCTAGTAATTGTTCTTGTGTATACTTTTGAAAAAATCCCGCCACATCCAGTCATACTAACACTAAGTAAAATATCGGTTGCATTAGCATTTGGAGAAAGTGTAGCACTTGACCCGCTTCCTATAATTGAGGCATTAGATGACGCCCAAACATAACTTGAAGAAAAAGAGGGTAAAGGGGTTGGGCATGAAACGATATAGTTGCCTCCATGATTAGTACATAAATATAATGGACAAATAATTGAAGAAGGAGGATTTACAAAACCAATATTTACTATCATACTAGCCGACGTTGTATAATGAGTAATGTATCCTGAATAAAAATAAGTTACTTGAACTCAGGAAGAGCTTCCATTAATATTATTCCATGTAACCGCCTGATAAGTTGGATTATTGGGTACTGACCCAATATTTTCTATCATTGTTGAACCATTTGAAAAACGCCCATCAGATCCGCATGTCCATTGTATTTTTTCAACCCTTTCAGTTATCAATTTATTAGTGACATAATTTGTATGATATACAATAGTTGATCCAGGGCATACATCAATTGCACCTGCAATAGAGCATGTAAGTGCCGTTGAATTTTTACTAAATACCACAATAGTAAAAAACAAGAAAATTAAGTTTATTTTTTTCATACAATTCATACTGTTCCCTTTACACAGCAAGGTTTTAAAAAACTATATTTTAATCAAATTTTGTAGTACAAATTTAGTTGATTTTACTTAGGGATAATGATTTATTAGGTTATAATTTATAACCTAATTGGCTATAAGTTACAACATTGATCTCTTAGATTAAAATGCAAATATTAATTAATTCCATAATCCTATCAAACGAAATTTAAAATTTTATTAACAAAATCTATTTCAGTCTCTTGATTAAATTGAGTATTAAGTATGTCGAAGTAATGCGGTATACCTGCAACATTTGAAATATATTTTAGAAATTTTAAGTCGGATTGATTTAGCGTATCGTTTTTTATTTCGTTGAAATAATCGCACACGGATTTGATAAGAATATCATCAGATATTTCCTTTGAATTGAATTTATTAATTTGTCTTAGGACATTAGTGGTTTCTTCAACTTTATCCATTTGATTACTTCTTCTTTAATTGCTTTAACGTCTTTCATTGGAACCAAAATAAAAAAAATAGAATAGTCAACTGTTATACTGAAAGTATTCGCTGTGTATTTTTCTTGAATATATTTTGGAATATTTTTAATGCTATCATCATACCCTAAATCGTCTTCTTCGTACAATAACATTACTGGATAAACCAGTTTCATATTGTGTTGCTTAAGTTCGTCAATTATAGATAAATATGGATTTTCTTCCCAGTCTTTTATTACTGTTTCTATTTTAGAACCTTTATAGTGGAGATTATTAATTTGGTTTGAGATTGCAAATACATTTGTTTTCAAATAATCATCCGAAATAGCTTTGTCAATATTTATAAAAATACTGTCTATTCCAGTTTTATAGTTTTTATGAAATTTTACTTCCCCAAACCAAAGTTCAGTTTGATTATTATTTTCAATTAAATGGTAAGAGTCATATCCTTTTGTTTCAGAATTTTCTAAAGGATTATAAAAGTATCTTCTTGCTATCAATGGTTGAGATTTAAATAAAACATACAAAACACCAAACAAAATGACTTCTCCTAAAAAGCCATATTTTATTTTTTGGTCAAGGTCTAAATCTGGGTTGTATTTTAATCTTTTTTGTAAGGCTATGTAGTGTAATTTGTCATAGTCCTTATTTTCAATTTCAAATTCGTTAAATGAATATTCTAAAATGGAGTTGTAAATAATTTCGGTAAAGTCATTTTTGTTAATTGATTTGAAACATTGGTCATTGTCGACTGAAACAATTGTCTTACTAATACCTGTCGTTGTATTTGGCAAGTCATACTGGTAAACGATTGTTTTCTCTATAAGGTCAAGTAATGATTGTCTCATTCGTTCATCTGTTGTTGGTTTGCAGTGTCGCTCATAGCATAACGCCTAACGTTTTGGCGCTTGGCGAAGGTGGCGATTTTCACCACAAATGTTGATGCGGAGAACCAAATTTTGATTAACCACAAAACTGTCTGCGGAGCACTGAACCGCCACTTTTGCCAAACGCCTGTTGCACTAAACCACTGCGTGGTAGCCTGCAATACCTAATCAAAACTACATAAAAGTTTCAATTTGTAGATTTATTTATGGAAACAAACAACAAACCTCAAAACACTGATGTAG
>JBBSPS010000155.1:0-9771 GCA_038258655.1 Bacteroidia bacterium
AAGAATACGTACTTATACCTTTTGTATTAACAGCGTAATAGGGTGAAAGCGCTTTTTGTTTATCCAAATAATTAGCAGCTTTTTGGGTGTAATAGTTAATTTTAAATGAAATTGAATCTTGTGAGAAACAAAATTTCATTGACAAAATAAAAAGTAGACTATTTAAAATAATTTTCATTTCTCTGTGACTCCGTAATAAATCCGTTTTCAAAAATAATCAAATTAAACGTGCATTTTATTTTATGCTTAAATTTGTAGCATGACTATAAAAGGAGTGCAATTCGGTCCGGAATTTAAATTTAAAACAAGCAGAAGTGGCGGTGCAGGAGGTCAAAATGTAAATAAGGTGGCGACTAAAGTGGAGCTTGATTTTGATGTTGTTAATTCCGCTTTACTTACGGATGAACAAAAAGCTGTTATTTTAAATAAGTTAGATAATAAAATAACAAAAGATGGAATATTGCAAATTGTTTCTCAAACAGAACGAAATCAGTTAGGGAATAAAGAAATAGTGATCAAAAAATTTTATGAACTCATTCATAAATGTTTTGTTGTTCAGAAAAAACGTAGAGCCACTAAACCAAGTAAAGGCTCGAAAGAAAGACGTTTGACATCTAAAAAACGTGATTCAGAGATAAAGAAAATGCGAAAGAAGGATTGGTAGCTATGCTTTTTGGAGATTAAAAATTTTTTCTCTTGTTGTGTCTTCAATTTTAGATTTAAATTTTGTTCGTAAACTTTTAGCAAATTCAAGGGTTTCTTTTTTGTCGTAGGAATAAAATAATACAATTTTAAAGGGGCCTTTACATACCAATGAAATTTCATATCTGTCATCTGGTGAATAGGTTCCATACTCCTGATTTATAATTTTAAAAACAGCATCTCTTACAATGATGTATTCAATTTGTGTAAGCAATTTTTCTTTTCCTTTTCTAAACCCTAGAACAGAAATGTATGAGCGATAAGTATTATTGTTTAAATTTATTTGAACTCCATAGTAACAAGATAATAGTGTAATGCAAAAAATTAAAAATAATATTGAAATGTAAAAACCTTTACATATAAGAGCGACGGATATAAACCCAATCATTAAGACTAAAATTTTGTTAAGGGTCCCAGAAACCATAAAACTTACGACGTAATTTTCTTTCATTTTAAACTAATTATTTCACCCTTTTCACAAACTCATTCCACAGAACTTCATTTGGTGGCGGAGCAATAATGATCACAGGCTCTTTTTTTACAGGATGAATAAACTCCACCTTCCTTGCATGCAGGTGAATTGAAACATCTTTATTGCTACGTTCAAAACCATATTTCAGATCACCCTTTATTGGACATCCCATTGAAGAAAGTTGCACACGTATTTGATGATGACGACCGGTTAATGGTTTTATTTCCAGTAAATGATAATTATCAGAGCTGCAAATAAGTTCATAATACAATTCTGAATGGAATGCACCGGGCGTTTCTTTTTCAAACGCCTTCGACATATTTTTCGCTTCATTCTTTTTTAAATAATGAATGAGTTTACCACTAATATTTTTGGGCTTATTTTTTACAACTGCCCAGTATGTTTTTTGAATTTCTTTTGTTTGGAACATTTGGTTCAATCGTGCCAAGGCTTTGCTGGTTTTTGCAAAAAGAACAATACCACTAACTGGCCGATCAATGCGGTGAACAGTACCAATAAATACATCACCCGGTTTATTGTATTTTTTTTTAATGTATTGTTTTACAAATTCACTAAGAGGAGTATCACCTGTTTTGTCACCTTGTACAAGATCCGATGGATGCTTATTAACGGCAATGATGTGATTATCTTCGTAAAGAACTTCAATTTTATACTCCATCGAATAATAATTAAATGGGTAATCCTGTTTTTTGTTGCCGCATAAAAATCAATGATATGGTGGCGATAACATATATTATGTAGCTAATAGTTGTTCAATGCTTTAGGCAATTGAGAATAATCAACTTCCGGAATGCGAATATCTAATATTAATAATGTAATAGCGATAGCAAACACCCCATCGCTAAATGCTTCCAGTCTGACTTTATTCATTGGGTTGTAATACTATTTTGCAATATAAACAACTGTGATATTTCTTTCTCGGAATTAATATTGTTCGTTATTATTCGGAAAGTCTTTCGATTTTACATCCTTTATATATCGTCCAACTGCATCGGTTATCTCATCATACAAATTTAAATAGCGTCTTAAAAAGCGAGGATTGAATTCATTGTTTAACCCAACCATATCGTGAAAAACAAGTACTTGCCCGTCAACACCACCACCCGCGCCAATACCTATCACAGGAATATCTAGTTCTTTCGCAACTTTTCCGGCTAATTTTGCGGGAATTTTTTCTAATACCAAACCAAAACATCCCGCTTTTTCTAATATATGGGCGTCTTCAATTAATCGTTTTGCTTCTTCTTCTTCTTTTGCTCGTACATTATAAGTACCAAATTTATAAATGCTTTGCGGAGTTAACCCAAGATGTCCCATCACCGGGATTCCTGCTGTTAAAATGCGTTCAACGGATTCTTTAATTTCTTTTCCACCTTCTAATTTTACAGCATGGGCACCACTTTCTTTCATTATTTTAATGGCAGAATACAATGCTTCTTTTGAATTTCCCTGGTACGTTCCAAAAGGTAAGTCCACAACGATCAATGCTCTGTTAACGGCACGTACAACCGATGAAGCATGATAGATCATTTGGTCAAGTGTAATAGGTAAAGTCGTTTCATGTCCCGCCATTACATTGGAAGCGCTATCGCCAACTAATATCACATCCACTCCTGCATGGTCCACAATTTTTGCCATGGTATAATCATAAGCGGTAAGCATTGATATTTTTTCACCATCGCGTTTCATTTCCTGTAATACGTTGGTGGTAACCTTTTTAACTTCTTTATGTATTGACATTTTATTTTGGTAATTTAAGTGAATGAGTTAATTGGGCTAATTAGGATTAATTCGATTATTATAATTGCGTTTCCACCTTATTTAACTTAATTCCAATGTTAACTTATTTTAACTTATTGCAAAGCTACAATAGTTTTTTGTATTTTATTTTTAGGCGTTATATAAGTTAGCAAAAAATCAAATTAATTAATACATTTGTAGTTAATCATCCCTCAAATTTTAAATTTTTATTATCGTGAAAAAAACAGTTATTTATTCGTTGGTGGCAATATTATTATTCTCGGCATGCAGCACCAAATTGGATGTAGTTGGAAATTATAAAGAAACAATGGTTGTTTACGGTTTGCTGGATCAATCGCAAACTACACAATACATCAAAATAAATAAAGCATTTTTGGGCGAAGGGAACGCTCTTACATATGCTCAAATAAAGGATTCCACACAATATGCAAATGCACTTAATGTTGTTATAAAACGAATAAAGGGTGGGGTGGAACTCAGTTCATATAATTTAACACCTGATAATACAATTCCAAAAAATGCAGGAACATTTTACGGCCCCGATCAAACAAATGTTATTTATTCATTTTCAACACCTCTGGGGCCTTCTGACCCTTTAAATATTGATAGCCAATACAAGTTGATCATCAAAAATACGAACACAGGAAAAGAAGTGAGTGCACAAACATCATTATTAAATGATGCTACTTTTACACTTCCAAATCCCTCCAGTGCTTCATCTTCATTTTCAATCATTAAAAAGAATACCAGTGATGATGCGAATTTTCAAGTGCAATGGTACAGTGGAAAAAATGTTCGCGCATATCAAATGATAATTCGATTTCATTATACAGATTCACTATCAGGTAGTACTAAAACAGATAGTTTAGATTGGGTTTTCCCTGGTCAAAAAACACAAACTTTAGCCGGTGGAGAATTAATGATCGGTGATTTCCGTGCGCAGGGGTTGCTACAATTCATCGGCAATCAATTAAGGGTTTATCCTACTTTGCTTGCAAGGAGATCTGGCAAAGTAGATATCATCTTAGTAGCTGCAGCTAATGATCTGAATACATTCATCGAAGTAAATTCGCCATCAACAGGCATTATTCAGGAGAGGCCTGAATTTTCAAACATTACGAACGGTTTGGGAATATTTTCTGCCCGTTATTTTAAAAAACCTTTTGGTAAACCAATGGACGCAAACAGTCTCGATTCCCTTGCCTGTGGCAGATATACTAAAAATTTATTATTCATTAATAGCAAAAGTCAGATAGATGCCACAGGACGGCCGGTTATTTGTCCTTAATTTCTGTCGCTTTGGCATAAAAAAAGCGTTGCAATTAGTTGTGGCGCTTTTTTTATGCCATAATTTCGGCAAAAAGCTAATGGCATAATCATTGGGAATTGAATGCGGATTTTGATTTCGGATTTATTTTCCACATATCAAACAATTTAAAATAAAACAATTAAACAATTTTAATCATGGGTAAAATTATAGGAATAGATTTAGGAACAACTAACTCTTGTGTTTCAGTAATGGAAGGTAATGAGCCAGTTGTAATTCCAAACAGTGAAGGTAAACGTACTACACCTTCTATCGTTGCATTTGTTGAAAACGGTGAACGCAAAGTGGGTGATCCTGCAAAACGTCAGGCAATTACTAATCCTACAAAAACAGTTTCTTCAATTAAACGTTTTATGGGACATACATTTGATGAAATAACAAAAGAGGCTTCACGTGTTCCCTATAAAGTAGTGAAAGGTGATAACAATACTCCTCGTGTACAAATTGATGACAGAAAATATACTCCTCAGGAAATTTCGGCGATGATACTTCAAAAAATGAAGAAAACAGCTGAAGATTATTTGGGACATGAAGTAACGGAAGCTGTTATTACAGTTCCTGCGTATTTCAACGACTCGCAGCGCCAGGCTACAAAAGAAGCAGGTGAGATAGCCGGCTTAAAAGTAAAACGTATTATCAATGAGCCTACCGCTGCAGCATTAGCATATGGATTGGATAAAAAACATCAAGACATGAAAATTGTAGTGTTTGATTGTGGTGGTGGAACTCATGATGTATCAGTTCTTGAATTAGGTGAAGGTGTATTTGAAGTGAAATCGACTGATGGCGATACACATTTAGGTGGTGATGATTTCGATCATAAAATCATTGACTGGTTAGTGGCAGAATTCAAATCTGAAAATGGCGGATTGGATCTTTCAAAAGACCCAATGGCATTGCAGCGTTTGAAAGAAGCCGCTGAAAAAGCGAAAATAGAATTATCAAGCACGGCGACAACAGAAATCAATTTGCCTTATATTATGCCGGTAGATGGTATCCCAAAACATTTGGTGCGTACTTTAACCCGTGCAAAATTTGAGCAATTGGTTGATGATTTGATCAAACGTACAATTGAGCCTTGTAAATCAGCATTGAAAAATGCAGGATTAAGTGTAGGTGATATCAACGAAATTATTTTGGTAGGTGGTTCTACTCGTATCCCTGCTATTGTGGATGCGGTACAAAAATTCTTTGGTAAAGCTCCGTCAAAAGGTGTTAATCCGGATGAGGTGGTTGCTATTGGAGCAGCTATACAAGGTGGAGTATTAACAGGAGAAGTAAAAGATGTATTGTTGTTGGATGTTACTCCGCTTTCATTGGGTATTGAAACAATGGGTGGTGTATTTACAAAATTGATTGAATCAAATACAACTATTCCAACTAAAAAATCGGAAACATTTTCTACAGCAAGCGATAATCAACCATCTGTACAAATTGTTGTGTACCAGGGCGAACGTTCAATGGCAAAGGATAACCGTAAGTTAGGTGAATTTAATCTGGATGGAATTCCACCCGCGCCACGTGGTGTGCCTCAGGTAGAAGTTACATTTGATATTGATGCGAATGGAATTTTGCAAGTATCGGCGAAGGATAAAGCAACCGGTAAATCACATAATATCCGTATTGAAGCGAAATCAGGCTTAAGCGAAGAAGAGATCAAAAAAATGAAAGCGGATGCAGAAGCAAATGCTGAAACGGATAAAAAATTCAAAGAAGAAACGGAAAAAGTAAATACCGCAGATTCAATGATCTTTCAAACGGAAAAACAATTGAAAGAATATGGCGAAAAAATTCCGGCAGAAAAGAAAACTGTGATCGAAAGCGCATTGACTGAATTAAAAACTGCTCATGCTTCAAAAGACCTGTCAGGTATTGATGCGGCTTTAGAAAAAATAAACACCGCATGGCAAGCTGCTTCGCAAGATATGTATAATGCTACCGGAACTCCTGAGGCGAATGCACAAGAAAATGCAAATGGGCAAAGTGATGCAGGTGCAAAAGCTTCAAGCGATGGGGAAGTAACCGATGTTGATTTTGAAGAAGTAAAAGAAGATAAAAAATAATTTTTTTATTTGAATGATTTACGGTCGGCTTTTAATGTGAGCCGACCGTTTTTCTTTACAAAATTTTACGTTTATAAAAACAATTAATTTTACGGAATTATAAAAATAATAATAAAATGGAAGAGCCAAACAACAATCAATTAAATATTGAACTGAGCGAAGAAATAGCCGAAGGGACTTATTCTAACCTTGCTATCATTACGCATTCCAATTCTGAATTTGTAATTGATTTTATAAAAATGATGCCTGGTATCCCGAAAGCAAAAGTGAAATCTCGTATTGTACTTACACCTCAACATGCTAAACGTTTGATGAAAGCATTGAAAGATAATATTTCGAAATTTGAACAAGTGCATGGAGCAATTAAAGACACGGATATGCCTCCTAATTTGCCATTGAATTTTGGTGGGCCAACAGCGCAGGCTTAATTTAAGAGTAGTTCTAAAATTATAAAAACACTTGGAATATAGATTTAATCAATAAAATTCTATTTTTGATTGGCTCAAATTTTAGGGCTGTTTATCCCTTAAATAGCTTGGCAGAATTTGAGAATAAACCTCAAAAAAATGGAAGCACAAAAAACAATTAGTACTGTAGAAAAGCGTGGGTTAGTTCGAGAGATTGCTTCAGTAAAAAATTTCGCAATGATTCACTAAATATATTAGAACGTCATCACGTAGAACTAAGTGGTCTCTTTTTTTTTCGTACGGTTTAGTTTTTCTCATTCAATCCGTTATCCGTACTATTTATAATCATACCAATCTTTTTTTCTACTCAACTTCATATCCCTTAACATAGCTGATTTTACGTTAATATCAATAGAGAAACTCTGGCGAAAGCCAAAGGGGACCCAATTGAAACGCATTTCCCAACAATGAAGATCACGATAAATATTGATAGATGTTAACGTAGATTTTTTACTTGTAAAATCATACCCTGATGTAAGGCTTATTTTCCATTTTTTTGTAACACTAAGATCTCCATTTAAAGTCATTGACTGTGACACTTGTTTTACTATTCCGGCTTTATTATAATTTAAATTATAATAAACAGTAAGATTCCAGGGCACATTAAAATCTACATACGCATCACGATGCGTGTTGATGTAATCGATTTCATCTTGTGTAGCAGAATTACTCGTTTTAGGCTTACTGGTTTGTTTACTTCGCAAGCTGGTACTTACTGATAGATTGGCGCTCGTCAGCCGGCCGATATGTTGGGTATGATTATCCCATTCATAGCGTTCGATATGATTTCCCGCTGAATCTATTTGATACGGATCAAGTATAGCGCCGGCAGTAATATTCATGACTTTAAATAATTTGGTGCGTCCATTAATATTTATCGGGCTCCAATTATAATTTTTGACAGCCATGTTGTAAGAGAATCCCACATTAAAACTTTCCAACAATACTACCTTTTTATCTACTCTGCCTGAATCACTCTCCTGTCGAACCTTTGCTTCCAATGAATTATTTAAACTAAAACCTATTAAACCGGATCGTCCTTCAGCAGGCCCATCATAAATACCATTTTCAAAAATAGAATATTGCTTTGTAGTGCCCGTAGAGTCACGTACATTTTTATAATAACCATACTGACTTTCACTAAAATCAGGACGATAACTGGCAGTGATAGTAGGCGTTGCAACGTGACGTATTTGTTTTAAATGTTTTGTTTTGAAAAAATAATCCCCATATAACCGCGTACTCAATCCAGTAGATAAATTAATATCATTTCCCATTTTCGCACCTGCAATTGTATCAACAAGTATTTTTTTTGTATCGGGATCGTAATGTTTTCGGATTGTTTGAAAATAAATATCACTCGATGTATTGATACTTGGTGTAAGTATAAAATACTTTAATACATTAAAGGATGTGCTAATGGGTACGGCAATCCGCACACCATTTTTCATCTGTTGTAATGTTTGGGGTTTAAAAAGCAATGAGTCATATGTATTAATATCGTTACGAGCATTGGCACTAGCGCTTACCCCAATTTTATCATACCACTTATTTCCAACAGCAGTTTTACTTTTAAAAGGATAAATGCGGTTCATACTTAACGCTAATTCAGGTAAACTGATGTCTATTTTTTTTGTGATGGTATTTTGGCTATGGCGAGCATTGGCAGAAAAGTTAAAAGGTGTACCAATAAATGTCTTTGAATAGGCGATGTTGGATTGAAACGTGTTGGTTAAATAATCGCCGGTTACATTACCATTGTATTTGTTATATGAGCTGCTGCCTGCGTTTACGTTTGCTGAAAAACGACTATTTGGATGCGCTTTGGGATCTTGTGTATGGTTCCATCGTACAAAAAAATTATTCTGTGTTGTTGAATTAGGCAAAGCACGATCGCCATTAATGATACGTGCATAACTAACATTTAAGCCGCCATTGTAACGATAACGTTTTTTATAATTACTATTTGCTTTTCCACCAAAACTCCCATTGGAATATATATCACCGCGTAATGCGAAATCAACAAATTCATTATTACCAAAGTAAAATCCACCGTCTTTTAAAAAAAAACCCAAGTTGCTAGACTCGCCATATGTTGGAATTAATATACCGGAAGCGCGGCCTTTTTTATTTGGGAAAAAACCGAATGGAATAGCAAGTGGAGTTGGAATATCAGCTATATACAGATCAGCAGGGCCTGTAATAATTTTATCATTGGGAATAACTTTAATTTTTTTCGCGCCGATATAATAATGCGGATGCTCCAGATCACAGGTAGTGTATTTACCATGAGCCACATAATATACGTTATTGGTATCTTTTTTTATATCGCGCCCATGAATATAGCCATCGCCTTGTTGTGTAATAACATCATTGATCTTCCCTTTTTTTGTTTCAAAATTATAGCATATTTTTCCTGCCTTAAATTTATCTTCTCCTTCTTCAAAAATCGGTTTTTGGATCTCTTTGCCTGAGCTGTCTTTTATACTTGTAGCGCATACAATATTATTTTTAAAATCTATTTCAATATATCCCGCGTTGAGTTTCAGGTCTTCATACATAACCTGAGCATTCCCATATAGGTATGCTTTTTGATTGATCAGGTCCACACGCATAGAGTCATCGGAGCTGTAATGGACTTTTTCTTTTAAAAATGAATTGGATGCTCCTATTTTTTTTAGCGTATCAACAGGTGTACCTAATTGAAATGTAAATGCCGTGCTTGTTACAGTTATTAACAAACAAACGAGGATAAAAAATATTTTTATCAGAGCAATACGCAATCTTTACTGTTAATTTTGTGTTATACTGTTAAAAGGTAAACTACTATACAGAAATGATGTAACCAGTTGATTGTGAGTAAGTAGGCTGCCGACCTTGTAATGTCAGCAGCCTAAGTTCATAAGTTTAAATTCTAACAGAAAAACGATGAACTCACTCACAAGCACTAAAATTAAA
>JBBSPS010000156.1:0-9727 GCA_038258655.1 Bacteroidia bacterium
CCTAGACATCGTAGCCTTGGTGAGCCATTACCTCACCAACTAGCTAATGTCACGCATGCTCATCTTTAACCACCGGAGTTTTAATGTTTAAGTGATGCCACTCAAACATACTATGGTGTATTAATCCGAATTTCTTCGGGCTATTCACCGGTTAAAGGTAGATTGCATACGCGTTACGCACCCGTGCGCCACTCGTCATCAAGTATTGCTACTCATGTTACCGTTCGACTTGCATGTATTAGGCCTGCCGCTAGCGTTCATCCTGAGCCAGGATCAAACTCTCCATTGTAAGTTTGTTTGATAATGCTCTTCTTCAAAAAAAAGAAAAATTTAATTTAATTTTGGATTTGTTTCTCAACTTATTATTAGAACATAATAATAAGAGGGATACTTACTATTTCTTTGGCTTCTCAATATTTTCAAAGAACTTATTTATATACTTATTCTGATTGCTCAGAGCTATAAATTCAAGTTATAAAGAACTTCCCGTTTTTGATTGGGGGCGACAAAAGTATCAATACTTTTTTGATCTGCAAACTTTTTTGAACTTTTTTTAAAAATATTTTTTCTTACAGTTCAAATTCCTCAGTGAAACAACGATCTGTTTCGTTACAGGGGGTGCAAAAGTAATAATTTTTTTTACCCTACCAAATTTTCAAGTACTTTCTTTTTCATTATTTTAAAGGGATTTTCTATTCTTGCAAAAAAAAATATCCCTAAAGTGATTTAGGGATATTTTTATAATCACTATAATTTTTTATTAATGGCCACCACCATCAATCTCTCCTTCAGCTAATGGTATGGTTTGCGGAACAAAGTCCTGCTCTTTACCGGGTTTACTATAATCATAAGGCCAACGATGAACTACGGGCAATTGACCGGGCCAGTTGCCATGGGTATTTGCCATTGGCGTTGTCCACTCCAATGTGTTTGCTTTCCATGGGTTTTGCTCTGACTTTTCTCCCCGGAACATGGAGTAAAAAAAATTGAATAAGAAAATCAATTGTACTATTACAGCTAACATTGCGAAATAAGTGATCAAAATATTGATATCAACCAAATTATCAAACATTGGGAATGCGCTATTGGAATAGTATCTACGCGGTACACCGGCTAAACCTAAAAAATGCATTGGAAAAAATACGCCATATGCTGAAATAAATGTTCCCCAGAAATGGATGTATCCCAGATTTTTATTCATGTGTCGTAAAAATAATTTTGGGAACCAATGATATACACCTGCCAGCATCCCTAATATGGCTGATACACCCATTACAATGTGAAAATGGGCTGTAACAAAAGCGGTATCATGTATTGGAATATCTAGAGCGGAGTCGGCAAGAATAATACCTGTTAAACCGCCTGAAATAAATGTGGATACTAAACCGATCGCAAATAACATTGCGGGTGTATAACGGATATTGCCTTTCCACAGCGTAGTAATATAATTAAATGCTTTTACTGCTGATGGGATTGCAATTAAAAGGGTGGTAAATACGAACACTGATCCAAGGAATGGATTCATTCCCGTAATAAACATGTGATGCCCCCAAACAATAAAAGAGAGAAAGCCTATGGCCATCAATGAGCCTATCATGGCACGATAACCGAAAATAGGTTTACGTGAATGTACTGAAATAATTTCGGAAGTTAAACCCAATGCAGGTAAAATGATGATATATACTTCGGGATGACCAAGGAACCAAAATAAATGTTGGTAAAGAACGGGGCTTCCACCGGTTTGTTCCAAGGCTTGTCCACCAATATAAATATCCGACAAATAAAAAGATGTTCCAAAAGTACGATCGAAAATCAACAGCAACGCAGCTGATAATAATACTGGAAATGAAAGCACTCCTAATATAGCTGTAATTAAAAATGCCCATATGGTTAATGGTAATCGGGTCATTGACATTCCTTTTGTACGAAGGTTGATAATGGTAACAATGTAATTTAAACCGGCAAGTAATGATGAAACAATAAAAAAGCTCATGGAAACTAACCAAAAGGTCATTCCTAATTTAGATCCTTCCATTGCTTGTGGTAATGCACTTAATGGAGGATATACCGTCCAACCACCCGATGCCGGTCCTGTTTCAACAAAGAAACCTGCTAACATCATAATGCTTGATAAAAAGAAAAACCAGTAGGACAACATATTTAAAAATCCTGAAGCCATATCACGTGCTCCCACCTGGTATGGAATTAACAGGTTACTGAAGGTGCCACTTAATCCTGCTGTTAATACCATAAACACCATAATAGTACCATGTATGGTAACAAGTGCCATATACATTCCTGGATCAAGAATACCATCTTTGCCCCATCTATCGCCCAAAAGAAAGTTAATAATGGCAAAATGTTCGCCGGGCCAAGCTAGTTGCAAACGGAACAGGAAAGACATTGTCATAGCAAGGGTTGCCATAATCACAGCTGTAATTAAAAACTGACGTGAGATGACTTTGTGATCCATGCTGAAAATATACTTGGATACAAATGATTCTTCATGATGATGTTCATCATGTTGACCGTGCTGATCGTGATCGTGGTGACCGTGATTCTCTGACATATTCTAAATTATTATATTAATATATTTGAACTTCCCGTATTTATTTTTCTGCTGCTAATTGTTTATCGGTTTTATTTTCGATGCTTGCAGTAGCTTTATTAAAGTATGGTTTTTTGCTGCTTATCCATTTGTCATATTCCTCCTGTGTATCAATAACAATGGTCATTTGCATATTATAATGACTATTTCCACAAATTTTGTTACACAATAAAATGTAATTAAATTCTTCGGGTTTATCTCCACGTTTTGCTCTTACCTTATTAATGCCATTCATTAATTCAATTACTTCCGGCTTTTTACGCATATCAGCAGTTGTGATAATGGGTGTGAAATGTAACATGGTAGTCATACCCGGTACACAATTCATTTGTGCCCTGAAGTGGGGGAAGAAAGCGCTGTGAATTACTTCACGAGCGTGAAATTTAAATTCTACTTCTTTTCCTATTGGCAAGTGTATTTCATTTTTCACAATAATATCATCCATTCCTTCTTTGCTGGTAGAATCCATTCCAAGATCATTTGTTGCGCTTATCAATTTATAGTTTGATGCTCCAAGTGTATTGTCTTTTCCTGAATAACGCGCCGTCCAATCAAATTGTTTTGCATATAACTCCACAACCATTGATTCAGGAGATGCTTCCGCGGTAATTTTGTTCCACGCTTTTAATCCGAAAATAATAATGAATGCAAGTACTATGGCAGGAATAATGGTCCAAAGCATTTCTAATTTATTATTGTGAGGGAAATAAGTTGCTTTAGCGTCCTTACGTCCATAATATTTATACGCAAAACAAAACAGTACAATGTGAGTTATTACAAATACAAACCACAAAATGGCCATGTTAAAATTAAAAAGCCAATCCAACCCAACACCATGTTCTGAGGCAGATTCCGGTAATAATCTATTTCCATAATTTTTTAATTGCCAAATAATGAATATAAAAAATGTGATCAAAAAGGTTAACATTATTCTTGCCATTAAGCGATTGTCCCTTTCAGTTACTTCATGGTTCTTTTTTCCTTTTAAACCTGATGCAAGTTCATATACACGAACGAGATATCCTACTGCAACAACAGTTAAAATAATGGCAACGTAAACTAAAAATCGTATCATAGTTATATTGTTAAATAGTTATTATACATTATGATGTATTGTTTCCTCTAAGTATGGATGTTTTTGAACCATCAATGGGGCTTTTGCAAGTGCTTTATGAACTGTAAAAAGTAATAATCCAACAAAACCTAAGGCTATTCCTATTTCTATCCAGCTAAATAAATGCCAGTGACCATTAACGGTTGCTGGCATTACCATCATAAATACATCTAACCAATGGCCTATTAAAATGATCGTGCCAACAAATACCAGGTAAAAATAATTGCGTTTAGCATCGCGGCTCATTAGTAATATCATTGGGAATGTAAAGTTCATGAAGAATACTGTCCACATTAAAGCCATATAACCAAAATCGTGTAAGCGTTCAACAAAATAAATTGTTTCCTCAGGAATATTGGTGTACCAAATCAACATAAATTGCATGAACCATAAATAACTCCAAAGGAAACTGATGGCAAACATCCATTTCCCAAGATCGTGTATGTGACTGTCATTTACCAATTCCAGATACCCTTGGCGTTTTAAATAGACTACAAATAGCATAATAGTTGTCATTGCTGAGATCCACATTCCTGAAAATGCGTACCAACCGTACATAGTGCTAAACCAATGTACATCTATTGACATCATCCAATCCCAGGCGGAAGTTGACGATGTTACCGCGAAAAATACCAAAAACATCGCTCCTTTAGCCATATTTTTATAATGCAATTCTGTGCCGCCTTGCAGATCTTCTTCCAATGAACGTCTTCTAAATCCTCTTTGAAATAAATTCCATATTATTAAATAGGCTAGTGTTCTTATCCAGAAAAATAGGGGGCTGAAATAACCATGTTTGTGTGAGATCAATTCATCATATTTAGGGGATGTTTTATCATATACATCGGGATCCATCCATGGATATAAATGATTCAGATGCAATTGTCCGGCAAGAATAATTAAAAACATAATTGTAGCGCCAACAGGCAAGTAGCAGGAGATGGCTTCGTAAACTCTTTTTACGGCAACTGACCAGGCTACTTCAGCGGCATATTGCAGTGCCATAAAAAAGGTAGCAAGCAAAGAAATTCCCATAAAAAAATAACCATTCACAAGTAAGTTGGCCCATACGCGATTATGAGAATATGTTGCTGCATCAACTCCTTCGGGTGCTGTATCCGAAATAAAGCCGCCAATGATTGCTATCAAGCCTATTGCCATTAAACCAAATGTAATATTTTTGGTCCTGTTTGTAAACGTATAGTTCAAATTATTCATATCAGTTTGCATTTAAAAGTGAGCGAATATAAATATTTATATTATTGATAGATTATTTTTTATAGTATTTTTTATAACAAAGTTTCCTAAGTAATTTATTTCACAAGCCAGCAATTAGTTTATCGTGTTAAAAGTTTATTTTGTATGCGGGTATGCTACATTAATCATAGCTAAAAGCCTCCACTCAAAACACCTAAAATAAAATATGCGGAACATTCCTTTTAGGAAATTCCGCATACATAGAATGAACAATGCCATAGCATTGCAATTGGGGTATTTGAAACATATTAAAAATTAATGGCCAATAAGTGTTTTGTAATCAGCAGCACTCATTAAACCTGTTAATTCACTGGCATCTTTTATAGCTACTTTGATCATCCAACCATCACCATAAGGATCTTTATTAACGGATTCAGGGTTTGATTGCAATTTTGGATTTACCTGCAACACTTTTCCTGAAATAGGCATAAACAGATCGGATACTGTTTTCACAGCTTCTATGGTTCCAAATATTTCTTCGTGTGCTAGGTCTTCGCCTTCGGTTTCAATTTCTATATATACTATATCGCCTAATTCGCCTTGCGCGAATTCGGTAATACCAATATATGCATCATTGCCTTCTACACGAACCCATTCGTGATCTTTAGTGTACTTTAAGTTTTCAGGAAAATTCATATGTGTGATGGTTTTAAATTTTTTTTATTGCTGCGCAAATTTATAGTTAATTTGATAATAAAATAATTTTATTGAAAATATTATTGGGACTTTCAAAATAGTATGCTTACAGTGTATGAAGAATAGATGAAGAAGAAGATTTGTGGAGCCTTTATTTTACTAAAAACCCTTTGCGCATTTTATTGCGCAAAGGGTTTATTTGTTTTTATAAATTGTATTTTATTGTTTCACTCCCGCAAAAAGCGGGATTTCACCAATAATTACTATCGTCATTATTGCTTCACCATTTTTTTCGTTTCAACAATTTTACCATCTACAACAAGTGTGTAAGTATAAATGCCACTTGATAGGTCACTTGCAAATACATTCAATTGCCCTTGTCCTTTTTGGTTTAATTCAACGGATTGAATCAACTTGCCATCTGAATTATAAAACAACATCTGCGCTTTACCGGTATTATCAGGTAAGGAGTAATTGATGGTTGTTTGCTCTGCAAAAGGATTTGGAACGTTTTGTTCCAATACAATTGTTTGAGCGTTATTTAATGTAACATTAGTAGCAGTTGTAGTTTGTGTACCACTTCCGTTGGTATTATTCCCATTGTTGTTATTTGTGGTTTTAGCACCACTTGAACAGCAGGAGTTAATAATACTTGTTAATTGATTGATTTCATTTTGCAGAAAAGTATTGATAGAATCTACTTTTGTTTTTTCTGTACGAAGTCCAAGCGATAAGCTATCAATTTGCTTTTTCAATACTCTATTAATAGAGTCCTGATTTATTGTTTTCGTTTTCAAACTGTCTGATGCTTTGCTCAATTCTTGTACTGCTTTTACAAGAGGTACAACTATTGCTCCATACGCGACACTGTAATTATCATTTTCATCATCGGGTTTATGCACAATATCCGTTGTAAAGCCGCAATCTTTAGCGGCTTGCTCCACCTCCTGCGCAATAAAACCTGAGTGAATTATAGCTGTTGATGCTGTAAAGTCAACTCCTTTTGTATGTCTTTCTTTTACACTGTCAGGCATATTTTTTATCAGAAATTCGTCAAATTTCTTCGTATCAAAATTATAGTTGACAGGATGAAGTTTTTTGATGAACTCCAAGCCCTTCACTTCCTCTTTTATATTAGTTTTAAATCTTCCATCGCTAATTGTATATCCCACTGTACCTTCAATTACTGTAACGTTGGCATCACCAAGCCTTATTTTATTACTTGCAGTTACTATAGCCCCATTTCCAATAGCAGTAGCGTTAGTTTTGCTATTTGCATTTGCGTCAGTACCATTTCCAACAAAAGTGTTGTTGCTGCCTGTTGTATAAGTAGCTCCAGCAATATTTCCAATAAAAGTATTGTACCCACCCGTTGTATTAGCAGTTCCTGCGCCATAGCCCAACGCACTGTTATAATTACCAGTAGAAGATGTTGTATTATACAGAGAAGTATATCCACATGCAGTATTACGAATACAACCGCTTCCGAATCTCATAGCATAATTTCCAATAGCAACATTGTTGTCACCAGTGGCCAACGTAACTAAAGCAGAGTTTCCAAAAGCTGCATTTTCTGTACCTGAAATATTTGCTTTACCCGCCTTATTACCAACAAAAACATTGTTTATCGCAGTAGTATTTGAATAACCTGCCTCGAAACCCATAAAAACATTGTTAGTCCCTGACGTATTTTTGTACCCTGATGAATCTCCTACGAATGTATTTAGGCTTCCTGTGTTATTTGTATATCCTGCATTACGCCCTACAAAAGCATTATCGTTGCCGGTAGTTATGCTTGTCCCTGAATTAGCGCCAAAAAAAGAATTGTTACTATTGTTACTACTACCCAGGGGAAGAACACCTGCACCTGCGGCATCGCCTACACAAGTGTTATATTTACCGGTTTGATTATAAACACCGGCACCACCACCTACCGCAACATTGTCATCCCCGGTTGTGTTCGAAGCCGCCGCACTCTCGCCAATCGCAACAAGACTGCATCCACTAGTATTTGCAAAACCCGCATTGTATCCTAATGCACATCCACCATAAGCTGCCGTGCTATAAAGTGCCTGATAGCCCACCGCAGTATTAGTAGCAGAATTAGTTGCCCCACCAAAGTCCCAACATTTCGGACAGTTACTTTGGGTATAAAGTGCTTGATATCCAATAGCTGTGTTATACATACATATCGTATTGGAATTCATTGCCTGATAACCAATTGCTGTATTCCAAGTACCTGTGGTAATTGCTTTACCTGCGCTGTTACCTATCAAAGTATTATAATGGCCGGTCATAGTAGCATTACCTGCACTAACTCCAACAAACATATCTTCAACATGCCCGTTATGCCACAATATTTTGTTGGTGCCTAAACGGAAAGCATTTGTTGTTGAAGTAGAAGAACCTCCTCCATTTACATCTCCATTTACATCGAGCAGATAACTAGGAGAAGTTATACCTATGCCAACATTGCCAGAAGTTGTATTCCAAGTCATTACATCTGCTCCTAAAGTTGTGCCCCAAAGACGTAAATCTACAGTAGAACTAGGCCTATACAAAACAGATTTCTCAGAGCCAGCAGAGGAAAACTGTATTGAGCTTTGGCCTGCCGAAGTATTATCTAGTTCCATACGTCCACCATAAACTGTTAATTTTTGTCCCGGTGTTGTTGTGCCAATACCAACTCTACTATTTGCCTGATTAATACGCATTACTTCTGTACTAAATGTTTTAAATACTAAATCTTTTGCATCAGTTGTACCAATAAAATTAGTCCCAGGTGATGTTCCTCCATTACCAATAATACTCCATTGTGACCATACAGATTGATTAACTCCAACCATAAGTATTATTGTGCAAGTAATTTTTGTGAATGTTCTTTTCATTGTTTTTTGATTTTGGTTACCCGTTGGTTCGTATTTGTTTATTCCGCTCTCAACAGGATTACCTAGCAGAAAAAACTAAAAATTTATTGAAAGATTTACTAAAGCTGTTATATTCGAAAATTTAAAACCCTCCGCAGTTTGTTGCAAAGTCTCTGTTTGAACAGGTGAATTAGTAGGATTATTAATTGTAACAGTTTCTATTACGTTACCACCTAATTTGTAATAATAAAATTCATAAGACAATTCGGTGCCTATGGAAATATTTTTGAATACATTTATCGAGAAACCTAAAAAGGGACCAGCACCTAATGTAAATCCTTCTTTTTCTTTTAAATTTTGATTTTGACTTGAAATTAAACCATTTGTTGTTGCATCATAATATGAAGAATACGTATTTACAACAGCATCATTATATTTTTTATATACAAATTCAAATCCTCCATAAGGGTTTATTATTTTGTAATTGAAAGACCATAATATGCCGGGCGAAATATTAATAATGGAACTTTTAAGCGTATAATTGTATATAGAATATTGACTTGCTGCGGAAAAAGGTATTTCCTTTGTTTCTCTTGTATCTCTTACATCTTTTATTTTATAGTTCGTCATCTTGGCTGATAACCTTAAAGAGAAGTTTGACTTCGACTTTACCTTATAAGTAACATACAGGCCAGCATTATAGGAATTATTTTTTCTATGACCCACATCAGTATATTGTTCAGTTATAAATAAATTAGCGCCAAAATCCTGAATAGATTCAACAGTATTTAATGTTAATCCAACTTGCCATTTTTTTTCTTTTTTATTTCCTAACTGAGCAAAAGCAGACCATGTTATTAAAGAAAAAATCATTGCTGTTATAATTATTTTTGTTTCTCCCGAAAAATATCGGGATCTCACTTTTTCTTTTTTAATTGTGTTTGACATGATATTTGAAGTTTTAGTTTGCGTTAATTGAACAGAACTTATTTACTTCAAATATATTGTAAAATAAACTGGGGTAAAAGTAGGTGATGATTAAAGGCTTGTCAATAGAGAATGATTAAGTGCGTGGATATTTCAATAAGTGTGTATGTTTTGGCTATAATACCAATTATATTTATTAAACAGTCCAATTTAATTCTGAAAAAACATATTCAAATCCACACGTTTTTTTTATCCCTTCATTAGTCAGCTTTTGAGTTGTATGCGAGATGAATTCACTTATATCATCCAAGGTTTTGC
>JBBSPS010000157.1:0-9721 GCA_038258655.1 Bacteroidia bacterium
AGATGAATACCATTATAGATACAATAGACGCAACCATATGGGGTCAATCTTCAATTTGCTTATAGAAAGAATGGTGAAAAATGAACCTAAGCGCCTAAAATCAACAGATGGTAAGTGAGATCTAAGCGTATATACCTATAAAATTAACAATCTTTGCATGCTCACAAAAGAATTCATCACCGATTGGTTTAAATCTCTACAGAACAATATTTGCAGTGCGCTTGAAAAAGAAGATGGTAAAGCCAAATTCCAGGAAGATAACTGGACACGTGAAGAAGGCGGTGGCGGAAGAACACGAGTTATTCAACATGGAAATGTAATTGAAAAAGGCGGAGTAAATTTTTCTGCTGTGCATGGGGAACTAAACCCTGTAATATTCTCAGAAACACTTTCAACATCTCAACCAACAACTACCAACCAACAACCAACAACCAACTTTTACGCAACAGGAGTTTCCATTGTGATTCATCCAGACAATCCAATGATTCCCATCATTCACATGAATGTGCGTTATTTTGAAATGAGTAATGGAATATGGTGGTTTGGGGGAGGGATTGATCTTACTCCACATTATGTGAATGAAGATGATGCGAAATTTTTTCATACCGCTTTGAAAACCGCTTGCGATAAAAATGATGCGGCTTATTATACTAAATTTAAAAAGTGGGCAGATGATTATTTTTTTATTCCTCACCGTAATGAAACACGAGGCATTGGTGGAATATTTTTTGACAAACTAACCGCAACACCTGAACTTACAAAAGAACAATTGTTTGCATTTGTACAAGATATTGGCAACACCTTTGCTCCTGCTTATGTTCAATTGATGAACAGAAATAAAAACAAACCTTTCACCAAAGCCAACAAACAATGGCAATTGCTGCGCAGAGGAAGATACGTTGAGTTTAATTTAGTGTATGATAAAGGAACTAAATTTGGTTTGGAAACTAATGGAAGAATTGAATCTATTTTAATGAGCTTACCTGAAACTGCCGGCTGGCTTTATAATTATTATCCCGAAAAAAATAGCGCTGAAGAAAAAACAGTTAGGTTTTTAAAGAAGGGGATTGAGTGGGTTTAACCTTTTAGATCATTTATAATATTATCTTATAAGGGACTGTCAAAATAGATTTTTTATTACATCCTTTCTGGAACTTCAATCCCTAAAAGCTTCATCGAAGAATTTATAACGATCGCAATTGTTTTGGACAAGTGCAAACGAAATGCAACAAGATTTTTTTGTTCTTCTTTTAAGATAGGAGTATCGTGGTAATACTGAGAATATTCTTTTGCAATATCATATACATAATTTGCAATTACAGCAGGACTAAATTCATTAGCTGCTTGCTGAATAGTAGAATTAAAATTATAAATCTTTATAATGAGTTCTTTTTCTTTTGGTAAAATAGTGATGTTATCTGTTTTCAATACATCATTAAATTGTCCTCTTTCGGTTGCTTTACGTAACAACGACTGAATCCTTACATAATTAAATTGTATAAATGGCGCTGTATTACCATTAAAATCAATTGATTCAGCAGGGTTAAAAAGCATTTTCTTTTTCGGATCCACTTTCAGCATATAATATTTTAATGCTCCCAAGCCAATCGTTTTATATAAATGTTGTGCTTCCTCTTCTGTCAATCCTTCTACTTTCCCTAATTCTTTGGTTGTTGCAGCAGCTATGTTTATCATTTCCTGCATCAGGTCATCAGCATCCACAACAGTTCCTTCACGCGATTTCATTTTACCTTCGGGCAATTCAACCATACCATAAGATAAATGATGCAAGCCGGCGGCCCATTTGTAATCCAGTTTTTTTAGAATGAGGAACAATACTTTAAAATGATAATCCTGTTCGTTACCAACTGTATAAATCAATTTATTGAAACTATATTCGTCTTCACGTTGTACCGCTGTTCCAAGATCTTGCGTCATATACACCGAAGTACCATCGCCACGCAGCAATGTTTTTTCATCCAGTCCGTCAGCAGTTAAGTCAATAAAAACAGAATTATCAGCCCTGCGTTTTAAAACACCTTTTGAAAGTCCTTCTTCAATAATATTTTTTCCCAACACATAGGTATTACTTTCGTAATAGGTCTTGTCAAAATCAACACCCAACATTTTATACGTAGCTTCAAAACCTTTGTACACCCAGCTATTCATCATTTTCCATAGTGTACGAACTTCTTTATCACCTGCCTCCCATTTGCGAAGCATCTCTTGAATCTCCAACATCAATGGCGCTTGTTTCTCAGCTTCTTCTTGACTTACTCCTTTTGACTTTTGACTTTCAACTTCTGACTTATAACGCTTATCAAACTCCACATAATATTTACCCACCAGATGATCGCCTTTCGTTGCTGAAGATTCAGGTGTTTCTCCCGCACCCCATTTTTGCCAGGCCAACATGGATTTGCAAATATGAATACCGCGATCATTGACAAGGTTTGTTTTTACAACTTTATTTCCTGCCGCTTTTAAAATTTCAGCAACTGAATACCCTAAAAGATTATTTCGAACATGTCCCAAATGCAGCGGTTTATTGGTATTAGGAGATGAATATTCAACCATTACGGTTGGTGCATTAGGAAGTAAAACGGAATTTATAAACGTCTTACCATTAACCGATTGAAAATAGTTAAGCCAGAATTTATTATCGATTACAATATTTAAAAAACCTTTAACAACATTAAGACTTGCTACTTCCGCTACATTTATTTTTAAATAATTACCTATTTCACTGGCAGTATCTTCAGGTTTCTTCTTCGAAGCTTTTAAAAATGGGAATACAACTAAGGTAAGGTCGCCCTCAAAATCAGGGCTTGTTTTTTCAAATGTTATTTTTTCAACAGCAACACCATAAAGCAATTGCAACGCTTCGATGGTTTTTTCGGAAAGTTTTTGTTCGATGTTCATAAACTCAGTAGGCAATTTTTGCAATAAGGCAGTAGGCAATTAAAAAATTGTAAAAATTGCTTACTACCTACTATCTAATTAATAAGTTAACTGGCTAACTACTTTTTGCAATATTTCAAAAGTATTTTCCGCCATCAGATTTTCTTTGTCAAGTGTAGGATTTATTTCAGTGATCTCAAAACAACAAACTTTTGCGCTTTGTATCAATCGAACACATAAACTTCCTGCTTCTTTTTCTGTAATACCATTACGTACAGGTGTTCCTGTTCCTTTTGAAATGGATGAATCCATACTATCCACATCAAATGAAATGTAAATTAAATCGCAATGACTTAAATGCACTAATGTATCACGAGCGATCTTCTCTACTCCGTTCCGCTTCACTTCCGCTGTAGTAAACGTTCTTACTTTATGTTTTTTCAATAAATATGATTCTTCCGGTTCCATATCACGGACACTGATAAATACAATATCTTTATAATTTATTTTAGGGCTTATACCACCTACATTTTTTAGCTTGTTCCACAGCTCAACAGTTTCCTTATCCGGTTTATTCACTTTATTCGAGCTATTGTCTTCCGCCAAGGATGCGGCGATTGGCATTCCATGCAAATTACCTGTTGGTGTAGTATACGGACTATGAATATCCACGTGAGCATCAATCCAAATAACACCAAGTCGTTGTTTTGGGTAGGCCATTTTGATCCCCGCAATGGTTCCACCTGCTGTACTATGATCACCGGCTAATACAATAGGAAAATTATTCTTTTTCAATGTTTGTGAAATAGTGTTTGCCAATCGTTCATAAATGGCTAACACACCCGAAATACGCTTTGCGTAAGTAGTTTTTGTTGGCTCAAACAATAATTGATTTTCCGTTTTTACCACGATGGATTCAATTTGTTTAAACATATTGCTGCCATAATCCAATGCCGCAATCTTAAGGGCATCAACACCCATGCTGGCACCACGTGTTCCTGCGCCGATCTCAGAATTTACTTCAATAAATTTTACCGGTTTCATATTTGTAAATAATTACTCAACTGTTATACTAATAAGCTTTTTTATAATTTGTTAATTTAAAGTGATTACTTCGGTGAAAAAATATCAATGTATTTACTTTACTTTGCATAGAAATAGAAAACCTCAACTAATTTTAATGGATAATGGATAATAAGTATCGCGATTTAATTCAGCAAACCTTCGATTTTCCACAAGAAGGTTTTGACGTTGTAGATGATGAACTTCTTTTTTATGATATTCCATTAATGGATATCATCGAACAATATGGTACACCATTAAAAATTACGTATTTACCAAAAATAAGCGCCCAGATCCAAAAAGCCAAAAAATTATTCAATGTGGCAATGGCTAAAGCCGATTACAAGGGCAAATATACATATTGTTATTGTACAAAAAGCTCGCACTTCTCCTTTGTACTGGAAGAAGTCTTAAAGAATGACGTTCATTTAGAAACATCGTCAGCTTTTGATATGCCTATTGTAAGGGCTTTATACAATTCCGGTAAAATTTCAAAAGATACGTATGTTATCAATAACGGCTATAAACGCCCGGCTTACCTAAAGTACATCAGTGAAATGGTAAATGATGGTTTTGTAAACGCCATTCCTATTTTAGATAATAAGAACGAATTGCCTCAGTTAGAAAAACTTTGTAAAAAGAAATTTAAAGTGGGAATACGTGTAGCTACTGATGAAGAACCTAAATTTGAATTTTACACATCTCGCTTAGGGATCAGACAGGCTGATATTATTGATTATTATCACAGTCATATTAAAAACAGTCAGAAATGCCAGCTAAAAATGCTGCATTTTTTTATCAATACAGGCATCAAAGATTCCACTTACTATTGGTCGGAATTAACCAAATGTATAAATGTATATTGCGATCTAAAAAAAGTATGTCCTTCCCTTGACTCATTGGATATTGGAGGTGGGTTCCCAATTCGTACTTCTTTAGGATTCACCTATGATTATAATTATATGGCGGATGAGATCATTCAAAAAATTAAAACTGTATGCGATGAACGTGATGTAAAAGAGCCACATATATTTACTGAATTCGGCAGTTTTACTGTCGGTGAAAGTGGCGCCGCATTATACTCTATTGTAGATATCAAAAAACAAAATGACAATGAGTTATGGTATATGATCGATAGCTCCTTTATTACCACGCTGCCTGATACTTGGGGCATCAAACAAAAATTTATTTTATTAGCGATCAATCACTGGAATAAAGATTATCAGAGGGTGAACCTTGGCGGTTTAACCTGCGATAGTGAAGATTATTATAATGCCGAATCGCATTTGAACCAGGTATATATGCCTCTTACAAATGAAAAACAAAAAGAACCTTTATATCTTGGATTTTTTCATACAGGTGCGTACCAGGAATCATTAGGAGGATACGGGGGCATTCAGCATTGCCTTATACCCTACCCTAAACATGTGATAATTGACAGAGATAAAGATGGCGAACTTACCACTCGTTTATTTGCAAAAGAACAAAGTTTTAAATCCATGCTTAAAACGCTTGGATATTAGGCATTTATTGAAAAAAAACATTTTTTTGCCCTAAAACATATAATTGTTACCTTTCGTAACTCAATAAATAGCGTAATTCATTTCTAAATAATTTTGCTTAAAAAATAAATGAAAAAACAGCTATTGCCGGGCTTGATTGGCCTTATTTACATACTGTTAGGGGCAGGTTGCAAAACATCTAACGAAAAATATATTTCGGAAGGCACCATTGAGTATGATGCGGTAGTAATTGACCAAAGTAATCCAATGGCTTCTTTGGCCCCTGGCAAAATGACTATCCGGTTTAAAGATAACAAGTCATCTGTAGAAATGAGTGCAGGAATGGGGCTTTTTCGCACCACATTTATATCTAATCCTGAAACTAAATCACTTACACAATTAGTTAAATTATTGAATAAAAAATTTTTATTGGTTCAGAATGAACAAGAAATAAAAAAAGAGAATGAGGCTTATCCAATTGAAATAATTCCTACCAAGGAAACTAAATTAATTGCAGGCTATAACTGTATCAAAGCTCACGCAAAATTCAAGGATAACAGTGCTCCTGAGTTTGATTTTTATTACACGAAAGAATTAGATATCCAAAACCCTAATTTTGCCAACCCCTTTAATGCGATAGATGGCGTATTGATGGAATATCAAATGAAAAAATTCGGGTTAGAAATGAAGTTTACTGTGAAATCAGTAAAAAAGGAAACAATTGATGATACTATCTTTGAGCTACCAAGTGATTACAAAAAAATATCCCAACAGGAAATGAATACCTTATTTGAAGGATTACAATAAGGCTTTTATATTTAGCCCCCGGATTCAGGAATTGGTTTTAGTATTTCCACCATCTTTTGCTTCGTAAATTCAATATATCTTTATCAAATCTTGATGATCTCAGGTTTTCTACTGTTTCTGTGCGTTTCAATGTGTATTCTTTTATACCTATACAAATGACTTGATCTTAATGCAAACGTCATGAATAACGATATCCCCTCTTGCTGTTGATCTTTTTTCAAAAAATTCAGGAGCTACATTTTCCTTTCCCGAAGCATTAATAGAATCCCCTCTCCTACACTTTGTACTGCTTGCAAATGACTGTAATACGAACGCATTTTTCTATCTGTTTTTTGTTCGTAAACTTATATTGAAAAGTTTTGATCAACATGCTCCTTGATCAATGCACGAATTTCATCCACATTTACGCGTTCTTTATTTTCACCGGAATTGTACTGAAACCCTTGCATTACGGCTTTAGCATTAAAATGCTTAACATAATCCTGTAAATTAAAACTTGGAACTTGTGGAAGTATGGCGTAATATTTTCCGAGATCGTACGTACTAAATGAATCAGACGAGGTGATCATTTCTTCATGCACCTTTTCACCCGGGCGAATTCCTACTACCTCTTGTTTGCAATCAGGAGCAATAGCTTTTGCTAAATCGGTAATTTTATAAGAAGGGATTTTAGGTACAAAAATTTCTCCACCCCAAGCTATCTCCATAGCATGCAATACCAGATCAACACCTGCCTGCAATGAAATATTAAAACGTGTCATATTCGGATCCGTGATCGGTAACACACCTTCTTTTTTCTTTTTCATAAAAAATGGAATAACGGATCCATTTGATCCCATTACATTTCCGTAACGTACAACCGAAAATTTTATATTGTGATTGCCTTTTATATTATTAGCAGCAACAAATAATTTATCAGAGCATAATTTAGTGGCTCCATACAGATTTATTGGAGCAGCTGCTTTGTCGGTAGACAATGCTACCACGTTTTGAACACCCTTTTCAATTGCTGCATTGATAACATTTTCAGCTCCTAACACATTCGTTTTTACACATTCCATTGGGTTATATTCCGCAATAGGAACATGTTTCATTGCGGCAGTATGTATCACATAATCTACATCTGTAAAAGCTTTCATTAATCTATCACCATCTCTTACATCGCCGATAAAATAACGTATCGCCTGATATTTACTTTGAGGATACTCCTGCGCCATTTCAAACTGCTTTTGTTCATCACGTGAAAAAATGACAAGGCGTTTTATCTGGGGAAATTTCTCTAAAATGTTTTTAGTAAGATGTTTTCCGAGCGATCCGGTACCACCGGTAATTAAAATTGATTTTCCGTTTAAATCCAACATTGGTATAGTTTAATGATAAAAGTCAAAATTAAGCAGAGTTTACGGAATAACCAAAGTTTTTGAAGATTGGGCAGGTAATGTTAAACGCCTTTATTTTTGCGCATATCGAGCCATAAAGCGCTCAATATTTTGAAAGAGATGTTTGTTGGATTTGATCCATTCTAAATCTTTATCCCACCACTTATAATTTTGTAAAAATTCAATCTGATCCTGACTAAAACGGTATTTAATTATTTTAGCCGGAACGCCACCTACAATACTATATGGCTCCACATCCTTGGTAACCACAGCGCCTGAACCAATAATAGCACCATCGCCAATTTTAACACCATACTTTATTATCGCATTATTACCGATCCAAACATCATTACCAATTTCGGTAAGAGGAAATTCCTCAAATAATGTTTTATCTACAATAACTAAACCTGACGATTGACCTAATGTTGAATAAAATAAAGGGTGAGTTGAAACAAATTCTGCTGCCGGATGTGCGCCCATCCCTGAACTTACATTGGGTCCTATGCAAGTATACTTACCAACTTTAGTATTATAAATTTGTGAATTACGCGCTACATAACTAAAGTTTCCAAATTCAGAATCGCGCAAACGTGCATATTTATATATAGTATTGTAATTATTAAATTTACAATTCTTCACTTCAGCCATATACTCCAAATGCAAATGCTGCTTGCGGTATTTGAATTCAAGGCTCCATTTTTTGAACAACCAACGAAACCAATAAGTAGTAGGGGTTAGAAAAAGTGCTCTCACAAATTTGTTTTAAGATGTTTTTAATTTTTACGTACCATTTCTTCTGTTGTTCAAAAATTTAACAATTAAAGATACTATAAATTCTTTTTATTGAAATGAATATTTTGTAATTTCAAACATGAATGAAAATGAAGAAAAAATAAATTATTTCAAAGGCAGAGGCTCTCAAATCAATACTTCCAACAAGTTTTTAAAAAACACATATATAGAAGAACATGAAGAAGGATTGGACGTACCCTTATTAAGTGATGAGAAAACACAACTGCTTTTTGAGCATCCTAAAAAAATAGTCAACATTGTAAAAAGCCCTGATATTCCGGGAATGTATTCCATGAATCCATACCAGGGATGTGAGCATGGATGCATTTATTGTTATGCCCGTAACACACATGAATATTGGGGTTATAGCGCAGGGTTGGATTTCGAACGAAAAATTATCGCGAAACCAAATGCTCCTCAGTTACTCGAAAAACAATTCATGAATAAAAATTGGATCGTTTCACCTATTATGTTTTCAGGTAATACTGATTGTTATCAACCAGTTGAACGCAAACTAAAAATCACTCGTCAAATGTTGGAAGTACTTTTAAAATTCAGGCATCCGGCCGGCATGATTACAAAGAACAGTTTAATACTTCGCGATATGGATATTTTGCAGGAAATGGCAAAATTAAAAATTGTTCATGTAATGGTTTCCATCACTAGCTTGCGTGAAGAACTCCGATTGAAAATGGAACCAAGAACCGCTACTGCAAGGAATAGGTTGAAAGTTGTTGAACAGTTAAATAAAGCCGGTATTCCAACAGGCGTAATGACAGCCCCAATTATTCCGGGTTTAAATAGTGATGAAATTCCAGAATTAATTAAAGCTTCTGCTGACCATGGTGCGGTTACTGCAGGTTATACTATCGTTCGGTTGAATGGTTCTGTAGGAGCAATTTTCACTGATTGGATCTACAAAAATTTTCCTGACAGAGCTGATAAAGTATTACATCAGATAGCTGAAGTGCATGGCGGATCATTGAATGACAGCAGGTATGGTAAACGTATGAGTGGTGAAGGAAATATCGCGAAAGCGATCGATCAATTATTTAAAATGGCGGTCAAAAAACATTTATCAGGCCGAAAAAGATTTGAATATGATCTTACCGCTTTTCGCAGACCATGTGAAGTGAAGCAGATGGAATTATTTTAAAATATATTTTTAAACTACTATACACTTTTTGTTAGATTGTATTTATGATAACCTTCGGAATGCACTAACATATTACATTTAAGCTGATTTTCAATATACTCAATCAAGTTAGTAATTTCAAT
>JBBSPS010000158.1:0-9702 GCA_038258655.1 Bacteroidia bacterium
TATCAATAGTAAGAAGGGTAGCACTCAACTTACTCAAAGCCGAAACAACTTTGAAAGTGGGTATTGCTGCCAAAAGAAAGGCTGCTGGTTGGAATAATGAGTATTTAGAAACTGTACTAAAATTATAATGCAATTGCCTTGGACCCAATTGCGGGAAGATAAAGAATATGTTATAAAAAAACTGGGGCTTACGGAATTAGAATTTGAGAACTTGATGCAGCTCCCGATTAAAAAACACACAGATTATCCTACCTACACAAATCATTACAAACGTATGGACTTTTATTATAAAATGTTTCAACCAATTATTAAAATGATACGGGTTATTGTTCCTAAATAAATTTAGTGTTATCTAAATAAACAAATATGATTACCGTAGCAGTTTTACTACCTGCATATAATTGTGAAAAATATTTACGGGAAGCAATTGATAGTATCCTGTCGCAATCATTTAAAGATTTCCATTTTTATATTTTAAATGACGGCTCTACTGATACTACAGAAGAAATAATTTTATCCTATTCGGATAAACGCATTAATTATATTAAAAATGAGTCCAATAAAGGGTTAATATACACACTCAATAAAGGCCTAGAATTAATACAAGCGGACTATCTTTTAAGAATGGACGCGGATGATATTGCAATGCCCGAAAGAATTACGAAACAGGTAGCTTTTATGGAGCAATACAAAGATATTATAGTATGTGGTACACAAACACGATGTTTTGGTGACGTAAATGCTGAAACGAGTTTGCCGCTTTGCCACGATGAAATAAAAACAGGATTATTATTCACGAATTGTATTGCTCACCCCACTGTGATTTTGCGACTGAATAGAATCAAACAATATCAATTAAAATATGATTCTGATTTCATTCATATAGAAGATTATGAATTATGGGTGCGTGTTGCGAAACTCGGCAAATTAGCAAATATGAACGAACAACTATTGAACTACCGAATGGAGGGACAAAATATAACTATTAATAATTGGTCAACAAGAGAACTCGGGTGGAAGAAGGTGTATCAAAAATTATTTACCGAATTAGCAATTTCCGTAAATGAAGAAAACTTAAAGTTGCATATTCAATTATCAGGAAATTCACAATCAATTAGTAAAGTGGCAGTGTTAAAATCATACTCAAAAATGTTGATCGATAAAAATAGAATAACAAACATTTATAAAACTGAACAATTAAATAAAACTATAAGACAGTTGTGGAAACCCTTATTTTTTAAAGTGGTTGAAAATGGAATAATTGAAACCATCAACTATTGGATGTATACCAAATCAATATCCGCCTCTCAATTACGATATATTGTAGGCAGATACAAATCAAAATTTGTAAAATAAATAACCGATGCGAATTCTATTACTTTCATTATATTACCCTCCTCTTAACACCATCGCTTCATTTCGATTAAAAGCATTTGAAAAATATTTAACAGAGGCCGGTCATTTAGTTGATGTAATTACTCGACATTATGATGATGAACAGCAAAAAGGGCAAAGTATGCTGCTTGGGAAAGAACCTTCAAAAAATTTCGATGAACAATATATTAAGGACGCAAATGTAATTTATACAAATTTTGATACTACAAATACAAAACTGTCTTTTTCCGCGAAGTTACCTCCTGGTATAAAAGGAATATATAATTTTTTACAACTAGACGTATTCCATTATGGCTGGATTCATTATGCAATGATGGCTTTTGAAAAAGAGTTTAAATATAATACCTATGATTATATTGTTGCTTCTTACGGGCCACCTATAGTTATGTTGTTAGCCAAACAACTTTCTAAACAATACAATATCCCATATGTAATAGATTTTAGAGATAGTTATATTGATGAAAAAGATCAAAACTATCAGCTATTTATAAAAAAAAGAATGCAACATGTTTTTTTAAAGAATGCTTCAGCGTTATTATTTTCAACAGATGGAATGAGAACATTTTTTCAAAAAAATGCTACAAAAAAACTCAAAAAAATACCATCGTGTACAGTTTATAATGGTGTGGAAGAGAATGGGAATTTAATGGAATTTGCTATTTCTGATAATACAATTGTAAAACAATTCAACGAAATAAAAAAAAATCATTCTCATATATTGTTACATACAGGTACATTATATGAAGGCCAAAACATTTCTTTTTTTATTAATGCAATAGCTAAATACAATAAACACGAAAACAATCAGGTAGCGCTTATTTTTTTAGGGTTAACAGAAAATAAAAATGAACTATTTCACTCACAGAATTTTATTTATTATTTATCTAAAGTAAAACATTCCACCTCTTTATATTTACAAAAGCAGGCGTCTGCATTGCTACTTCCAATTTGGGATAAAAGATATACGGGATTTTCAGGGAAAACATTGGAATATTTACATTCGGGAAATATAATAATAACAAGCCCTGCTCCACAACAAGATCTTTTTCCGTTTTTTGAATTATCACAAAATGTTATAATACCTGCAAATGAGGAGGCTCTCTTAGAAACATTGGAGCAAATTAGAAGCAAAAAAATAGTAGCCACTCCCCTACTCGATCCGCAAAAATTATATCGTAAATATTGGGTAAATAAAATGGCTGACTTTTTATCTCAAAACAATACCTTGTAATATATGTATTAAATAGTTAGGAAAAATTCAAATCAATATAACGATATATACTAATTTAGTATCTGCTACAAAACAATTAAATTATTAAATATTGAATATTTTAAACACGCTTAGATTTCCTATATTGAACGGCATTTTTATTCCTTTCAAAACATATATTAAATCCTGTATTACAATACGTAATAATGCAAAAATAAATCTACAAGGACGACTAACTATTGGAAACCCGAATTGTAAAGCGGCCAGTATATCAAGGGCTCCTGCCAATATTTATTTTGGATATAATTCAAATGTGAAAATAGGAAAATCTATTAGTGTGGGCCCAGGGGTAAATATTATTGTGAAAGATAATGCTTGCTTAACTATTGGAAACGGTACTTATTTTACCTCAGATATGCACTTGGAAGCGGTCAGTAATATCAGTATAGGAAATGATTGTGCTGTTAGCTGGGGCGTTACAATTATTGATGATGATCATCATACAGTTATTAATGAAGCTACAGCGAATGATCAAAAAAGATCTGAGGTTGTAATAGGGAACCACGTTTGGATAGGCTGTAATGCAACTGTTTTAAAAGGAACTGTGATCGGCAATAATTGCATTGTGGGTGCTGGAAGCATTGTAAATGGTGTGTTTCCGGACAATTCCCTTATCGCCGGTAATCCGGCAAAGATCATAAAAAGCAATATCGACTGGAAGTGAGCGCTAAACGAATACTATTGATATATGCCAAAAACTCGTTGGAATTGCTTAACCGGCAGTCGGCATTGGGCTCCTATCTATATGTATTATGCGGTATACTCGAGAAAGGTGGTTACCGCGTACAGGTGAACGATATTTTATTCGGCGATCTGAAAAAACAAGAGCAAACCACCAATGTGATCAATCCAAGCGGTTCAGCAAATTCCTTATTCAAATTCGTTCCCGGAATATTAAAAAATTTCATAAAAGATATTTCCCATTTTAAATCGATAAAAAATAAATATTCTCAAATAGCCATTACTAAAGAGTTTGATCTCATCCTGGAATTTTATACCTATGGATCAAACATAGGTTACCTGCTTTCAAAAAAAAAAAAAAAACCATTGATTGTCGTGTATGATGCTCCTGTGTTGGAAGAATATGAATTTTTTCATGGAAAGAATTATTTTTTCAGGAATAAGATTTTGAAACGCCAGTATCAAACAATCAAGCAGGCAAGCTGGATCGTTACTTATTCCGCATCCGTAAAAAAGCACCTAGAAAAATTGGTAAATGCTCCCATAAAAAATTCTATCCATCAAAACGTAGATTTTACCCGGTTTGAATTTATTGAAAATAAACAATTTGATCGTATGCCTGTAAACATAGGCTTTATAGGTTCTTTTTTAAAATGGCATAAAGTAGATTTCTTGCTTGATGCATTCAATAAATTGCGAGAGGAAGGCATCAATGCCAGGCTTTTTTTGATCGGTAACGGAATGGAATATTCCTCTATTAAAAATCAGGCTGAAGTTTCCAAATACGCAGCCGATATAATAATGCCCGGTTTTACTGATGGAGAAAAATTACTCGACTATAAAAAAATGATTCACATTGGTGTGATGCCCGGCTCCAACTGGTATGGAGCCCCCAACAAAATATTTGAATACGGAGCTGCGAACATGGCTGTGATCGCCCCTGCTACTCCTACCATAGCAGAGCTATTTTTAAACAATACGGACCTGCTGTTATTTGATGAAAATTCTTTTGCTGATTTTTATTTGCATCTGAAAGTATTATGCACAAACCCTAAGTTATGCAAAAAATTGTCGCAACAATTGCATACTAAGATAACATCCACTTATTCGGAAGCATCTACCTTTAATTATTATAATAGTATATTTACACAGCTAAAATCAGAGTGATACCAACGTATTAAAATCATTCTTTTTTAAATTAATAAATGTCAGTGGATAGCACACCTAAAATTATTTCTTTTATCCAAAAACGATGGGGGCTACTGTTAGCCCTCCTTTGCCTGGTAACAATAGTACCCTACATCGCGACCTGCCTTTACATTCATCCTTTTTTTGATGATTACTTGTTCTCCGCTATGATTGAGAGGAATGGAAAGGCTTTTTTCTGTGATTATTATTATTTTAAATGGACAGGTCGATACACGGATATCGTATTATGGGCATTGTTTAACTGTAAAATAGGAGCTTCCAATATTCAATATGTATTATTCGGATTGTTCTTATTTATAAGCTTGTTCTCTTCTTTTTTATACCTAGTATATATTTTGTTCAAGGATGTATATTCTTTCACTCAAAGTATCCTCATCGCATTGGTCGCTTTTTCTTTTTACTTGGTATTTATGCCCGAACTTTTTTCAGCATTTTACTGGTATGATTCCTCCTTCTATCAATTAGACCTAGCTGTAGTATTGCTAAACATTGCATTTGTTGTGGATATTTTCAAAGAGCCAAAAACATGGAAATACCTATTTACGATTTTATTGAATGTATATATTGGGGGAGTCAGCGAAATATATGTCATTACATTAGGATTTCTTTATTTAATGATCATCATACATCAATATGCACGGTATAAAAAATTTAAAAACTTCTGGCTGCTGTTGTTAATTATTTTCGGAATACTCTCGGTACTTAATATTTTTTCTCCCGGAAATATGGTGCGTATGCAGGCATCACACCCCATGAATAGCTTTTTTTTCAGTTCCATTCGTGCGTTTTATGATTACTTGATGTTTCATATTTCATACACTTGTTTTAAAACACCTTTTTTATTCCTGCTGCTATTATTCATTCCATCCGCAGCAAAATTTGTGCAGTTGCCCACATCCACCAACAAAATTTTTAATATTCATCCGCTGTATTCCATCCTTGCCACACTGTTTATTTTTTATTTACATCATGCCCTAAGTGTTTATGGAGCAGGCTATTCATTGCAAGGCAGGGTGATTGATTTCAGTATTTTATTATTCTGGATGGCCTGTTTTTACAATGTATTGGTAGTTCTAAAATATTTTTCAGCAAAAAACATTTTCCAAAAGTTTGAATTTAATTCGTTGGCAATAAAAATAAGTGTGATCGGGATCGTGCTCTTGTTTAATGTTTCGGATAATAATCGTTTGCTTTGGGGCGATCTGTTAAGAGAATTACCTTTATTCAACAAACAATTGAACCAACGGTACACGATGATCCATCAGGCGAAAGAGCGCGGGGAGAATACGATTGAGGTGCCGCTGATCACAGCAATGCCAAAGCTATACATGCTAGGTGATGACGCGAAATGCGGAACGTATAATTTTGTGAACGATCAGCATTACCTGAACGAAGCTAGCGGTTATTTTAAAATTTCTATAAAAAAACAAGGTGAGTAAGGTTAGCCTGATATATCGAAATGTATGGTTATACAGACTGTTGATGAATGTGCTTTACACATCCGGTTATAAGAAACGGTTTGAGAAAGTAACTCATGTGATCGAAGATTACAAACCTGCAAGTGTATTGGAATTATGCTTTGGTGACATCTTTGTTGCTACATATTGTAAATCAAAAAATATCGCGTGGAGCGGGATCGATGCAAATATAAATTTTGTGGATCATGCTAAACGTAAGGGGTTTGACGCCAGTTGCATCGATTTGCTAAGTCTGACTGAATTTCCAAAAGCCGAGATGTGCATCATGATAGGTTCCTTGTATCATTTCCATCAGCAGGCACATACATTATTGTCTAATATGCTAAAAGCAAGCGATACCATAATTATTTCCGAGCCAGTTAAAAATTTATCCGATCAGAATAATTTGGTAGGGCGTATCGCCAAAAGATCAGCAAATGCAGGGAAAGGTGACGAAGCATTTAGGTACAATCAATTTACTTTGCAAAAAATGCTGGAAGAAGAAAGTAAAAAATTAAATTTCAATTTTAAAATCATTGATTTCTATAAAAAGGATAGTATCATTGCAATTGAGAAAAATGGAAACAATTAAACTAAGTATCGTGATCCCCGTTTATAAATCGGAGGAATGTTTACTGGAATTAAACAACCAAGTGGAAAAAGCCATGACTGCATTTCCTTCCTATGAATTAATATTGGTGAATGACAGAAGCCCCGACAAAAGTTGGGAAAAAATTGTTGAAGTATGCCAGAAAAATAAAAATGCCGTAGGGATTGCTTTGCGGAAAAACTCGGGACAGGATAACGCACTTATGGCGGGATTAAAGCTTGCCAAAGGCGAATACATAGTTATTATGGATGATGATCTGCAACATTCACCGAACGATATTTTTAAATTGTACAATGAATGCGCAAAAGGATATGATATTTGTTATGCGCTTTTTCCAAGAAAAAAACAAAAATTATGGAAAAATATGGGAAGCTGGCTCAATGGAAAACTTTCTGAAAAACTTTTATCCAAGCCAAAGGATATTTATCTCTCGCCTTTCAAAATATTTAAAAAAGAAGTGGCAAAGGAAATGATTGAATACACGGGCCCTTATCCATATATTGATGCGCTTCTGCTTACAATAACACATAACATAAGCCAGATAGCCATTGAGCATCACACACGTTTCAAAGGCAGCGGGAACTTCAGTTTATTCCGCTCAATCTCTGTTTTCTTAAAGCATGCAACAGGTTATTCGGTTTACCCGCTGCGACTGGCGATATACAGCGGATTTGTATCTTCTCTGATCGCTTTTATATTTGGTGCCTATTTTTTGATCGATTATATTATTAATGGCACTAAAGTAGAAGGATGGATCTCAACAATATTATTAATTTTACTTTTCGGAGGTACTATCCTGATCAGCTTAGGAATTATTGGCGAGTATGTGGGAAGAATATTTTTAACCATCAATAAAAAACCTCAGTACACGATAGAAAAAGTAACTAGCAAATCAATCAACACTACCCATGTCAGCGACTAATCCTATCCCTTTTAATAAACCCTATTTAACAGGCAAAGAGATCGAATATCTTGCAGAAGCATTGCGCTCAAGAAAAATATCGGGAGACGGTTCTTTCACGCAAAAGTGCCACCGGTTTTTCGAAAAAAAATATGGCTTTAAAAAAGTGTTGCTCACCACTTCCTGTACGGATGCATTGGAGCTGGCAGCTCTATTGATGGATATCCAACCGGGTGATGAGGTCATTGCGCCTTCTTACACATTTGTATCGAGCGTAAATCCGTTTATTTTAAGAGGAGCAAAAATAATTTTTGCGGATAGCGAATCCAATACCCCTAACCTGGATGTATCAAAAATTGAAGCTTTAATCACACCCAAAACCAAAGCCATTGTTCCTGTACATTATGGTGGCGTGGCTTGCGACATGGATGCGATCATGAAACTTGCAGATAAATACAACTTATTGGTTATAGAAGATGCTGCCCAGGCCATCGATGCTTTTTATAAAGGCAGACCATTAGGCTCCATAGGACACATGGCCGCGTTTTCATTTCATGAAACAAAAAATATTGTTTCAGGTGAAGGCGGATTGCTAACAGTAAATGACGACCGCTTCATTAAAAGAGCGGAGATCATACGCGAAAAAGGAACAAATCGCTCCGCTTTTTTCAGAGGTGAAGTAGATAAATACGGCTGGGTAGAACCTGGATCTTCTTTTTTACCCTCAGAAATGATCGCTGCATTTTTATATGCACAACTCGAACACCTGGATCCGATACAAAAAAGAAGAAAAGAATTGTGGAACATGTATTACGATGGGCTTAAGCCCCTGACAGAAAAAGGCGAGGTGAAAGTGCCATTTGTACACGATTATGCCACTAACAATGCACATGTTTTTTATTTGATATGTAAAAATATTGATCAGCGAACTGCGCTTATAAATTATTTAAAAGCGCAGCAAATCTACCCCGTATTTCATTATTTATCGCTGCACAAAAGTGAATACTATGCCAAACAGTACACAGGAGGCGAATTGCCTTACGCTGATCATTACACAGATTGCCTGATACGATTGCCCTTGTATGTAGAGTTATCAAAAGAGGATATGCAACGTATCATTTCTTTAATCACACAATTTTATGAAACGCTATAATTGATGAACGCTACTTACCGGGAAATTGAAGGAATTAAATGCTATGCGCCCGAACTAGCCATAACAAATGACTATTTCCCCGAAGAGTACCTTCGCCACCTATATAAAATTGAGGATGAAAATTTTTGGTACCGTTCCCGCAACAGGGTGATCAACCGATTATTTAAAAAATATCTTGGGATCAATACTCCTAAAACCATCATGGAAATAGGATGCGGCAATGGATTTATTTTAAAGGGGTTGATGGAATATAAAAATTACACTCTTTGCGGAGCCGACATTCACATACGCGGTTTGAAAAATGCGAAAGAACGTTTACCCGGTTTGGATTTCATTCAACTGGATGCCACACAGATGCCGTTTGAAAATCAATTTGATGCCATCGGTGCGTTTGATGTGCTTGAGCATATTGATGATGATGTAGCAGTAATTAAAAACGTGCATAAAGCATTAAAACCAGATGGCTGTTTCCTTGTATCTGTTCCGCAATACCAATGGATGTGGAGCCATATGGATGATATCGATCAGCATAAAAGAAGGTATTCACGTAAAGAGTTAAAAAACAAACTGACACAAAATGGTTTTAAAATAAATTACATCAGTTCTTTTGTTTTTGTGCTTTTCCCATTGATGGCCGTTTCGCGTTATTTCAAAAAAAATAAAAATTTCCAGGAAAAATCTTTTGAAGATAAATTAACCGAACTGCGATTAAATACGGGCATGAATTTTATACTGGAATCATTTATGCGAATAGAAGAACTACTGCTAAAATTTAATTTGTCACTTCCTTTTGGGGGCTCTCTCATCGCAATTGCAAGAAAAATTTAGTGTTAATCGTATTTATATATGAAGGTTGCTTTATTAACAGACGGAATACACCCTCACGTCATTGGCGGCATGCAAAAGCATTCCTTTTATCTTGCAAAATATTTCGCTCAAAATAAAATAGAAATTGATTTATACCATCCAAAGGGTGTATTAAACAAACAAGAATTTTTAAGTTGCTTTACTTCGGAAGAAGCAATA
>JBBSPS010000159.1:0-9621 GCA_038258655.1 Bacteroidia bacterium
AATAAGCCCTGTTCTCATATCTGATGTAGATGCCATAATCTATTTTTTTAAGGCGGTGAAGGTATAAAAAATGGGGGAATTTGAAAATAGTCAGTTGTGAATGGTGAATGGTGAATTGTGAAATGACCAATGTCAATGGTTTAATGAATTTTCACATTTTCTAATATTTGAATTCTTATATCTTTATCAAAATTTATACTCTTGAAAAAATTATTTTTCCTGCCCGGTCTCATGTTTATTTGTGCTGCCGTGTTTGCACAACAAGATACGGGCGCTGTATACCTGAGATTTCCCGTAATTCCAAAATTCACCGTTTTTAAAGCGCCCGATAGTACCTCTTTTTCCAGGGAAGATTTGCATAAAAACAAGCCGGTAATATTTATGATTTTCAGTCCTGACTGTGAACACTGCCAGCATGAAACTGAAAAATTACTTGCCAGCATAAATGAGTTTAAAAATACCCAAATTTTAATGATTACTTATTTACCGTATAATGAAATGATGGAATTTTATAAAAAATATAGGATTGCTGACTACCCCGAAATTATAATGGCAAGAGACACGCAATTTTTCTTCCCTGTATTTTTTAAAGTGAGAAATTTACCATCCATTTTTGTTTATGATAAAAAAGGAAATTTCAAAAAGAATTTTGAAGGAAGTGTAAAAATTGATTCAATAGGGGCAGCCCTGTAGTTAACGCTTTATAAACTTTTCGTTCATCTGGATTTCATTGATAACATTTATTTTAATGAAATAAAAGCCGGAAGGAAGATTACTCACGTCAATGTGTAGTTGCTTATTGTTGGATGCGGCCCTGAATTTTTTAACCGTCTTACCGGTAGCGTCTGCTACAACAATATTTATTACGCCTTTTATAATATCTTTTCCCCGGTAAACGAGATTGAGCATATCAATTACGGGATTAGGATAAATTTGCCAAATGTTTCTGCCTGTTGGTAAAGATGTTGTTGGCGATGGATTTTTGGGAACACCTCGTTTTTCAGCAGTCAAATGTTTTACAGAGTTTTCAACCATTGCGGTATTGGATATAGCAACAATATTTTCATTAGTGTCGTAAACTTTTACACGATAATATAATTTCTTCTCATCGGAAAAGTTATCGTGGTAGGCTAAGGTTGTAGATGAAGTATAATTCCTGAAAACAGGGTTAGCTGCAGAAATCATCCATACCACGCCGTCAGGACTTTTAAATAGCGTATAAGCTGTAGTTCCCGGATAATTTACCATGTTCCATTCAAGAGTAACTGAAGAATTTCCCGGATAAGCAGTGGCTGAAAGTATAATACCTGCCAATGTTTTGAGCGACAAGGCGGGAATTACTAAACATACCGCAACTAACTTTTTCATTAAAGGTTTTAGGAATAAGACCTTTAAATTAAATCAAAGAATAAAGCCCTGAAGTTAAAGAAGGTGTAAAAAGATTTTAATGTTCTCCGGTAATTTTTTTTGAAGCAGTTTTTGTAAAAGCATTATTCTATTACCTTTGGCTCAAACCATATTTTTTAAAAAAATTAAGTAAAATGAAAATAACCGTAGTGGGCGCAGGTGCAGTAGGTGCAACCTGTGCAGACAATATTGCCCGGAAAGAATTGTGTGAAGAACTTGTATTGCTGGATATTAAGGAAGGCATGTCAGAAGGCAAAGCAATGGACTTTATGCAGAGTCAGGCTTTATTGGGCAGCGATACAAAAATTATTGGCAGCACCAATGATTATAAAAAAACTGCAGGCAGCAAAGTAGTAATCATTACATCGGGAATTCCACGTAAGCCCGGTATGACACGTGAAGAATTGATTGGGATTAACGCAGGCATTGTCAAAGGAGTTACAGCAAATATTTTAGAGAATTCACCGGATGCTATTATCGTTGTGATAAGCAACCCGATGGATACCATGACTTATCTCGCCTTAAAATCAAGCGGGCTTCCCCAAAACCGGGTAATAGGAATGGGAGGCATACTCGATAGCAGCCGTTTCAAATATTATTTATCCACTGCTATTGGTTGTTCGATGCAGGATCTGCAGGCAGTTGTAATTGGAGGACATGGAGATACTACCATGATACCTTTAACGCGATTGGCTACCTATAATGGCACATCGGTTTCAAATGTTCTTGACGAAGCCACCCTTAAAAAAGTTGCTGCCGATACAATGGTGGGAGGCGCTACACTTACCGGTCTGTTGGGTACAAGTGCCTGGTATGCTCCTGGCGCCGCAGGTGCCACTTTGGTTGAATCTATAATTCGCGATGAGAAAAAATTAATACCCTGCTGTGTGATGGTTGATGGCGAATATGGACAAAAAGATATTTGTATTGGCGTGCCGGTTGTTATAGGAAAAGATGGCTGGGAAAAAATTATTGATTTTAAATTAAATGATGAAGAACAGGCCGCATTTAACAAAAGCGCAGACGCTGTGAGAAATATGAACGGAGCTTTGACGATATAATATACATGATCTTATTTAATCAAAAAATAAATTGGCTAAAACAGAGCACTATTTTACAAAATTTGAAGAAGAAAGTTTCTATCATGTATATAACAGAACTGTTGATAAGAAGCTAATGTTTAAAAACAGTGGTAATTATGAATATTTTCTGAAACATTACGATAAATATTTATCGCCCGTTGTTGATACCTATTCTTATTGTTTGCTGGGAAATCATTTTCATTTATTGATTAGAATACGTGATTTACAAACCACGCAATCCGAAAAAACTGCACATGAGATAGTAAGTCATCAATTCAGAAAATTTTTTCAGTCTTATGCAATGGCTTTTAATAAACAACATGACAGAGTTGGAACATTATTTCAAACTCCTTTTAAAAGAACCGAAGTTGACAAAGATGAATATTTTACACAAATAGTTTATTATATCCACGCCAACCCGCAATTACATGGATTAATTAAGGATTTCAAAGAATGGGAATGGAGTTCTTATAAAAGAATTTTAATGGATAATCCCAGTAAATTAAAAAAGAAAGAAGTATTAGATTGGTTTGGTGGCAAAGAAAGATACATTCAATTTCATGAAGAACATCATAAAGATTTATCAGGCGGATTGGAAATAGATGATTAATGCCTTAAAAGATTTGACAACTTTTTAAAAGTTGTCAAATCTAAAAGAACGATACAATATGAAAACAATAGCAGTCGATATGGATGGGGTATTGGCCGACACTTACAGCCAATTTATTAAAATGCATGCTACGGAATTTGGAAAAACTTTACTGATAGAAGATATGGACGGCATTGCTGAATTCGAGATATTTCCAAATGGCTACAACTACGTAAGAACAGATGATTTTTTTAGGAGCGCTCCTGTTATGCCTCGTAGCCAGGAAGTTTTAAAAAAACTAAATGAACGATACGAAATTTATATAGTTTCGTCCGCAACAGAATTTCCCCAAAGCCTTTCTGAAAAACAATCATGGCTTAACGAACATTTTCCTTTTATAGGATGGCAGCAAATGGTTTTCTGCGGTTCAAAAAAAATTATTAAGGCTGATATTATGATTGATGATCATTTTAAAAACCTGGATTATTTTGATGGTGAAACCTATTTATTTACCCAACCACATAATAAATTAAACAACGACCATAAACATAAGAGAGTTAATTCCTGGCTTGAAATTGAAAAAATATTTTTGCCATAACAAAATATTCCAGCCACTCCTACATAAATAGCAATTATCTTAATCTTCTCACATTTTCTGTTCTGATTCTGCAATAAGTTCAGCAATTCGCTTCGCTCTTGTCTCAGGAAGTTTTGCATTATGTAACCTGTATAACCATTGTTTCCTGCTGAATTTTGCAAGGCCTTCAAAATATTTTAATACTTTTTTATTTTTTGCAAAAACCTTTTTTAAATCAGGGGGAACATAAAATTTTCTACATGATCAAGTTGTGTCCATGATCCATTCTTTTTATCAGTTTCAATTATTTCCATTCCGGGGGGTGTCTTTAATTTTTGCTCTAATAATTTTTCAACACGTTTTTTATTTAATGCACTCCATACGCTTTTAATTTTTCGCGGCGTAAATTTTTGCTTGTACGTGTACTCGTCTATTGGCTTTGCAATAGTATCAATCCATCCAAAGCATAATGCTTCTTCAACGGCTTCTTCATAAGAGACCCGCGATTTGCCACTGCTCTTTTTATTATAAATAAGCCATACGCCTGGCTCCTTTGTATGATGTTTTTGCAGCCAGTTTCTCCAGGCTTTCCGGTCTTTTGCATAATAAGATTTTAGTTCGTGTGCTGCCATTGTATAAAGTTATGAATAGAATAAATTGCTCAAGTATATATTTGGCTCTTTCATTTGAGAACTAATATTAAACAGGCTTTCGTAATTTCATTCCCATAAGTATTAATTATGAAATTATTCCTGTTCACTTTCTTATGTCTTGTTTTCCTTTCAACCGCTGCACAACAAAAAATCGATTTGTTGGTATATAACGGAACCGTTTACACGGTGGATAAAAATTTTACCAAACAGCAGGCTATTGCTGTTGATAAAGGAAAAATTGTAGACGTCGGCAAAACGCAGGACTTGCAAAAAAAATATGACGCCACAGAAAAAATTAATGCGGAAGGCAAATTTATCTATCCGGGTTTAATAGATGCGCATGCTCATTTTTTCGGATATGGATTGGATTTGCAAAAAGCCAACCTTGTTGGAACCTCAAGCTGGGATGATGTTATAGAAAAACTGAAATCTTTTGCTTCTGTAAATAAAGAGGGATGGTTAACGGGTAGGGGGTGGGACCAAAATGACTGGCTTGTAAAAAATTTCCCAACAAATGAAAAACTAAATGCACTGTTTCCTGACCGACCGGTAGTATTGTCGAGGGTGGACGGACATGCTGCCATTGCCAATAAGAAAGCCCTCGAAATATCTCATATAAAAGCCGGTGATATCATTTCCGGTGGAGAGATAGAGACGGTTAATGGAGAGTTAACAGGTATTTTAATTGATAACGCCACAGACCTTGTTTATAAAAATATGCCGGGTCCTATGCCTGCACAAATAAAGGACGCTTTAATGGATGCCCAGCGAAATTGTTTTGCTGTGGGATTAACCACTATTGATGATTGCGGGCTTAACTATAGAGCCGCATTATTAGTCGATCAGCTACAGAAAAGCAACGATCTTAAAATGCGCATGTACATTATGCTGAGCGATGAAAGAGAAAATTATGAATATCTTTTTTCAAAAGGAAAGATAAAAACGCATCGCCTTAATGTTCGTTCTTTTAAAGTATATGCGGATGGAGCATTAGGTTCACGAGGAGCTTGCCTGTTGCAACCGTATGCTGATAAACCTGGCTGGAGTGGCTTCCTGCTAAGTTCGCTGCAGCATTTTGATTCAGTTGCCAATATTATAGCTCAAAATGGCTTTCAAATGTGTACGCATGCAATTGGCGATTCCGGTAACAGGACAATGTTAAAAATTTATGCGAAATATTTAAAGAGTAAAAATGATTTACGCTGGCGTATTGAACATTCGCAGGTAATTAATAAAGATGATTTTCATTTCTTCGGCGATTATAATATTATTCCATCGGTACAGCCGACACACGCCACATCGGATATGTACTGGGCCGGAGACAGGTTGGGTAAAGAAAGATTGAAGTATGCTTATGCATACAACGATCTCTTAAAACAAAATGGCTGGATTCCTTTAGGCACCGATTTTCCCGTTGAAGACATTTCTCCAATAAAAACCTTTTATGCGGCAGTTGTTCGAAAGGACGCCAAAGGGTGGCCGGATGAAGGCTTTCAAATGGAAAATGCGTTAAGCAGGCAGGATGCATTCCGGGGAATTACTATCTGGGCCGCTAAAAGTAATTTTGAAGAAGATGAAAAGGGTAGCATTGAGCGTAACAAGTTTGCAGATTTTATCATAACCGATAAAGATTTAATGACGACAGATGCAAGCGATATTTTAAGTATCCAGGTGGTAATGACTTTTGTAAACGGAGAAAAAGTTTTTGAAAAAAAATAATTTAAAAGAAAAGCAGTTTCAAAAACATGAATAGTGAAACGCAGATAAAAGCATTCATATTTGATATGGATGGCACAATCGTAAATAATATTTCTTATCATTCAAAAGCGTGGTTACAATTTTTGAGTAAGTATGATATACATATTAGCGAAGAGGAATTACATCCAAGAATTTTCGGTGTGACAACAGAAATAATGCCTCGTTTTTTTGGAGATTTAGATGAAGCGGACAATAAACGCCTTGGTGACGAAAAGGAAGAATTGTACCGTGAACTTTATAAAGATATTATTGAGGCGCAACCCGGCCTTGTAAAATTATTACAAATAGCAAGGGAAAAAAATATTGCTCTTGCTCTAGCAACAATGAGTGATGTAAAGAATGTCAGCTTTATAGTTGACAACCTTAATATTCGCACGTTATTCGATTTAATCGCGGGAGCCGAACAGGTTACAAGTGGTAAGCCTCATCCTGAAATTTATGAACTTGTACTTTCGACCTTAAAAATAAAACCCGGGGATGCGATTGTTTTTGAAGATTCACATGGAGGTGTGCTTTCAGCAAAAGCTGCCGGAATAAAAGTTATTGGCGTTTGCACAACACATTCAAGAGAACAATTTAAAGAATGGGGTGTGGAGCAATGTATAAATAATTTTGAAGAATACATTGATAAATATGGATTGAGAAATGAAAATTAAATTGGAGCAAATGTTATGAAAATAAGTTTACTTTTTATTTATACTTCCTGCATTTGCTCTGTACTCCCAACCAATTAAGCCTTGTCCAAAACAGGTTATCTAAAAAAGTCAAATTAATTTTTATAAGGTTATAAAAATTTTTAGATAATAATAATTATATTAGTTTTTTATTTCTGCTTTTCCTTAAGAAATCCCTGTTGCTTCCCCCCGGTTTTTCTTGTAAATTTTCACTTAAAAAATAATAGTTATGTTCCAAAAACTTCTATTCCCCTGTTTAATTGTTTTTTTTATTTTCAGTTGTAAAAGCAAGCCATCTAATGCAGATATTGAGAAGAAGGTCCTATTGGAATATGTTTGTCCGGAGACAGCAAAAGTTAATTCCCTTGAAATTATTAAGACCGAACCGGCAACTTCTATATTCGGACTTAAAGGGTTTCAGTATGTGGTTTCAGGAGAAGTTGAATGGCCAAAGGGCTGTACAGATTTTGGTACAGGGTTACCAGCTGGTTATAAAGAAAAATTTGATAGCAAAACAGTTACCCTGATTAAGACTGAAGAAGGTTGGCAATAGGAATCTACTTAGGCCTGCTAAAAATTGAGATCATTAAAAATAAATAGACTCCGAGATTTTCTTAAAGCCTCTTTCAAAAAATCCCCGGAACGGTTTCCTGGGCTGCATATATTTTAGACCGAATGCTGCTATGCTTTTTTCTTTGATGTATTTAATGGTTTCAGGTATTGAATCAGTTACGAAATAGAGCTTTTCATCAGTAACTGATATAGTTCCTGCTTCAGCCATGTGGGCATTATGTTGAAGAATATTTTGGTAAAAGTCTTTATCAAAAATAATGATAGGGAACATATTAATTTTTTTTGTCTGAACAAGAGTTAGGGCTTCATAAAATTCATCGAGCGTACCAAACCCACCGGGCATTACAATAAATGCATACGAATATTTTATCAGCAATGCCTTTCTAAGAAAAAAATATTTTATATCAACCCATTTATCGAGATAGGGATTGCGATGTTGTTCGTGAGCTAAAATGATATTGCAGCCTACACTTTTGCCTCCTACATCTTTTGCACCCCGGTTAGCTGCTTCCATAATGCCGGGGCCACCACCTGTCATAATTGTAAAACCCAGTTTTGCTATCTCGCCTGACAACTCCCGTGCTTTTTTATAATATGGGTGATCTTCCTTAAACCGTGCAGAGCCAAATACTGTTACACATGGGCCTACAAAATGTAATGCCCTGAAGCCTTTTATAAATTCAAAAAATACACTTACTATATATTTAAAATCTTTCCACCTGCTTTGAGGCCCTTCCAGGAATTGTATCTCGGTTTTTATTTTTTGTTCCAGCACCTTAAAATCTAAATTTTAAAATTTAAAATCATCCAAATATATAAAGAGGTGCGACAAATAATTTAAGTTGTGAAGGATTTATCATTCTTATGACAGTGAAATAAAGTTTTATGTATTCGATAAAAGAATCGGAAACCAAGTTTAAAGATTACATAAAATCACTTGGGCCGGGACTAATTACTGGTGCAAGTGATGATGATCCTTCTGGTATAGCTACTTATTCGCAGGCAGGGGCAGGTTTCGGTTTGGCAACATTATGGACTGCGTGGATCACTTTCCCACTGATGGCCGGCATGATCAATTATTCAATGATAAATTTTCAAGGGTAAATGCATTCGCACATGTGAATCATACTGCCGGGCATAGACGATTGGGGGTATCCAGGAAATGTGCGCCCGTATTGGAATGATTACACATGCAATGGCCTCACCAATGTTATTAAAACCCATTACTCCAGGAAGCTTTTATATGTAATGCTGGTTTTAAGTTTTCCTGCAATTACACTTAATATCGGTGCCGATATTGCAGGAATGGGGGCTGTATCAAATCTTCTTGTGCCGGCGATCCCTTCTTTTGCTTTCAGTATTTTATTTACCGCATTGTTAATGTATGTAATCATTCAGTATTCTTATAAAAAACTTGCAGGTATTTTGAAATGGTTATGCCTCGTTCTATTTCTTTACATTATTGTACCTTTTTTGGTAACCAAAAATTGGGGAGTTGTTTTAAAAAATACTTTTGTTCCGTCTGTTCACTTCAACCGCGACTTTTGTGAAATACTGGTTGCTATCCTCGGCACGACAATTTCGCCGTATCTTTTTTTCTGGCAGACAAATATGGAAGCTGAAAACCAGGCCCAGGTGGGAATACATATAATTGTAGATAAGTTTTCTATCCGGAAAATGCGATCGGATGTTATCACGGGAATGTTTTTCAGCAACGTTGTTATGTTTTTTATCATTCTCACTACAGGAGTTGTTTTATATAATGCAGGCATTAACAGGATTGATACAGTTGACCAGGCCGCCCTTGCATTAAAACCACTCGCGGGAAATCTTTCCTACATTTTATTTGCTGCAGGAATTATAGGAACCGGGTTACTATCAATTCCGGTACTGACTGGTTCCTTATCGTATATATTATCAGAAACTTTTGAATGGAAGAAGGATTAGATAAAAAATTCAGTGAGGCGAAAGGATTTTATATTACTATCATAGTTTCACTGTTGGTTGGCTTGTTTATAAATTTCACTGGCATTACTCCCTTCCTGACTTTATATATCACAGCGATAGTTTATGGAATAACCGCACCGGTGATGGTAGGTGTTATACTGCATATCTGCAACAATAGAAAGATTATGGGAGACGATACAAATGGAATTTTTTCAAACGTCTTAGGGATTGTTACGTTCATTTTAATGACTACAGCAGCAGTGGCACTTATTTATTTCCAGTTTGCATAAAATCTACCAGGTGAGAAGTTTTTGAAGAAGTGTTGCAACTTTGTCTGCATTAGGCAACATGGCTTTTTCGA
>JBBSPS010000160.1:0-9573 GCA_038258655.1 Bacteroidia bacterium
CATAAATGTTTTCTCCGCTAAAATCTTTTATCTTTGTTTTCATCTGTATAAATTTTTCTAAACTTACACATTACAAACATAAGGGCTTCGTTCCTCGCAATGACGCTCTAAATAGGGTTTTCGTGTATTTCTTACAACAACCTGATCAAACAATCAGGGAATAATCCCAAAGCAATGATCGCAATAACTACAACGATCAGTAAAAGTTTGTGGTTTGCCTGAACTGTGATTTCAGCATCAACACTTTCTTTGAAATACATCGCAATGATTATCCTGAAATAATAATATACACCAATTAACGATGTAAGAATCGCAATCAATACCAAACTTGCATAACCTGCTTGGAATGCTGCAGTGAAAATATAATACTTCGCGAAAAAACCGGCTGTTGGAGGAATACCGGCCAATGATAATAGAGCAACGGTCATTACAAATGCTAATAAGGGATTGGATTTTCCTAAACCATTGAATGAATCAACAACATCACTTCCTTTTGAGGAAGACACAATATTTAATACACAGAAGGTTCCGATAGAACCAATTGAATAAGCCGCTGCATAAAATAAAATTGCGCTATTTGAATATTCATTACCTGCCAATAAAGCCAATAACATATAACCGGCATGTGCAACACTCGAATAAGCCAGCATGCGTTTTGTACTTGTTTGCAATACAGCGGTTATATTTCCTATTAATAAAGTTATAGCTGCCATTACCCATACAATGTGGGTCCATGCACCGCTAACTTCTGCAAAACAAGTGGAGAACAACCGCAGAAATGCAGCAAATGCAGCAGTTTTAACAATGGTTGCCATAAATGCTGTTATCACAGTTGGTGCACCCTGGTAAACATCCGGTGCCCAAAAATGAAATGGCGCTGCAGATACTTTAAATGATAAACCGATCAACATCAACAATACGCCCGCATAAAATATCGAAGGAATATTTCCCTGATGCGCAGTTACAAAATCTTTTATTTCTGTGAGATCAAATGATCCGGTAGAGCCATAGATCAACGTGATACCGAACAATAAAAATCCGGTAGCGAATGCACCCATGATCAGATATTTGAATGCAGATTCATTCGACAACACATCATCTTTTTTACTTCCGGCGAGTATGTACATTGGTATAGAAAGAATTTCTATTCCTAAGAACAACATGGTCATATTGGTATAAGAAACCATAATTACTGTGCCTGCCAAGGCAAATAATATCAATGCAAAATGATCGGTGCGACTGGTTTCTTCCTGGAAATAACTTTCAGACATCAGGAACCATAAAAATGCAATCACTAATATTACTGAAGTAAATGCAACTGCATAATTATCATAACGCATCATGTTGAAATACACGTTATACGTGGCATTCCAATCAAACATATTGACAATAAACGTAGCGATCAACCCTAATAATACAAGTGGATACAATAATTTTTTAAAGCTGAATATTTCAGCAAGTAATGCGATCACACCTAAAGAAGAAAGTAATATTAATGCTTTCATATATATTCCTACGAATTACGAATTTTATCGAATTACGAATCTGTGTTCGCTCTTATTTTCCTATTGCCAATTTAATTCCTTCAACTAATTTTATTACAGCAGGCTCTGTTATATCCAGCAATGGTTTAGGGTATATTCCAAACGCAATAATTGCAGCACATAAAATTATCAATACAGTTTTTTCACTTCCTGCCAAAGGAGCGAATGAAGAAGTAATAATATTTGTTTCACCCAACATAATTGATTGATAACTGCGCAACATATATACAGCACCTAAAATAACCGACAATCCTGCAAAGGCACATACCCAGGCATTGTATTGATATACTCCGTTAAGCAATAAAAATTCACCGATAAATCCATTTGTTAAAGGCAATGCCACACTGCCTAATAATACGATCAAAAATAAAACTGCAAATTGAGGGTTCACATTTCTTATTCCTCCCAATGATGCGATCTCTCTTGTATTGGTGCGTTTTTGAATTATATCAACTATAAAAAATAAACCAACCACATTTATACCGTGACTGACCATTTGTATCATTGCGCCTTGCAAGCCTTGCACATTAAGTGCTAAGATACCTGCGGAAATTAATCCAACGTGGGCAATAGACGAGTAAGCGATCAGACGTTTGAAATCTTTTTGCACAATGGCAATACAAGAAGCATATACAATTCCGATCACTGAAAGTATGATGGCCGTATTCATCCAATGTTCAACGCCTAATGGTGCAACAGGTAATAACCAGCGGATAACTCCATACGCTCCCATCTTTAACATGATCCCCGAAAGCAACATGGTTCCTTGTGTTGGAGCTGTTGTATACGTATCAGGCTGCCAGGTGTGAAAAGGGAATACCGGCATTTTAATTGCGAATGCCATGAACATAGCCCAGAAAACATATCCCTGGTGAATCACATCTAAACTTTGTCCGGCTTTATACAATGCAGCAATATTGAATGAATGGCGACCTTCTGTATGTTGATATAAATAGATCAAGCCTGCAAGCATCAATAAACTTCCTGCCAATGTGTAAATAAAAAATTTGAACGTGATCTTTGCCCTGTTCTCTCCTCCCCACAACAAACAAATAAAATAAATGGGGATCAATGCTAATTCCCAGAACACATAAAACAAGAATCCGTCAAGTGATACAAACACTCCTATCAATGCCATTTGCATGAAGAGTATCAATGAATAAAATAAAGAAGGATTTTTATATTCTGTTTTTGAAGAAGTAAGAATAATTATCGGAACAAGAAATGTAGTAAGTAAGACCATCAACAATGAGATGCCATCCATCCCTACATGAAAGTGAATTCCTAATGAATAGATCCAGAAATAACTTACTTCAAATTGTGTATTTGCAGTATGTTGAAATTGAGTAAGCGCATAAATTGCGATCACAAATTCTATGATCGCAGCACCCAATGCAATGTTCTTTACTTGTTGTCCCTTTACCAATAACAGCAATAATGCTGCAAGTAAAGGAAAAAATATCAATGCTATTGTAATCATACGTTTTCTTTTTTCACCACTAAGACACTAAGGTCACAAAGGTTCACTAAGTTTATTTTAACAAACACTAATTCTAAATTCGTTGTCACCCTGAGCCTAGTCGAAGGGCGTTATCTGTACTATAATAATCGCGTAAATAAAATAAGCACTATGCTTATCACCATTACAAATACATAAAAGCCAATATTTCCAGTTTGTACAAGACGAATACCTGCACTTACTCTCTTCACCATGATCCCTACCCCATTTACAATTCCATCTACCTGGTTGTCTACTACTTTATACAATCCTTCAGAAATAACATTTAAGGGTTTTGTAATTACATTTTCATATAATTCATCCACCCAATATTTTTTGTAAACGAGTTGATGTAATGGTTGTAATTCTTCACCTTCAGCAGCAGGCAGTGTTTTATTTTTAACATACACTGTGTATGCATAATACAATGACACTGCCATAACTGTGATCGCAACAGCCATTAACATGTATTCTGTTTCCGGTGCTAAATGATGTGCCAAACGGAATGATGAATCTTCAAACACAGGTTTTAAAAATTCTTCTAAGAAATGTTTTCCACCCAATACTTCCGGAATGCCAACCAAGCCACCTACTACAGAAAGGATCGCTAAAACAACCAATGGTATGGTCATACTCATTGGTGATTCATGCAGGTGATGCTCTTGATCATGAGTACCTCTGAAATTGCCTTTGAACGTAAGGAAATACAAGCGGAACATATAAAAGGTTGTCATAGCTGCACCTAATATTCCAAGGAACCATAATAATTTATTATGTTCCCAAGCATGCGCTAGTATTTCATCCTTTGAAAAGAATCCGGAGAAACCGGGGAATCCTACAATGGCTAATGTTCCTAACAAGAATGTAATATGTGTTATCGGTAAGTGTTTTTTTAATCCACCCATGCTGCGAATATCTTGTTCTCCACTCATAGCATGAATCACGCTACCTGCTCCAAGGAATAATAATGCTTTAAAGAAAGCGTGTGTCATTACGTGGAACACCGCGCCTGTATATGCTCCAATGCCCAAGCCAAGAAACATATAACCTAATTGTGATACGGTTGAATAAGCCAATACTTTTTTAATATCATTTTGTGCCAAACCGATAGTTGCTGCAAACAATGCAGTACACACACCAATAATAGCAACTACTTCCATCGTGAAAGGAGATAGTGTATATAATATATTTGAACGCGCGATCATGTATATACCTGCTGTAACCATTGTAGCTGCATGGATCAATGCCGATACTGGTGTAGGACCCGCCATCGCATCAGGTAACCATGTATATAAAGGAAGCTGAGCGCTTTTACCCATTGCACCAATAAATAATAATAACGTGATGGATGTTAATACAGGATTGCCCGAAGCCATATTCTTCGCTTGTTCAAATACATCATGGTAGGTAATGCTTCCAAACGTTACAAATATTAAAATGATGCCCAATAAAAAACCTAGATCACCAATACGATTCATCACAAATGCTTTTTTAGCGGCATTGTTATAAGCTGTATTCTTAAACCAAAAACCAATCAATAAGTATGAACACAATCCAACGCCTTCCCAACCAACAAACATTATTAAGTAGTTAGAACCTAATACCAACAATAGCATAAAGAAAATAAATAAATTCAAATATGCGAAGAAGCGCGAAAAACCTTCATCATGACTCATATAACCTGATGAGTATACATGAATTAAAAATCCTACTCCGGTAATGATCAATAAAAATAAAGAAGATAATGGATCAATTAAAAAAGAGAATGGAATGGAAAGTTGACCGGCAGTGATCCAACTAAATAAATTAATAGTAACTGATTTTTCAGCTTGTCCTATCAGTTCTAAAAATATTCCCAATGCTATGGCAAATGCACTAAGCACAGAACCACAGCCAATTATGCTTACTAATCCTTTTGATAAATTTTTTCCAAATAATCCAATAATCACGAATCCGATCAGGGGGAAAAGTGGAATTAAGCAAACTAATTTTATCATATTTATTATTTTATATGGTCAGAATACAATTCTGACCTACACCTACATTACCATTTCAATTTTGTCATTACTTCAATATCTGACGACTTAGTATTCCTATACACCATCATCAAAACAGCCAATCCTACCGCTACTTCTGCGGCTGCTACTGCCATAATAAAAAATACAAAAACCTGTCCTTTACTATCTGATAAATAGCTGGAAAATGCAACTAACAATAAGTTCACGGCATTCAGCATTAACTCTATCGACATAAAAATAATAATGGCATTACGTCTAAACAACACTCCTAACACACCAATGGTGAACAGCACAGTGCTTAATAATAAATACCACTCTATCGGAACTATTTGAATTGCTGACATCTTTATTTTTTTTACCACTAAGACAAAAGTTCACTAAGGAACACTAAGCTTAGTTAATTTATATTTATTCACCTATGTCACCAATTGCCCCCTCTCCTTGGGAGAGGGGATTAAGGGGTGAGGTATTATTTAATACTTTTCTTACCTAACATTACTGCGCCCACCATTGCTGCTAATAACAATATTGATGACACTTCAAAAGGCAATAAAAAATCTTTGAATAATGTTTTTCCTAAATTCTGGATTAAACCAATATTAGGATCAAATACATTTGTTGATTGAATTGTTTCTGCGCCTTTTAAAGAACCTACCAGCACTACCAATAATAATCCAGAAGCAATAGTAGCTGAAACTTTCAACCAAATACTTTTATGTGGTTCCGTTTCTTTATTCAGGTTTAATAACATGATCACAAAAAGAAATAACACCATGATTGCTCCTGCATATACAATGATGTGAACCGCAGCTAAAAATTGTGCATTCAATAAAACATAATGGCCGGCTATTGTAAAAAAGGTGAGAACTAAATATAATACGCTGTGTACAGGGTTTTTAGAAAGTACTACCATCAATGCAAACATAATTGCTAAGAATGATAGTAGGTAAAATAAATAAGTTGTAATCATAAATTTGTTGTTGGTTGATGGTTTTTTATTTGTTAAAACAATTAATGACCACCAACTTTTATTTTTTTGTTTTTATCGAATGTTTCGTTGTGTTGCAGATCTTTATTCGTTTTAAACTTTGCAACATCAGGCGTTTCACGTACACTTACATCTACACGTTTTTCTTTTTCTAATCCTTCCACTAAAATATCTTTTCCGTAAACCAATTCACCACGTGTATAAAAGCTATCTACTTTTCTATCTGTTAAAAATATTGCTTCTTTCGGACAAGCTTCTTCACAATCGCCACAAAAAATACAACGTAACATATTGATCTCATAAACAGCTGCATACTTTTCTTCGCGATACAAATGTTCTTCTCCCGGTTTACGCTCAGCAGCTATCATTGTAATAGCTTCAGCAGGGCAAGCTACCGCACATAATCCGCAAGCAGTACAACGCTCCGCTCCTATCTCATCGCGTTTTAATGTATGCTGTCCACGATAAATTTTGCTGAATTCACGTGTTTGTTCCGGGTATTTTATAGTTGGTGTTTTCTTGAACAAATGTTTGAAAGTGATCATCATACCACTGAAAATAGCAGGTAGATATAGACTTTCAATGAAGGTCATCTCTTTTTTAACAACAACTTTTGATCTGTTTGTTAGCATTTTTATTTTACAAAATAATGTATAATCTCATGTCTCATCATCCAGCCTCCTGTTAAAACAAGATTCAAAATAGATAATGGTATCAATATTTTCCAGCCTAAATTCATTAACTGATCATAACGGAAACGTGGCAATGTCCAACGAACCCACATAAAGAAAAATATTCCGAAAAATATTTTAGCAAATAAAAATACAACTCCTAAAATTGCCAGCATATTTGGACTATGAACAAATCTACCAATGAAAGGCATGTTATAACCTCCAAAATAAAATGTAGAAATCACCCCGGATGAAATAAACATATTTATGTATTCAGCAAATAGGAAAAAACCTAATTTCATAGAGCTGTATTCAGTATGATAACCACCTACTAATTCGGTTTCACATTCAGGTAAATCAAATGGAGCACGATTGGTTTCTGCGAAAGCACAGATAACAAATATCAAACATCCCAAAGGTTGAACCAATATATTCCAATGCCAGCCATGTTGTTGAGCAGCAATGTCTTTAAGGCTCAATGTACCTGTTATCATTACTAAAGCGATAATGGAAATACCCATTGCTACTTCATAACTGATCATTTGTGATGATGCGCGTACCGCACCAAGCAATGAAAATTTATTATTGGATGCCCATCCACCGATCATAATACCGTATACTCCTAAAGAAATAACACCAAATAAATAAAGAACTCCAATGTTCAGATCAGTGATCTGCAATGGATAATCAGTACCGCCAATATTAATAGATGTTCCCCATGGAATTACAACACCCGTCATACAAGCTGTTAGCATGCACACTCCGGGACCAATAATAAATAATGCCTTATTGGATACACTTGGAATCATTTCTTCTTTCATGAACATTTTAACGCCATCTGCCAAAGGCTGAAGAATTCCAAACGGTCCTGCTCTATCAGGCCCAACTCGATCCTGCAAAAAGGCCGCTACTTTACGCTCTGCATAAGTGCTGTACATAGCAATCCCTAAAGTGATCGAAAAAATGATGACAACCAAAATAGTTTTATAGATAAGGAATTCTATCATTTTTTATTTTTTTGAGCGATGTGTTTTTGTTGTTTACCGATATCTAATTTCAACTGTGCTAAATTCTCATAATGATTTTGTGATATCACTGAATGACGATCAATATGTGTTGGTCCTTCAACTGTCCAGTCATTTACATTCTTTTTCTCAAAACGACAATCATTACATATCCAATCATTTACTTCACCCCATTGATCTTTTCGTCCTGTTACACGTAACACATCATTTCCTTTTAACCACAAAGAAACCTTGCCGGAACATTTTGTACAATTACGATGTGCTTCCATCGGTTTAGTAAACCATACACGACTTTTGAAACGATAAGTTTTATCTGTTAATGCACCCACAGGACAAACATCGATCACGTTTCCGGAAAAATCATTATCAACTACATTTTGAATATAGGTCGTTATCTCAGAAACATCTCCGCGGTTAAGCACTCCATGAACACGTCCATCTGTGATTTGATCCGCTACTTTTACACAACGATAGCATAGAATACAACGGGTCATGTGTAATTTAATATGTGGACCAATATCTATCTGATTGAAAGTTCTGCGTTTAAAATCATAACGTGTTTTTACCAACCCATGCTCATATCCTAGATCCTGAAGATGACATTCTCCCGCCTGATCACAGATAGGACAATCCAAAGGATGATTGATCAATAAAAATTCAACAACACCTTTACGGGCTTCTAACAAATCAGGAGAAGTAATATTTTGCACTTCCATTCCATCCATCACCATAGTACGGCAGGATGCAACAGGCTTTGGCATTGGACGAGGATCTTTTTCAGAACCTTTGCTAACCTTTACAATGCAGGTACGACAATAACCTCCGCTGGTTTTTAATTTAGTATAAAAACACATGGCAGGCGGAACAATGTCGCCACCGATCAAACGCGCGGCCTGCAGGATGGTTGTTCCTTCAGATACTTCAATGCTATGTCCGTCTATTGTTACTTTCATTATTTAGTCAAAGGTTAAAAATCTTATTTTTTCTTAAGCAACCCTTCTATTTGTTTTATTAAATATTGATCTATATCGTCCGTTGCGCCTGATTTTTCTTCTACAATCTCACACTGTTGATTAAGTATTATATGTTTAGGACGTACCTGGATCATTCCAGAAAGTTGATCAATTAATTTTTTAGCATTTGCTATATGCTTATAGTTAAAGGATGTGCGATCAACTACGTTTTTCGCTTTTTCGATGTCATCATCTGTTAAGGAAATAAACTGTACACTTTTATCGTCTTTATATTTTTCCACTACTTTATTCAATAATGGAATTTCGCCAATACAAGGCTTGCACCAGGAAGCCCAAATATTAATCACTGTTATTTTCCCAGAAAAGTCTGCTTTCGTAATCGTGTCACCTAGCAATGAAACAAGTTTAAAATCAGGAAATATTTTTTTACTACTGCTACAGCTCAATAAAATAAAGCCTAATACTATTAAAAATGCAATTGCAATTACGCTTTTTTTCATAAATTTCGATTTCATATTTCAAAAATTAATTGGTTTATATTCTATGACTATTACAAAATAACTAATGCTACATCGTCAATATAAACTTATTAATTTGTGATTTTATCGTGTACACTGTAATAATGTTTTACGTCTTTTATTCTTTCGTTTTAAATCCAATCGGATTTCTTTTTACTTTCTCAACAACTTTCTTTTCGGTTACCAACAATTCTGGTTGTGTCAACAAAAAATCTATTACTTCATTTATATTTTCAATTTTTGTACTAAATTTTGATTCCAATTCATCTATTCGTTCCTGCAAAAGTTCAAAATTATTATGGTATTGCTTTAATAAAATAAAAGCATCCACAATTGC
>JBBSPS010000161.1:0-9542 GCA_038258655.1 Bacteroidia bacterium
ATTACCTTAGGAATTAAAATAATATTTGGTAACAAAGAGAAGTAATTTATTTCTTCAATCGTGGGTCCAATGCATCGCGCAAGCCTTCACCTAAAAGATTATAAATAGTTACAGTTAAGAAGATGGCTAATCCGGGAAAAATAACCAACCACCATGCGCTGAATTGTTCACGTCCTGCACTCAATAAAGAACCCCATGTTACCACGCTTGGAGGAACACCTATTCCTAAAAAAGACAAAGAAGATTCTATTAAAATTGCTGATGCTACACCAAATGCAATGGCAACCAATGCCGGTGCTATTCCGTTAGGCAAGGCATGTTTAAAAATAATCCGGAATTCATTAAAGCCCATTGATTCTGCGGCTTGTATGTAATCCAAATTAGATATGCGTAAAAATTCTGCGCGTGTAAGGCGTGCAATCCCCGTCCAGGAAGTAAGTCCTATTATCACCATAATATTAATAATTGATTTTTCTTTCGCGATCGCAGCAATAGAAATAATAAGAATCAACAAAGGCATTGATATTAAAATTTCTATCATTCGCGAAATAATTGAATCTATAGGAATATAGACAGGTTTGCTTAAAAAAGAAATTTTTCCAATTAATTTTCCTAAACAATAAAAAAGAAAAACAATAACTGAAAAAATAAATACGCTAGTAAATAATTGACTTAAAATAGCGAATCCCGATATCGAAAAGCCATCGGCAATGGCATATGAACGAACGAAAAAGCCATAATAATAAGCAAACATAAGGCCAATCACCAATGTCCAGAATGAACCGCGTGTAGTTTGTAATTTTTTATCTCCAAAATAACCTGCCATTGCTCCTAGTATTATTCCTATAAAGGAAGCGATACTCATAGATAAGATTCCAATGCTAAGGGATATTCTTGTACCATTTATTAACCCGGATAAAACATCTTCACCACCTTTATTTGTTCCCAACCAGTGGCGAAATTTTGTCGGCATATCAGTTGTTTCACCAGTTTTATTTACAAACACTTGTTTAGCGCCAGGAGCAATATAATTCGCATTATCATAATCAGTTTTATTGGGGGCATACGCAACAGGGGCAAATACAATGGTTTCAGTATCCATGTGTTTCCAATCTGCAATATCATACTGTATGATCTCAATATTTCCTGTTGAAGGATCTTTAATATCACAACGGTTAGAAAAAGAAAATGCAGGAAACATATTCACTCCTTTATAGTTGCAATAAAGAGGCTGGTCTGTAGCAATAAATGGTGCAATTAGAGCGAGAACGGTTAATACGATCAATATTTTAAAAGAATAATATGCGGCTTTATTTTTTTTGAACTGCCCCCATGCATACTCTCTGAATTTGAAATCTTTATTTTGTGAAACCAACAAAATTTCATCCTCTAATTGAAATTCTAATTTATTTTCCAGGTTTTCTTCAGGCATTATATAAATTATTTATAAGAAATCCGTGGATCCACAACTGCATACAAAATATCTGAAATTAAATAACCAAGCAATGTTAAAAATCCAGTAATAGTAAGTATTGCGATGATCATTGGATAATTATTATTTTGAATCGCGAAAATGGCTTCAGAGCCCATTCCGGGAATAGTAAAAATAGTTTCTAATATAACAGAGCCACCAATGGTTGCCGGAAAAATATTGGCAAACACGGTTATAATGGGCAATAATGAATTGCGGAACGCATGTTTCCAGATTACCATTTTTTCTGTCAATCCTTTAGCACGTGCTGTCCGAATGTAATCCTGTCCAACGGTTTCTATCATGGAAACCCTTACAGTACGTGATAAAAATGCGAATGAACTATAGGTATAACAAATCGCGGGAAGTATAATATAAGGTAAGGATGTTTTCATTTTAAGAAAAAATCCGGCACTTTCAGGATACCCAATAGCAGGTTTTACGCCTGATGCAGGGAACCAATGTATTACATCCGGGTTTGCAAAGGTCATTAATAAAAGAGTGGCGAGCCAGAATGAGGGCATGGAATACAACATGAATAGAATGATGGACGAAGTTTTATCAAAGCGTGAACCACGATTAGCTGCGGCCTTTACACCAATAGGAATGCTCACTATATAAGCAAGCAAAACCGAGAGCATTGCAAAAAATAGTGACCAGCCTATTTTAGAATAAATTACATCTGAAATAGGCTGTTTTGTAACATAAGAAGTACCAAAGTCGCCACGTATCAATCCTTTTGAAAACACGCCGCCATCTCCAAACAACCAACGGTGATATTGATTTTTTTTATAGAATACGAGTGCCGGAATATAATTTTTCCAGGGAGTTGCTGTTTTTTTAATTGTTAAATATTTGTATTCGATCAAATTAAAGGGTTGCTGAAACCGGGCTAAAAAAGGGTAATAAAAAAGTAACAACTTTATTTTATTAAACTTGGCTTCAATTACATTTTCTTCATAAGATGATTTTAATGCAGAAGTTTCAAATTTAATTTGATTGAGCGTTTCTGTAACTGCATTCTTATCATATTGCCTAATCTGATTAGTATCTAATGTAAAGGCGACTTGTGATAAATAAAAACCATCCAAGTTTTTATAATAATCTTGGATTTCATTCCAATTACCAAATTTTGAGATCAGGCGATCCAATGCCTCTTTTTCACTTTTATCATAAATTTTATAAAGCGTATCCGGACGCGAAAGTGAGGTGATAGAAATGTAAAATACAGGAAGGTCTAATCCTAATTTTTTTCTCCAGAATTTTTTTTGCTCTAGTTGATTGACCGTTTGGGAACCCACCTCTCCTCCACTCTGAGCCGCTACTATCATACGTTCTACAGGATCGCCTGGAGCATTCACACTAATAATAAAGCCCAATAAGGTAATTATGATAAGGGTAGGAATAAAAATTAAAATACGTTTGGTAATATACTTCAGCATAAATTAATTTCCAGTTTCAACAAAGAAAAATGTGTTAATTAGTAGCAGAGGGTTTTATTGAAGTTCCCGTATTTGATAAAAGTTTTAAATTACTTAACCAGCCCCCCGGACGCTCAAAGTACATTTCCTGATTCCCAAATCGTTTATGAATTACATTTCTTCTGAGTGAGGCAAACATAAAAATATAAGGTTGTTCATCATAAATTATTGCTTGCAACCTTTTAACCATAACCCCCTGCTTTGTATTATCCAATGTGCATTTTATGGAATCTATCAAGGCATCGGATTCCGCGTTGCCAAAGCCTGTATAATTAGAACCTTGGGATGTCCATGAAGAGGTATGCCATATTTGAGTATAATCTTCTGGGGCAAAATTAGATGCCCATGCCGCCATTAACATATCAAAGTCGTGGGTTTTAGCTACATCATATAATACTGCTAAATCAACCGGATTTAAGTTTGCTTTTACTCCTGCTTTATACATTTGTTCAGATATCATTTGTGCTATGTCTTTCCATTCTACCTGAGTTGTCATATAATTTAAATTAAATTCCATTTTCACTTTTTTCCCATCGATCATTTTATCACGAATATTATCCCCATCAGTATCCTTCCAACCGGCTTCATCCAATAATATTTTAGCGCTTTCAATATCAAAAGGAATTAATTGCAGATCACTATTGTATTCCGGTTTTAATGGCGATACAGGGCCAATCATACGTTTGTTCTTTCCCTTATTCAATACCTTATTTATTTCATCAAGCGGAGTAAGTAGTGCCATTACGCGCCTTACTTTTTTATCAGTAAATATTTTTTTATGCTTTACACCGTCCGGTTTCATATTCATAGCAATATAACTGTAGTTATATGTATCCGTAAAACGTGAATTGTAATTAACATTAAAATTCTCATTTTTTTGTAATTCTAATAATGTTTTAGTAGAAAGAGAAGCAGAGGCATCCAGAGTCTGGGATTTAAATTCTAATATTTGCGAATTGGCATCTTTGTTTAATTTTAAAATTATTTTTTCAGGATATGCTGTTTCATACATTTTGGTTGAACCTTTTGACCAATGGTTTTCCTTACGAACAAGTGTAATGCTTTGTCCTACATCCCATTTGTCAAAACGATATGGGCCGGCACCCACTAAAAATTGTGGATCGCGGCTGTATTTAGCACTATTAAATTCAGAGGCCCAATCGTTCAGCTCTTTTTGTTGATCAGCTTTAAAGTTTTTGTCGTTGAATTCTGTGAAAGTATATTTTGAAAGCACATTATTTTTATCGAAAAAACTACGTTGCATAATGGGAAAATCTGTTAAAAAAGAAATATTTTGAATGTATTTATTTTTCATGATTATTTTAAATACATCGGGAATATTTTTATCTGCCACAATATTTATAATATTTTCTAAATAGGGTTTTGCCTGAGGGTTATTAGTTAAAGGACATTTGTTAGCTTTAAGAGTGAAAATCACATCATCAACAGATAATTTTTGTCCATCATCAAATTTAATATCATTACGTAATTCATAAGTGTATTCCTTTCCGTTTTCAGATACCGTTGGCAATGCTTTAACAGCGATGGGTCGAAGTGTTAGGTTCTGAAAATCAGTCCCTACTATATAGATCTGAGTATATCCCATAATTTCGGTTCGTAAACCCGCATTTCCATTGGTTGGGTGCATATCATCCGGTTCACCTATAACATGATACACTAAAATATTTTCTTTTGACCACGCAGGTAAAAAATTGGGGGCGTCCTCAATTTTGATATATTTAACCTGATTAGCACCTATATTTTGGCTATTTTCGTTTATTTGTGATGGTGGAGTTGAATCACCACTACAACTGGAAATAAATGCCATTACCATAATTGACAGTACTAATTTTGCTACTGAGTTGATAAAGTCTGACATATCTTAGATTTTTAATTATAATAGCAAATATAATACTATTGCATTCATTTATTTACACATTAGTGGTTTTAAAATCAGGACGGATTAATTTTGCAATCGCAAATCTTTTTTTACATTTGCAGTCCCTTAAAAACAGGGTTTGGAGAGATGCCTGAGAGGCCGAAAGGAACAGTTTGCTAAACTGTCGTACTGGGAAACTGGTACCGAGGGTTCGAATCCCTCTCTCTCCGCTGAAAGGGACTTAGGCTCAAATTGAGAACTAAGTCCTTTTTTTATTATAGCCAAATCGCCCGTGTGTCGGGCGATTTGTGCAATTATAAAGTTGATTTCAGAGGTTCGAAATGCCCCATTTTTCTTGTCATATACCAAACCGTTAGGAAAGAGTAAGTTTTGCAATCCTTCCTTTAGTGCTATACCGCCATCTTGCCACAGTTGGCCCAGGTTTCGGCAAAGAATTACTGCTTCGTTTATCATTTCTTTAAGGTTCGAAATGGAAATTCCACAAGTCTCAATTTCCTTTCGGATTTTATCAAATTCCTTAGCGTATTTTACTCTAAAACGTTCGTAGGTTTCCTTGGGCATCTCCTCTTTTATGAAGTGCTTCTCTTCAAGCGTTTCAATACCCTTGGTTAGTTCGATAATTCTCGCTTTAAGTATTACTTCCTTTTCAACTGAACCTTTATTCAGTTCATGGTAGGTACTTTCCAATTCAATTTTTATCGCCTCGGTTAGATCTGGTTTTACTTCGTATTTCTCAAGCTCCTCTGAAAACAGGCGATGCATTTCTTTTGCGCTTTTATTACACTTACAGCCGTTTGTTCTGCATTTGTAGTAGTACAAGTTCTTCTTCTTTACAATGTAGCCTGTAAAGGGCTGATTACAATCCGAGCATTTAATGAAACCCTTGAGCGGAATATTCCCATCCAATGCTTTATGAGGTACTCCAAATTTAGGTGAAGATGTAATCACTTCATTTACTTTCATAAAAGTTTCTTTTGTGATCATTTTCTCATGTACTCCTTCAACCACTTTTCCATTCAGCATTCCGTGTGATACTAATCCGCAATAAAAAGGGTTAATGAAAATTTTATGTAATTGCTGTTTGTACATTTTTACACCGATAGCCTGAAGCTTCGAAACAATTTCTTCATTCTTCATACCCATTAGTTTCCATTCCCAAACTTTTTTTATTTTCTTTCCATCGGAATTCACAACAATTTTACGCTCCCCACTTGTTCTAACAATATCATAGCCCTGTGGAGGTTTCACAACCCAAATTCCTTTTTCAAACTTGGCTTTCATTCCTGCCATCGCCACTTGCTTTCGCTGTTCGTTATCCCACCGCCCGAACAAAAGTTGCATATCGTGAAATAAAACTCCACTTGCATTAGATGTATCAATTGGTTCTGTTACTGCTTTAATATGAACCCCATGTTTCTCTCTTAACTCATCAGCGATAGAAATTGCTTTTCCGCCTGTTCTACTAAAGCGAGTCATTTTATAAACCAAGATGGTACTTATCTTTCCTTTGCTTGTATTTACAAAACTCAGCATTCGCTGAAACTCTTTCCTCGCATCAGTTTTTGCACTTTCATACGTGTCACCAAACGCTGATATAATTGTTAAATTATTGCGCTTGGCATATTCTTCAATAGATTTTCGCTGAGTTTCTAAAGACTCGTTTTTATCAAACTGCCCTTTGCCGGAAACCCTTGTATACATTACAGCTAAATTAGATGTGGACTGTTTTACTTCCTTTTTTCCGTAACGTCCAAACCGATTGTCGATTATTTGTTCTTCTGTCATTTTTGCCTTCTTTCTTTTATTTATAATTAATTTTTTTATGCTTGTTTTTTGTATTCAATTTTTGAATTATCATTTTTCGTATTTAGTAAAATTATTTTTGCTCTACTAGAATCATTTAATTCATCGATCTCATTTTTCTTTTTAAGTTTTAAAAAATGTTCGCATAAAAGAACAGCCAGTTTTTTGATTGATAATACAATCTTGTTTGCTTGTTCATCACTTACATTTTCATAACCGTTTATCATTCTCAATTTTTCAATGGTTAATCCTTTGTTATTTTCGCTCTCACTTTTCATTTCTATTCTTGCTTTCTTTACACTTCTGTTTAACACCCCTTCTTTATCCATTCAATACATTGACTATCAATATAATAGCTAATTTACGAACATCTTTTGAAATAAAGAAATCCCCCTAATGCGCCCTAAATTCGCCTATATTTTGGTTTAGTTTTACGCATATTTTCCGGAACACTTTAATCTGCTAAAATCAGCAAGGAGATCTAATTTTTATTTTCCGTTTCATATTATGCTGCTTTATTTAGTTGTTGGTTATTCAATAATCCTTTTCGTTTTAATGATTCGTATCTGTATCTCCAATCATTCTTTTTTTCTGTTTCGTTTTTACCAGAGATTAAGTGTTGCACTTTTTCTTGATGCGTTCTTTCTTCAGCAAAATCTATTTCAGTAAATTTTATTTCAGGTGTGTGCAACATTAATTGATGACGAATGCAAATCAGTTGCGCCTTTCTTTCTTTGGTTAATTTAAAAGCGAACATGCTTAAACACCCTTTATCAGTAAGCATTTTATTTAATCCAAGAAAGAGTTCAATTATGAATTCTTTAAAAGGATAATCATTTGGCAACTTATTAAATGTTTCGCTTGCAACCAATCGCTTAAATGCATCCGCTATACAAAGCAAGGTGTGGCGGTCTATCCGGCTATAATTACTTAGCTTAATTAAACTCTCGGCTAAACATCTAAAGCGAGTGTTTGTCCACACAATATATTTTGCTTCTTCGTAATCCCAATACTCAAAGGGCTCTTTTATTTTAATGCCTCCGGAATTTTGTTCGTATTTTTTTTCAACTAAACTGATGAGTTTACTATTGATCCATTTGTAACGAGGTTCGTTTTCTTCTTTCTGTTCTTCGTCAATTTTAACTGCACTTTTAATTGTTTCAATTATCTGAATTGTCTTGTCCTTCTCCCTTATTTTATTTGAGTCCGCTATTTTGGGTTCTTCTTCTTCTTCTTCTTCTTTCGCATCCGCCAGCGGCATAAATTCAAATTCACTTTGCTTATCCTTATCGTATTTTACAATAAGCTCTTCGTTAGCATATTTTACGGTATCTTTTTCCTTATCGTATTTTACACTAACTTCATCAGTATTATTGGGGTTTACGCTAATTACCGGAATATGCAAACGCTCTTCATTTTCAGTTGTTCCTGAAAGTACCAAGCCGTTTCTTTTAAAATATGCCATTTGCTTGCAGTTATCGCTGCAATATTTTTTGCTCGACCGTATTGCCGTAAAATGCTCTCCACAATATAAACAGGTGCTTTCCATTCTTTTAAATTCTAATCGGGTTAATATTCGTTTTCATCATCCTCTTCATCCAACTGGAATTCCTACTAAAAACAGGACAAAAAAGTTAAGCCTTAAGCCGCATTTTTTAGCTTAATTAAATTTTCAAATTCTAAAATAGTCAATCCGTTAAGAGCAGAATGCCTTCTGTTTCTATTATACCAAGTTTCGATATATTCAAAAACAGCTAATTCAGCTTGTTGCTTGGTGGCAAATTTTGTATGATAAATACATTCAACTTTTAGTGTTTTAAAGAAGCTTTCAGCCACAGCATTATCCCAACAATTTCCTTTTCTACTCATACTTTGAGTTACATTTTTATTTTTTTTCAGATGAAATAAAAACTCATCACACGCATATTGTACTCCTCTATCGGAGTGAAATAAAAGTTTTTTGTGTATTGGTCTGTTTTTTATTGCCATATTCCACGCAGGGATAACGGTATTGCAAGCTTTTAAACTATCACTCAATGCCCAGCCAATAACCTTTCGGTCAGCTAAATCCAGTATAATCGTTAGATAAACCCATCCTTGATGAGTAGAAATATAAGTAATGTCTGACACCCATGCTGTGGCTATTTCTTCCACATGAAAATTTCGAGATAGTAGATTTTCTGCTACCGCATACTTATGAGAAGAATCAGTAGTGATTTTATATTTCTTTCTAATTTTACTTTGTATTCCTTCTTTGCGCATGAGTTTTGCTACTCGTTTGTTTGATGTTGCTATTCCTTTACAATTCAATTCTTTTGCTATTCTTGGACTACAATAAGTACCTTTGCTATTATTATATACTACTCTTATTTCTTTTATCAGAGCGACATTACTTTCATCACGTTTGGATAATTTTCCATTATGCCATGCATAATATGCGCTTTTGCTTACTTCTAAAACTTTACACATCTTCTCAACGGGAAATAAATAGGTATGATTTACAATAAATCGATATCTAACCGCTCGTTCTTGGAGAAGATGCCTACCGCCTTTTTTAATATATCTCGTTCTAATTTTAGTTCTCGGAGTTCTTTTTTTAACAGTGATAATTCAGTAGTTGCTTTTTTCCTTTTGGCATTGCCTCCGCCAATAAAAGCTTTTTCTTGATCTTGGGAATACTCTTTTTTCCATCTGCTAAGCATGTCTGGCCGTAAACCCAATTCTATTGCTGCTGAACTTATACTTTCGCGTTGTTCACATAATGCAACTGCTTTTAATTTGTACGTTTTACTGTAATGTTTTTTTTGTGGTTTCATAGTTTCTAAAGTTAAGAGTTAGGGGGGCTTTATGTCTTAACTTTTTTGTCCTGTCAAAGGTAGGAACTCCA